>JAGVIV010000170.1 GCA_020055845.1 Betaproteobacteria bacterium
ACCGGCACAACCACTTCCTGCGGCATCGCACTGCCATGCACAAATCGCGCACCACCCGCGAAATGGAAACGCGCCGCGCCCTTGGGCAACCAGAAGTCCATACTGCCCTCACCCGCCTCAGTTCCCGCCGTAACCGAAGTATTGCCGCACCAGGCTTTGGGGCTGACACCGATGCCTTGTCCAATCAAATAGCGTTTTTTGGCTTTCAATATGCCAGCGGGCTTTTCATCCAGCGTTGATTTATCTGCCACATCAAGCGCTGACTCCTGATACATAAAGCCGTGATCTGCCGTCAGTAAGACAACCGAACCATTCAGGCTGTTGATGATAAAAGTCGCCAGTCGCCCCAACTCCTCCAGCGCATCATTGACCGCTGCAAAGGTCTTGGTCTCGGATGCTTGTTTATCACCGATCATGTCAATCAGGTCGTGATAGATGTACACCACTTGCTTATCACGAACGAATTCACGCCCCTTGTCTTTACCCAGCGCCATCAAATCATCGGCTTTGATTGCCACGCCGCCATACTGCTCAAGATGAGTGCTGCGCTGCTCGCTGGTCGAAACCACAGCGCCATCCGCACTCAAGTCGTAATTGCCATTTAGCTTGTACGCCAATTTGGAGTGAGGCAGCAGCGATGCCATACCCAGCGCGGTGTAACTGGGCAACACGCCGAGCATGGCGGACAGGGATGCCTTCAGACGGTTACGGCTATTGATAATCCTCGTCAACTCCTCGGCGGCTTCATATCGGAATGCATCCGAAATCACCACAAACACCCGCTTTCCTCCACCATCCAGTATCGGCTTCACATGCTTTACATAGAAATCGGGCTGATTGATCAAGTTATCGACTTTCCACGTCCTCAGCAGACCGCTGTCACCTTCCAGCACTTTGCTCCATGCGGAAGTTAATTGCGGGATGAACCAGCCGGAGTAGGCGCTTTCGATACGCTCAATCAACTCATGCAACACCGCCCAGCCCATCGGTTCAACAGCCGCAGCGGCAAAGTTAAACTGGCGATACAGCTGGTCAAACCGGAATATCTCGGCTTGATACGCAGCTAAACCGTCGGCTGCATTGGCAAAGCTAAAACCTGCATCATGTGCCGCTTTTAACTCAAAGAAGCTGTAAGCCGCCTCCAACGCATCATAGCTCGCAGCCAATGCGCGAGTGACATCATTATCCTGAGCCAGCAAACGGTTTGCCCAATGACCATCACGACGGCGCGCAATCAACGAGCGTACTGCATTCGATTCGGCACCGGATGCCGCAATAATTTGATCCTTGATCTGTTTGATGATGCGCTGCTCAACGACCGCAAAGGTCATCACCTCAGAGAGAGCCGCACCGGACAAACTGCCCAACATACCGGCAATATCCAGCTCCCTGGCTATCTGCTCAGACAAGGCGTTGTAACTGGCAAAGTGCGCCATATCTGAACGCCACCGGGCAACGAATACCGCCGCATTTGCCGCCAGTGTTTTATTGGGTAAAACGAAATGGGCGAGTTGACCGGGGCAATTGCCGGACAGTGAACGTGCGAAATCCGTCACCAGCAAATGAATCAAAAAGTCTGACAACAAAGGCGCTGACTGGGCGTAGCCGAACTCTCGCTCAACATTTTCCCAGAAAGCCGATTCCAATTCATTGCTCTGAATCTCCTGCCATTGCCGGGTCTCGGCATTCAAGTCAGCCATCCCCTCCGCAACCAAACCTGAAAACAGGCGAAATAATACCGCCGTCAATTCTGGCTGATCTGCTCGTGCCAACACCGCCAGCATCTTGCGGTCGATATCCTCTGCCGTATCGGTTGGCACCACCAGTCGTTTCAGTTTTTCAACACGGTCTTTAGCACGCAGGAACTTGGCGCGAAGTTTCAGATGCGCACGCAATGTCTGCGATGTCAGCCCCAAGTCTTCCAGCAGAATGGAGGCGGCATCCGCGCTGAATGACTTGCTGCGCAGGCGAATATCCAGCAGCCAGTCTTGGGCAAGTTCAGGTTCTGGCTTATTGCTGTAGAGCAGCCATTTTTGTTTTGGTGCGCGCTCGATATCCAGCTTAACTTTGAGCGCAGGCAGGGTGTCAATGCGCGCAACATGTACGTCAGACAATGGAAGTCCATCTACAACAGAAG
>JAGVIV010000324.1 GCA_020055845.1 Betaproteobacteria bacterium
TGAATCCAAAACTTTGGCTTCCTTTAATTCAATTTGAATTTCAACCAAAGGAAGAGTTGCCGGAAAAGTAGTTAGGTTTTTTACTAAGTCTGGATGCGGAGGAATATTCTGATATTCAGCTTTTGGACCAACCAGATTAATTTTCTCTAGGAGATAAAAGCATGTTGGGCAGGTTGCACGAGATGTAAGTACGTTATATGTGCTTACAATATTTAAGGTTAGCGTATTAAATGTGTAACCAATCAGCAACAACAATGCGAAAAAAGTGATAGTAATTTGACGGGGGAAATTAGCACTTACGGCTCTGAATTTAGTATATAAAGAATTGCAGATTGAATATATTGCGTTAGTTGAAACCGACTTATTTGACTCACGGTCAATGGTAAATATTTGTCGATTTACATAATAAAGAGAGAGAAGCCAGAGCAGTAATGTGAACCACTTTTTTAGTGCAATTTCAAATGTGGTTGGAATGATTATATTTCTTGAGTAAGCTTCAGATGCAATTTCTTGGTAAGGGTGTGCATGCGCAATTATTTTTTTCTCAGATTCGGCTTTTACTATTGGAGGCCCAAACATTCTTTGGAAGAAAATAGATGAGTCCATCCTCACCGCCACATTGGGAAGTGATGAAACCGCAATCAAAATGAAAATAATGTACCCCCATTTTTTTGTGCGTACACGCTGAAAGTATTCGATTACATAGGGTATAACTATGTATACAGCAAGAATAGCGATTGCTCCTAAAACTGGCAGGGTTAATCTAGGCCCCCAAGCATTCCAGCCAAAAGACGACCACCATCTTGCGAAACCAAGATTGGCTCCAATTAACCCAAGTATTGCTGCGCCCATAATTAGCATTTCTAAGCGATTGCGGATCAGAAACATCAAAGGAGCAATAAGTAGTACGCAAAGCGATAACCAAATAAATATTAGCCCGCCAGCAGGTGAGATAAACAAATCCACAAAAAACTCGGGAACATACTCCCAAGGGGTGAAGAGATCGGGTGCGAGAAGACTAAGATTTTTGTACGTGCCAAATCGAAAATAATTGAAAGAAATATTAATCGCAATTCCCGCCAGTACGCTGGCCATGACGAATTTGTATTGGACTAAGAATTGAGCAATGCGGCGAAGCAGAGTTACAGTCGGATCAAGCTTTATCTCTCTTGCCATAAACGCAAGGAACATAAAGTACAACACAAACGGGAATGCAATTTCTTTCGTCAGGGTGCATGCGAAAGCGATAAGACAGACAAAAATAATTCGCCATTGATCGATAACGGATAGCACTAACAAAGCCATGAGGGCGAAAGACGCTGCCTCATTAAAAGATGATGTCATGTAAAACAATAAATAACCACTGAGAAGCACAAGTAGACTCAAGTGACCACCACGCTGTGCAGCGGATATATAACCTGCTCGCCAAAATGCAGCCCCTGCAATCAAAGTCCAAGCTACACTCATCCCGGCAAATATTTGTATTATCGAAGCATCACTAAGCCCAATAATTTTGAATGGGGTGGCAACCAGATACTGAAAAATTGGGAAATGCACTACTTCTACGCCACAAGGTAACTTAATGGGTGAGTCTGCAAGACAAGCAAAGGCATGAGTCAATCCTTTAAGTAGCGCTTGGTCATCTCCACTTTGAAAAATGTTGAATGTAGATACCAACACAATGAAAATTCCCAAATAGGGAAGTGTGATTGGTTTTTTCAATAATTCGAAAAAACTGTTGGTAAATGAATCTAGTGTTTTCATGGTGTGGTTTTGAATTTTTTGTGGATTTATTTTCGCAGTGCTAGCGGCGATTCAGTATCCAGATGACAGGGAGCAAGAATTACGCTGTCAAATGGATTGATATTTTTATTGAGCGGCATGGTTGCAATAATGCAGTAACTATCAGGAAGCAGCTTTCTATCATTGGATTGCGCTGCAAATGAGCCTTCGAGCCATAGGATGGGTTTGTAGGCGCTTATAAATTGTTGAAAGGGGATAACCTCTTGGGGATCCCCATAGTTAAATTGTTTTAGCGCGTAGCGGTTGGGAACTGCTTTGTTTTGAGCCGCCAAACCAAAGGCATTATGGTGGCCTAGAAAAATAATTGGAGTGTTGGGATGTATATTTTCGTAGTGCTGAATAGATTCCAAAAGCGGTGTCAGCCAACTATTAAATTCTGGGGTAATCATCATGCCATCGAGAAACGTACCGGAATTTATCTTAACTCTCGGTGTCGCTTGGCGCTCGTAGTAGCCAATAGCCGTGGTCGAAAATGGCACTATGAGCATCATTGCCAAGACGAAAGTGTTGAACTGACCGACACGCGACGAGAGTAGTGGCCTAACAGCAAGTGAGACAGCGACGGTTGCCAGCGGGATGCATGACCAGAAAATATGTCGGGCTTCACATACGGGGAAAAGCTGACTGAGGGCGGGGATTCCAAGAGCTATCGCTGCAAGCACTCCTTTGTCAATATTGTCTGCAAAGGCACGACCATCGGCAACAACGGTATAAATAAGCATAAATATGGTGAGTGCACTTAACGCGAGTAAAATACCCGGCCAGACAACTTGCAATTCGCTGATTACTTTATAACTTAGATTTTGGTAGCCAATTATCTTAAACAGCATCAATGCCACGGCAATGCTTCCTGCAACTGCGAGGATGCGCCATTTTTTAGGCGCTCCCATTTGACGAGAGTGCCAAATAGAAAACCCGGTTAAAAATGCTAGCGCTATAGTCCAAAGAGCGTGCTTTGAATAGACGCTTGAAAACTGAACCCAAACTGATTCTCGATGAATTAAAACCGCAAACACAACGTTTATAACAAAAGCGCAGACTAAGGTATTGAAGGTCGTTAGTGAAAAGGTGCGCAGCGTTTTTGTGTATCCGGCGGCAATGAGTAGCACGGCTACGAAAAGAGTGCTGCCAATTTTAATCGGATCGGTAAAGTAAGATAAATATGTCAGTACTACCGCCCCCAAACCATTACCTTTAATTGCAAACGATGAGGCCTCGCCTATTTGCATAGACCAAAGCTCTTTTAATGACATAACCATCAAAGAGGGGAGATAAAAAGTTAGCAACGTGATGAACGAAATAAATATTAGAAGCAGTAGATGTGGCAGTTTTGTTTGACGACGTAAAAATAAAACCACCGCGATAAATGCAGCTAGAAGAAACACGCCAGAAAATAATCGCGAGGCAGCAGTCAACCCTATCAATACTCCCATTAGTACAAAGTCGCTAACCTTAGCTTGTTCCGCGTCAACAATTTTTATCCCGACGACCATAGCAAACAAACCGAACGCGAGCGCCCAGACCGATGGCCATGGCAGCATGACTATTTCAATCGCCCAAATTGGCTGGGATGATAGTTTTGCAGATACAAACTGAACTACTTCTGGCGATGAAGCAAGAAACACTGCAACACTAAGGAGCGCGGCGCGATACCCAGCAAGGCGATGAGCAAGAAGAGCTACGCCCATGCCGCACAGCGAATAACCTATTACAGTCATATACTGAAGCGAAGTTATTCTGTCCCCAAAAATAAGCAAAGAGAGCGCGTTAAGATATTGGGGTAGAGGCTGATAAAAGCTCCATGACTCTGCATAAAGAGTTCGTCCAGAAAATATATCAACCGCAGGTCTGGCCATAAAACCCTGGTGATGTCCATCAAGGCCATGATTCGCAACTCCCCAAAACCATAATGCGGAGATTAAGCCTGCCAAAATTGTATAGAGGTATATGGCATATCCGCCTGCGGGCTGTTTTAATATCCTAGCTATCGTAGCATTGCTCTTCATAAACAGCTTTCTATGTAATTTGATGGCGCTCTTAATGAGTGCTATTGAAGGCAATGGCTAGTTGCATTTGTAGGCAGAATTTTTTTCGTCATCGCGGAACGGGTCGGTTAAGACATCAGAATATTTACCCATTAGCAATCTTTGCTTGGGCAATAAATGCTGTCTAAAGAAACGGCTAAAGCTGGCTAAATCCTCACCTCGCGCAGTCAGTTTGACGCAACCGTTTTCAATAGTCACCGTCCCAGAAGCGAGTTGCTCGGTAAGTCGTACATCCACCAAGCGATGCTCTTTCGCGTATCCTTTGGTAAATAGTTCTTCGAAGTCAGCTTGCTTGATTCCACCATTGTATTGCTGGATTTTTTCAAGAATATAGAACGACAAAGATCTATCAATTACGGTTGGTACAGAGATCGCGAGGATATAGCCGGAAAGCATCCATATGACGATAAGCTGAGTTTTTTCGAATGAGTTAAATTTGGAAAAATAGCCGAGAGTAAGTAGTCCGAGCGTTGCAATGCCAGAGGATAGAACGACATCAAATATCGAGCTATAAAATACAACATCCACTTTAAAAAGGCTGATATGTAAATAATAGATTAATACCAGCAGAATAATGAATGCTGATGATGCGATTAATGCCCGTGTAAGTTTCATACTTTAAACACCAAAAGTTTATTGCCAATATATCCAATTGCAACCTGTAACCCTGTTACTAAAATAAATCCGTTGCGATAGTCCAGGTGAAACACATCACTCCAAAGAAATAAGCTGACACCGTGAAAAGAAGCCATTGCCAAGTAAAGTCCGCCAAACTTTACCGCCTGCTCTTTGATCGGTTCATCCGACTTTTTAAATACGAAATGCCGATTACCAAAAAATGCAACCGTAGAGGCTACCAGCGCAGCGACTAAATTTGCGCCCCCCACAAATTTGAAATGCACTACCTCAACGTTAAAGGTAAGAACTGCAAAATGTACCGCAGTGGCTGTTAATCCATTTATTATGTAACGCGCAAATACACTCACGAATCAAACCTGCGCTCTCATGCGGGAAGTTGAAAAACCCCGACAATAGATTTTCCAATTTGGTTAAAAGTCAACTTATCCACAACTCTGGATGCGGGAACCATCCAGTCATCCCAAATTTTTATTTGCGCCAAATTGGGCATTGCGGAACGGAGTACTAAACGGTTACCGAGGCTCGCCATCATGCCTACGCTGTCGAGATAAAAAATACGTTCGATAGTGAGATGGTCAGGTTTTGCGGCAAGCAAAGAGGTGCGATTATACCGGCGCACATGACCGACGGACTGATCGAACGGAGTAAACAGCCATTGGTGCGCGGGAGACAAAATAATGATTCGACCACCGGGTAAAAGGTGTTGCGCTACCCGCGTGAGTTCTTCTTTGTGTTCTGCAATATGCTCAAGTACATCAATGTACAAAATAGTGTCGAACAATTCATTGTGATCGAGATCTTTGCTTGAGCCGACCTGAACTTTGAAAGTTTGCTGGAATTCGCCTGCTTGTACGGCTTGCTTAATATGGCTAGCCAAACTTTCATCCGGTTCCAAAGCAAGCCAACGCTCGCATTTATGATTGCGAAAGGTTCGCGCTGTGGCTCCAATGCCAGCGCCCACATCCAAAATGTTTGTGCCGCAGTATGGCTGTAATTCCTTTAACCAATAGCTTTTCCAATGGGTGGCATTCGAGAACAGCTCAAGCTCAGAACCTTCATATTTAAAACTACTCATTTCTGGCCTTCTTCCTCTAGCGCACTACCGAGTTTTGCATCTGAGAACTCCACCCCGGCAACAAAATCTTTATAGTTTATGGTGGCGACCGATCCTCCTCTGACCACACCCGTTAACATCAGCGTCATTAAAGTCAACGCGCCAGTTTGTAAAAATACTAGCAATAAAATACCCAAGGCGATAGAAAACCAGCCCGGTGTCGCAATATTGTTTAGCTTGAGAATGATTGCTGAAATGCTGGCAAGGATGGATAGCACTGCAATAAATGCACATGCAATACCTACGCGAACCAGCACATCTTCGGCAAATACCATCAGACCTTTAAAGCCATGTAAAGCCAGACCGACAAAATTCATCTTGCTTTGACCGGCATAGCGCGGGCCTCTATGCAAAGGGCAAGTAGCCATCCGCAGCTTGGAAGTTAATACACAGCCCGCGACATGAATCCAAAGTTCCTGCATGGCTACCAGCCTTTTTACGGCCTCCGGTTTGAGCGCCATAAAATTTCCAAAACTTATTTTTTTCCCGGCCAGCAGCATAAACAACCACTTGTAGACAACGTAGAAAGCTCTGAAACGTAGCGTCTCAACGCGACTTTTTCTTTGCGCAACCACGACATCTATATCGGCTGATTCGAGCGGCGCAATGAGTTCTTGAATCGTAGCGGGTAAGTCTTCGCCGTCGGAATCCATAATCACGATTCTCTCCGCTTGGGGCAGATGATCGGCGGCATAGTTCAAGCCAATCGCGATGGCACGCTGGTGTCCGACATTTCTTCTGAGATTGATTACCACCCCAGGCAAATTGGCTGAAAGCAGACTCGATATTTCCAGCGGCTGCTTAACCGAGCCGTCGTCCACGGCGACGACATACACATTTGAACCGAAATTTTTGAACAACTCTTGGAATAGCTTGCTCGCCGCCTCGACATCCTCATAGACCGGCGTAACCACTACAAGCGAAGGGAGTGATGCAGCGCTCATTCCTGAAGGCGCTTTCTGAAATAGGCAATGGTTTCTTTTAAGCCATCCTCAAGGGTAACGCTGGGTTGCCACGCTAGTTTTGATTTGGCCAAAGTAATATCCGGCTGTCTTTGTTTGGGATCATCTTGCGGCAGCGGTTTGAAGGTGATTTTGGATGTGCCGCCGACTTGTTTGAGAACCAATTCAGCCAGCTCAATCATCGAAAACTCACCGGGATTGCCAATATTGACGGGGCCGGTAAAGTCAGCAGGGCTTGCCATCAGCCGGATCATGCCTTCGATCAAGTCGTCAACATAGCAGAAGCTTCGGGTTTGCGAGCCGTCGCCGTAGATGGTTATTGGCTCACCTTTAATCGCTTGCACAATAAAGTTACTCACCACACGACCATCATTGGGATGCATACGCGGGCCGTAGGTATTGAATATACGCATCACCTTAATCTGGAGTTGATGCTGTCGCCAGTAATCAAAAAACAGCGTTTCGGCACAGCGCTTGCCTTCATCGTAACAACTGCGTATGCCGATAGGATTGACCCGGCCCCAATATTTTTCTGGTTGCGGATGCACTTCGGGGTCACCGTAAACTTCGGAAGTCGATGCTTGTAGAATTCTGGCTTTGACGCGCTTAGCCAGCCCCAACATATTGATCGCACCATGCACACTAGTTTTGGTGGTTTGCACGGGATCAAATTGGTAATGCACTGGCGAAGCGGGACAGGCCAAGTTATAGATTTGGTCTACTTCCACATACAAGGGGAAAGTAACATCGTGGCGCATCAGCTCAAACTTTGGATGCTCCAGCAAGCCTCTGACATTATCTTTGCTGCCAGTATAAAAATTATCCACGCACAGGATGTCGTTGCCCGCTGCAATTAAACGATCACATAAGTGCGAACCCAGGAAACCGGCACCACCTGTTACTAGTATTCTCTTCATATCGTTATGCTCTTCTGCCAATGGCGAAATACTCCATTCCAATCGCGGCAACCTTGGCGGGTTCGTACAAGTTTCTGCCATCAAAGATGATCGGGGTCTTAAGGTTGAGTTTGATTTGCTCCAGATCGAGCGCGCGGAATTCTTTCCATTCGGTGACAATGATTAAAGCGTCCGCATCATGAAGTGCTTTTTGCGGAGAGTCGGCGTAAGTTAAGCGCGCATCATTTCCAAAAATCCGCTTAGCCTCATCCATCGCCACCGGATCGTAGGCGGTGATGCTTGCACCCATTTCCCACAGTCCTTTAATCACAACTCGGCTGGATGCTTCACGCATATCATCGGTATTCGGTTTAAACGCGAGTCCCCACAGGGTGAAGTGCATCCCTTTAAGGTCTGAACCAAATCGCTGTTTAATCTTTTCCAGCAAGACGTATTTCTGTGCGTCGTTAGCCTCTTCAACTGCGTTAAGCACTTTCAGCGGCTGCCCCATACTATTGGCGGTGCGAATCAAGGCTTGCACATCTTTGGGGAAACATGAACCACCGTAACCGCAGCCGGGGTAAAGAAAATGGTAGCCAATACGCGGGTCTGAACCGATACCAAGGCGCACCTGTTCAATGTCGGCTCCCAGTTTGTCCGCCAAGTTGGCCAGTTCGTTCATGAAAGAAATGCGCGTTGCCAACATGCAGTTGGCAGCATATTTGGTAAGTTCCGCACTGCGAATGTCCATCACCACTAAACGATCATGGTTGCGAATAAACGGAGCATATATTTCGCGCATTAGTTTCACGGCGCGCTCATCGTCAGCCCCCACTACGATGCGGTCAGGGCGCATAAAGTCCTCAACGGCTGCGCCCTCTTTGAGAAATTCAGGATTGGAAGTGACTGCGTATGGGATGTCTACCCCGCGCGCTTTGAGTTCTTCGGATAACGCGGCTTTAACTTTGTCTGCGGTTCCTACCGGTACGGTGCTTTTATCAACAATCACTTTGTATTCGGTCATGTGCTTGCCAATATTGCGAGCCGCAGCCGTGACATATTGCAAGTCGGCTGAGCCGTCTTCGTCAGGAGGCGTACCGACAGCGATGAACTGGACTTGACCAAATTTGACACTTTCCTCAATTGAGGTAGTGAAATGCAGACGACCTGTCGCAACATTGCGCTGCACCATCTCAAGCAGGCCAGGCTCGTGAATGGGTATGCCGCCTTCTTTTAGAATGCGAATTTTAGAGGCATCTAGGTCAAGACACAGTACTTCATTTCCAACTTCGGCGAGACAAGCGCCGCTGACTAGGCCGACATAACCCGTACCGATAACAGTAATTTTCATGAACCATGTTTCCCCTGGATGTTAATCACTTTTCAAGTGCTGAAGGCTTAATGCTTAAACAATTTCAATTTCAGGAAATGGAAAAATAAATTTTCCGCCGGAAGCGAGGTACTCTTTTTCTCGCCGAAGAATGCCATCCTTAAAGTGCCAAGGCAAAACCAAAAAGTAATCTGGCTGCATGGCTCGGGCTTCAGCCTCGGATATGATTGGAATATGCGAACCCGGCGTAACGCGACCAAATTTCTCTGGATTGACTTCGGCGATAACGGGAATATCTGCGCTAGTAAATCCACAGAATTGAAGTGTGACGTTGCCCTTGGTCGAAGCTCCGTAGCCAAATACTTTTTTCCCATCGGCAACCAGTGCGCGAACCAGTCGAACCAAATCATCTCGGTGACGGAATACGCGCTCTTCAAAATCGCGGAATGGCTTGGGCGTATGCAAGCCCATGCGATCTTCCTGATCTAGCATCCAGTCAATAACGGCGCGGTTTTCTTTTAATGTTTTGTTGGAAATCTTGGTTGCCGTCACGGCAAAGCTGCCACCGTTAATGTTATTCATGACAACGTCAACCAGCTTGAGGTCTGCGGCTGCCAGTATCTTTGCCACGATACCCAAAGAATAATATTCGATATGCTCATGGCAAATAGTGTCGTAAGAATTTGTTCTTAGCATGGAAGGCATGTAACTCTGCTCAAAGTGCCAGACACCGTCATCGGCCAGTACCGATTCTATTTCACGCGCAAATTGGATCGGGTCTTCAAGATCATAGAACATCGCGATTGAGGTAACGATCTTTGCCGGTTGTTGCATCACCGTGCGATAAGCCGCCGAACTAAAGAAGTCGGGAACAAGTTTGATGTCAGCAGGATAGTGTTCAGCAAACTTGCTGCCAGTCGGGTCGATGCCCACCCGCTTAAGCCCGGCAACTGAATAGGCTTTTAATGTAGTAGCGTCATTGCTGCCAATATCCAAAACAACATCACCTGATTTCGGCTCTACCAGTCGCTCCAAGTAGCGAACCTTGTGGCTGAGATGGTCAACCATGGATTGATTGAGGCCTGAGCGATAACCGTAATTGTCGCCATACATCTCGGAAGCGTTATAAGAATGTTTCAACTGCAATAGCCCGCTATCAGGCGACCAAACCAATTCAAGAGGGCCACGGGTGACCTTTTCATCAACCGACTTTGGGAAAACACCCGTCAAAGCCTGAAAACCAAGATTCAATACTGAAACTAGATTCTCATTTTTGCCAACTCTGCAACGACTGATTTCTTTATACGCACTCATTGTTTTCTCCAAACCCACTTATTATCAATAACGACCGTTAGTATTTGCTTTGCACTTTCAAGCCAGGTTAATTTTGGCATGTTGCGTGTATCAGGAAGCAAGTCCTGCTGTTTTAAATTCCACCACTTGTGCAGCGCTTCCCCTACGCTTTGAGCAGTATCATGTTTCACATAGGTTGCGAACTCACCTGCAATTTCGCGGAAAACCGGAATGTCTGTACATACAATTGGAATTCCATAATGAGCAGCCTCGACCAGCGGCAGCCCAAACCCCTCTCCAATTGACATAAAGATTAGTCCAGCCGCGTCATGGTAGAGGCTGGCTATTTCACTATCAGTTGGTTTTTCAATAAAAAATAAGCGTTTTCCAAGTTCTGGATGGTTGCGAATTCGTTCCATCAATTCGCCAACTTGCCAGCCCTCCTTGCCCGCAATGCAAAAGCTTAAGTTAACTCCTTGCTGCCAAAGATTCTCCATCGCTGCTAGCGTCAATGCGTGAGATTTCCTTGGCTCGATTGTTCCTACCGAAATCAAATAGGGCGTTTGTTGAGCCGCGATTACTCGCTCGCTAAGTCCAGTCTCAAGGCTTACATCAGGTAGCTCAGAACCGAGATGCCAGTAGCCGATTTTTAATTCTTTTTTCTCTAAACAGTTTTTGGTCACATATTCAGCAACTTCATCAGCTACTGCACGAGATATGCAGAGTAGTCCATCACTAGATCGCACCGCATCAAGAAACCAATTCTCAAACCATTTGCTCCCGCCATTAACAAAGGACTCGGGGAACTTTATCGGAAGCAAGTCATAGATCGTTGTTATTACGGGTACCTTGGCGAGGCGCGCGCGATCAAATATAGGGTGAAACTCCGAGTACCTCAGCCAAGTAGAGTCCAGCATCAGCAAAATATCTCCGGGGGAAAATACTACCGGTGCAGCAGTTGATTGGGAAAACTCATTTTGCGTTAGCAAGCCCTTTGAGTATAGCCAATCTCGTGCTTCAAACAAATCCCCATCTCTTAACTCCACTGCAACAGGCTCAATTCCAGCAAAGTTGCCTAAATATAAACCCCGAATGGTTTCTTTGACCGCGCGTTGTATTCCTGTCCCCGCATCTTGTTCAATCACGGCAGTAACATCTATATACAGATTTCGCCGTTGCCATGTCGGGAACTTCATGCCACAAAGCCAACTTGCCGCAAGTCGCGAATCGGCTGCGCTATCTTCTGAGCCGCCCAGAATAGGGGCGAAGCGTTCAACCCAATTATCAACTTTGCAAGTTTTTCCGCTCATGCCAAATTCATTTAGCACTGCCGCGTATTCAGCTGCGCATTTTACCGGATCGTGATTCTGTAAAACATACTGCCTTCCTTTTCCGGTATACGCAGATAGCTGATTTTTATTTTCAAATATAAAGGCTAATTTTTTTGCAATTTCATTAATACTTGGCTCAGGATCAAGCTTGATGACGACATCATCGGGATAATCCTTGTAGCTGGCTTCATTGTTTACAATGACCGGCACCCCATGCGCCAAACAATCCAGAACCCCCTTGGGAGTGCCACCCCGACTATGTGTGCGCAATTGAACGGCCAGATCAGCTACCAGCATATACTTGGTATAATCTTCAGAAGATAAGTAGCCCGTTACCTGTATGCGATTTCCTAGCCCTGCTTTTGCAATGGCTTCGACAAGACGGTTGCCGTAATCAACTTCAGACAGATTCCCTGCAAAAATTAAATAAGTTCTGGCATGATTATACAAATTTGATTCCAGATATGCCTCTAGCAAGCGGTCACTGCACTTAGTCCAGTTAATGTGACCAAAGGATACGATGATGAAATCATCCGATTGAAAGCCGAGCTCACTTCGAATAGTCAATCGTTCTTGTTCTATGGCCTGTGCCGGCAACACTACCATTTGTGGAATGGTTCGATATGCAGCGCGCCAGCCTTGAGGATAGTGGAATCTGGCAAGTTGTAAATTAAATGGGGAATGGGAAATAACGCCCAGTGCTTTATCCAGCACATGCTTGGTGCAAGGCAAGTTGGACATGGCATCATTTACGGGATGTATGCATTCCTGTATCGGCGCAAAGTAACGCCGGGCAATTGGCCCGTGCGCTGCAAGCATGTGTCTTTCATAAGACCCTTTGTGCCCATCGTGAAAGTCTAAATAGCCGAATACCCCTCCCAAATAGGCATCGTGCATTCCAACAATGCCGGGATATTTTTCAAGCAATGACAACATGTGGGCATGAAATTCTGAGTTTCCAAATTCATACAAAATCAGGTCGTAGCGGGTGGCGATAGGTTCAAAGTCTTTTACGTTAAAGATACGGAATGCGCTAGTAAGTACATCATCGCTTACCGTGTCGCTTTCCACAAATAAATCAATTTCAAAATGTCGAGACAAATATGGTAAAAATTTTGTGTTGTAATCCGCGATTCCAGAGCGGCAAGGTGGCAAAGGTGTAAGAACGGCTAGGCGCTGACGGGGCAACCAGCCGGAAATGGCGGATTGCACACCCGCCTCGCGTTTGCGTGAAACGGCCTCGTCAAAAGCGGACAATGATAATTCTGCGCTGCGTTTCCAATTAAATTCGGCGGCACGTGCGATGCCATAATGACGTAATTCAGAGGCGAAATTTTCATCGCGCAATACTTGGGCAATACGTTCAGCGATAGATTTGTCACTAGAGGCATCGAACATGGCATCTTCACGCACTATTAGTTCGCGGACGCTGGAGTTGTTGCCGCCAATCACCGGCGCTCCACATGCCATGGCCTCCAATACGGGGAGTCCCAAACCCTCATACAATGAGGGGAATACAAATACGTCGCAAACTCCGTAGAAGTCGATCAAGTCTTGTTCGCTTACAAAGCCAGTGATCAGAATGTCATCTGGACTCAAACCATGTTTAAGTGCTTCAGCAAGGTGGAATAGTTTGCGCTCGGACGTCATCGAACAAACGATCACCAATTGAGTGTTGGCACGCAACTCGGATGGCAGCATCGCAAATGCGCGTATGACCCCTATAATATTCTTACGGTGATCGTCGCCGCCCGTGTAGAGCACCATTTTTTCGCGTAACGAGAAGCGCGTGAGCAAGCGATTGCGGGCAATGCTTTGCTCTGTTGGTGGGGAAAAATGCGCTTTTACGCCACCATGAACCGTGACGATACGCCATGGTTCAATGCCAAGAAGACGAATGGCATCTTGTCTTGAAGACTCGGATATTGCCAATAAAAGGTCAGCCTTGCGTAACCAAGATATTCGAGAATAATACCAATGGCGAAATTGCGGATTCTGAAAATAGTGATCTTGGAATAGCAGTGGAATCAAGTCATACAAAGTTGCCGAGACAATCTGCCCCATATTGCGCTGCTGCGGGTCAAATAGACCCACACGACTGCCAAAGCCTTCAAATACATGAGAGACGTGAATTACATCGGGGTTGATGCCCTGAGTTAGCGCGGCAATCGCGATTCCATCCAGTGTGTCTTGCTCCCCACCTGCAAAACTGCGAGCAGTATGCCAATCGGGCAAAGGCATTGCATTCAAAATCCTTGCTGGATTAAAGTCCTGAGGTTCGTAGCGATGGGGTAAGTGTGCTGAAGTCAGTCCGAAAATTTCACGGGGCGGGGCTAGCGCAGCTACGGTTTCAAAAATCGCAGAAGAGTATCGGCCGACTCCACGATGTGCTGAATCGGGAGTTTGGCAAGCTTGCAAATCAAAAAGAATGCGTAAAGAATTATTGTTGTTGTTATTGCGCATCTACTCTCCTCCCAAGTGGCCAGCGCTCTGCGGCGCGAGATATAGAGGCCTGTAAAGCATCACAGGATTCTTCTTTCAAAATAGGTGGCTCTATATGAGTAGGTGTTTGAGGCATCATCGCCTGCCTTAGACGATTATTCAATTTTGGCGATAAAGATAACAGAGCACTCAGCAATCGATTAAGTATTGGGCGACAGGAGATATAGAGCCTGATATGTAGCAATAACGATTTGATGTTAGCTTTCATTTTTGACTTTACATTGCGAAGTTCGACAAGTATTCGTTTCGCGATACGCCCTATCATTCGAAGCGGTGCGGTTATTTTCCAAGATGTGCTTTCTAGCAGGCTGATAATACGTGCTTCCGAAGCAAGCATACGTTGTTCAAGTTGCTCTACTTTGAGTTCTGCATTATATGCTTTGAATTCAGCACTATTCGCTTTGTTTTCTGCATTATATGCTTTGAATTCAGCACTATTCGCTTTGTTTTCTGCATAACCTGCTTTGACCTCTGCGTTATGTGCTTTGTTTTCAGAGGATATTGCCACTGACTCGACTTTTTGCACGCTGGATTTGATTTGAAAATCATAACTGGAGGCGAGGGTATCGAGAGTTAGTCCATAATCTAATTCAAACGCCGGAGCCGTTGCTTCAAACGCGATTGCATTTCCACCTTTTTGCGCGGCAATAGCATAATCTTGACTCACCCCGTTAAATACATTCATCAAACTTAGTGCATTATCTTCAGCAAGTCCGACAGGCTCTTGCAGTCTCAGCGTTTTAACCTTTTCAAATCCACAGTACTCGACTAAGAAAGATAGTAGTAGCGGTGGAATAGGGCGCTGATGAGAGGGATCCAAGTAGAAGTTAGCTGTACCTACTACAACATTTTCCGGGTTTGGCGTTTCTAGAAACAACAATCCACCTGGTTTAAGTACACGCAGTGACTCCTTAACTAGGATTTGCAGCTGATCAAATTGTAAATGCTCTACGATGTGAAATCCGCTAACCAAGGTTTGGCTGTCTGATGCAAGTGTTTGCAAAGTTGCAATAGCATCTCCAACGCTGACATTTAAGTTTCGCTCATGAGCGGCTTCAAGCATCCCAATATCGGTATCAATGCCGTGTACATTGATGCCATTTTCCTGCATTAGTTCTAACCATTCACCTCGCCCACAGCCCAAGTCTATGCCCTGACTAGTATCAAAGATTTTTTGCAGCGGCAGAATAAATGGTAGGTAGACAGCTAACCTTGATTTGACCAGTTCGCGCGAGCCACGATAACGATCTTCAAATGCGCGATAAAAATTTGCCTCAGCCATTTTGCGATTCCCATTCCGGCGGCAGCCAGGCAGTCCCAGTAAAAAACTTACGGTTAATATTGATTATATTGAATATTAAAACTCTATCTTTCCAAACATAGTTGGCGGCAAGATGTGTGTCAGAAGAATGCAAAGCAATCGTGATTGAATATGAGCCCTCGCCCATGTTGGCATCAAATGAAAATTGGTAAGTCACCCGCTCCCCTATTTTTATAAGTTTTAATGGGGAGCCTAAATGATGTGTGTTTGTACCAAAGATAGGCTGACCCAGCCGATCTTTAATCAGATACCCTAAAACAAGCTCGGAAAGATCAGCTTTCGATCGCACGGTTATTTTAAGAGTGATTCTGTCCCCCACATTGACAGCCTCTACTGACGCACCTTTGGCATTTAAAATGACTGCTGACTCTATTTCCACCTCTCCCGTACCCGAAGTGGTTTGTACATTGCCGTCATCCGACGTAGCCTGTTCTAATATTGAATTTTCTTTTTGAGCGATCAGGGCATTATAGTAGTCCATTATTGCTTCTGGCTTTCCCTGCCTCTCCAATCTGCCGCTATCCAACAAGATGGCTCGATCACAGAAAGATTGGATAGCTCCTTTGTCATGCGAGACTATCAACAAGGTAGTGCCTTGCTTGCGATATTCACGGATGCGATCAAAACTTTTATGCTGAAAAAATGCGTCCCCCACCGATAACGCTTCATCAACAATCAACACGTCGGGGCGTCGCGCTGTTGCCACGCTAAATGCGACGCGCATTTGCATTCCGCTGGAATACACTCGTACCGGTTGATCCATGTAGTCACCGATTTCGGCAAAGGCTTCGATTTCTGGCATCAGGGCGGTGATTTCTTCAACGCTCATTCCCAATAGTTGCCCGGCCATAAAAGCATTTTGTCGTCCGGTGAAGTCAGGATGAAAGCCCATGCCTAGTTCTAACATGGCTGCCACACGGCCAGTTATCTGTACGCTGCCAGTGGTGGGCTGGGTGGTGCCGGTGATCATTTTGAGCAGGGTGCTTTTGCCCGCGCCATTAATGCCGATAATGCCAACCGCCTCGCCGGGATTAACCTTGAAGTTGATATCTTGCAATACCCATTTGAGCTTATGGCGTGGTTTGCTAAATGGTATCAGCCATTCTGCCAGTCGTGACCAGCGCGTGGGATATTGTTTGTAGGCTTTGCCTAAATTGGTGACGGTGATGGTGCCCATGTTGAGTTAGTTTTCGTCACATTGTTGGGTTGGGTGAAGTGGAGATGTTGTAATGTTCCTGTCGTGTGTGTTTGAGCAAGATTGAAGAGAGCTTGAGACGATTATTCTAATCATAACTCATCCACCATTTCACCTGCATGTTTACGAAATAGGTGCATCCCCAAAGCGCATAGGGAGACAGCAAAAATGGTTACCGGCAACAAGCCTTGCCATACTGGCCATTGGTGAGTAACGAAAATATCTTGGAACGCCCCGATTAGATTGGCCATGGGGTTGTAACTCATTAGCGTCCGCACAGATTCGGGGAGGATGCTAACCGGATAAACGATGGGAGTGAGCCAGAACCAAAATTGGATGAAGATACCGAAAAATTGGCCAATATCGCGAAAGAATACGTTGAGCACGCCAAGGCTGATGCCAAGGCCAATGGCAAAGGCGACAAGGATGCCTAGAACGGGGAGCAGGGCTAAATAGACTAGGCCGGGAAAGTTACCGGTGATTACTAAAAATATACTAAACAGGCCAAATACGATTGAGAAATTCAACAGGGCATTGGCGACCACGGTAACGGGCAAACACATTCTGGGGAAGCTGAGTTTCTTGAGCAGATTCGCGTGCTCAAGAAAGGTATTTTGAGCGCGGCTAACGATTTCTGCGAATAGTCCCCAAGTTAGAACCCCTGCACATAGATAAACGCTGTAGGCAAACTCGTTATCAATGCCGATTTGTAGTTTGGAGTGCATGACTTTAGTGAAGATCAGGGTGTAGACGATGATCATGGCCAGTGGGTTTAATACGGTCCACGCAGCACCCAGCAGCGAGTTGCGGTATTTGGATTGAAACTCGCGCTTGACGCTACCTAAAATGAAGCCGCGATATGCCCACAGGGACTTCAGCATGTTCCACATCAGGCCGCATCCTTAATCAATGTTTCTATCGTGCGTACATGCTGCTGTACGGCGAGTGTGTCGCCACGTGTTTCTACATTGAGCCGAAGCAACGGTTCCGTATTTGATCCGCGCAGATTGAAGCGCCACTCTGGAAATTCAATGCTTACGCCATCAGTGGAATCAATGACCGGGTGTTGTGGTTGGAAGTGCCGCAAGACTTGTTCGATGGCGCTGGACACATTCGTTACACGATAGTTGATTTCTCCACTACACGGGTAGGCGTTAATGCGTTCACCTACCAGTTGTGACAATCTCTTGCCGGCGCGGCTGAGTAGTTCAGTTACTAGCAACCAGGGAATCATGCCGCTGTCGCAATAGGCGAAATCTCGAAAGTAGTGATGCGCGCTCATTTCGCCACCATAGATAGCATCTTCGGCACGCATGCGTTCTTTGATGAAGGCATGGCCGGTTTTGGATTGCACGGGGATGCCGCCCGCGGCCTTTACCACGTCTATCGTGTTCCAAGTCAGGCGCGGATCGTGGATGATCTTTTCGCCGGAATGCTTGGCAAGGAAAGCTTCGGCTAACAGGCCAACGATGTAATAGCCCTCGATAAATTCACCGTGTTCATCGAACAAGAAACAGCGATCAAAGTCGCCATCCCATGCGATGCCCATGTCTGCTTGGTGTTTCAGTACCGCCTCGGTGGTGGCCGCACGGTTTTCAGGTAACAGTGGATTGGGGATGCCATTGGGGAATGTGCCATCGGGCTGATGGTGTACTTTGATGAAGTTGACGGGTATGTTTAATTGTTTAAAGTGCGCCTCAAGCGCATCGATCACATGTCCTGCGGCACCGTTGCCCGAATTGACCACGAGCGTAATCGGCTTGATTGCGGTTGCGTCGACATAGGTGAGCAGGTGTGCGACGAATGGCTCAAGTATGGAAGATTTGGTCTGTGTGCCGCGTTTGGCTTCAGTGGGAAATTGATTTGCTTCGGCCAAAGCCTGAATCGCTTTTAATCCCGTGTCTCCGCTGATGGGCACCGCACCACGGGCAACTAGCTTCATGCCGTTGTAGTCCATGGGGTTGTGGCTGGCGGTAACTTCGATGCCGCCATCGACGTCAAGATGAAAGGCGGCAAAATACACTTCTTCAGTGCCAGTCATGCCAATATCGATGACGTCCGCACCACCGTCCATCAGGCCATTTGCAAGTGCCTGCTTGAGTGCCGCGCTGGTAAGACGCACATCACCACCTACGGCAACCCGTTTGGCATTGAGGTGTAGCGCGTAGGCTCGTCCTATGCGATACGCGATGTCCTCGTTGAGTTCAATCCCTAGTTTGCCGCGAATGTCATAAGCTTTGAAGCAAGTTAGCGTCATGCCTCGGTTCTTCCATATACATCTTCAAATCTGACGATATCATCTTCGCCTAAATATTCGCCGCTTTGTACCTCAATCATGACGAGATCGACAACTCCCACATTCTCCAATCGATGTTTGTGGCCGGCTGGAATATAGGTTGATTCATTGGTATTGACCAACAACTCGGAATCGCCATTGGTTACATTTGCCATGCCGCTTACGACGATCCAGTGTTCGCTGCGATGGTGATGCATTTGCAAGCTGAGCTTGCCTCCGGGTTTAACTTCGATACGTTTTATTTTGAAGCGTGCGCCTTCCTCTAAGATGGTGTAGGTGCCCCACGGACGGTGCACTGTACGATGCAACTTATGAGCTTCGTGGCCCTCCGCCTTAAGGCGTGTATAGAGTTGCTTAACATCTTGGGCGCGATTCCGGTCAGCAACTAAAATCGCATCTGCAGTGTCAATGATTATTAAATCGTGGACACCTACAGCACCGACGATGCGCTCATTGCTCTGAATAAAGCAATTGCTCACATCAAGAGTAAGCGCTTCGCCTTCGATGCGGTTCCCTTTTTCGTCGGCAGTGGTAAGGTCTCCCAATGCATTCCAAGAGCCGATGTCGCTCCAGCCTATACTGCAAGATACCACGGCAATATTTTTTGACTTTTCCATCACGGCATAATCGATAGAATCATCAGGTACTTGATCGAAAATTTCTGGATTGAGTTCAATTTGGGTAAAGTCTGTGCCCGTGGTTTTACGAGACTGCACCATGCAGGCGCGCGTGGCAGCCAGAATATTGGGGCAATATTGCTCCATTTCACGCAACATGACTCCGGCGGAAAAACAGAACATGCCGGAATTCCACAGATAGCGACCAGAATTTAGATATTCTTGGGCATTTTTGAGGCTGGGTTTTTCGACGAAACGTAGTACGGTATTGCCATCCGCTTCAATATATCCGTAACCGGTTTCGGGTGCTTCAGGACGGATGCCAAAGGTGACAATTTTGCCTTGGGCTGCCAGTTGTTTTGCTTGAGCTACGGCTTGTGCAAAGGCCGGTTGGTCTGCAATGAGATGATCTGCGGCCAATACCAGAAGTAACGCGTCATCGCCATGCGTGGCCGCTACTTGTAAGGTTGCAGCAGCTATCGCGGGAGCAGTATTTCGACCAAATGGCTCAAGAATGAAGCTATTGCCAAGGGGTTTGTCTGTGGCAGCAATCACTTCTTTGTATTCATCTGCAGTCTTGAAAAGCAGATCGCGATTGGTAACGGTGAGAATTTCGGTTACATCGGCAAGCGCAGCACCTCGAAGGTAGGCTTTTTGTAAGAGACTCTGCCCATCGGCAAGGCGAATGAAAGGTTTTGGGTGTAGCTCACGGGATACTGGCCAAAGACGGGATCCTGCACCACCACAAAGAATCGTTGGAATTAATTGCATTTTAAAATTCGCGTAAGCAAGTTATTAATCGTTAGGTTGCGCTGGAACGACATGTATTGTACTAGAAAAGGAACAGTTTATAACCGGCTGGATTAATATCGGCAGTATTGAGGCGAAGTTTAATGCTGATTTCACGGTTGGCGGCTAAGCCTAGCTTTTCCTCTGTTCCTATTTTGAGATATTTCTCTGGAACGAAAATACGGCGCGCCACGATTTTTTCCTCGGTGTCGGTCAGGCTCAGTTCCAAGCTGGGATAGGCTTGAGTGAAGGTCGCGCGATTGTGTAGCAATGCGCTCAAGGTGATGACGTTTGCCTGTTGCGGGTCAGCTTCCAGATCGGAGGACTCGATGCTCATCAGCTCGGGTCTTTGCGGCAAGGGAATGGTGCAAGCGAGAAGGCTGCAATAGCTGTTCAGTGCCGGTTTCAAGCCGGGGAGCCGGGCTGCGATATCGATACGGTAGAAATAGACGGCCTGAGCTGTCAGCAACAGCAAGAGTAACAGAGAGGCAACGAACCAAGGCCAGCGGCGTGGATGCGGCGTGGGGGGCATTGGCTCTATGGCGGGGCTATTTTCCTGGAACA
>JAGVIV010000138.1 GCA_020055845.1 Betaproteobacteria bacterium
AGACTGAAAAGACAGAGGCAAAAAAGCCTGTGAAAAGACACAATCATATGGAAGAGAGAACCGGCATGCCTGTCGGAAGCACTGCGAGCGGTAAGAGTCATCGTGAATCCATGGATAAAGACATGCCTATGCACGATCACTTGAAAGAGAAGCATTAAATTACGTGTTTCACGTGTGCGCCAAGATGAACAATATCTTGGCGCACATTTTTTATCCCCATTTGAATTGATATGTCGGATTTTTTGACAAAGTCAGCAAGTCAACTATCAATCAGATTCAAATAAATTTGAAATGAGGCATTGCAGAAAATCATGTTTGCAGCCATTCCCAACAATTCACGAGAACTCCACCGTTATCTGCTTACAAGATTTTTTGTATCAGGCATATTGATCAGCGTACTGGTCGGTACACTTGTTTTTTATCTGGAAAACTGGCGAGTCGAAAAGATGGCCTTTGAACAAGCGGCGACTAGCGCCAGACATTTTGATTTACCTGAAATGCGCATACTGCTTGCGGCAGATATTCAAATGAGTCAGCCTGAACTGGTAAAACTGTTGGAGAATTCCCGCTTTTCGGGCATTCGTATTTTTGATCCTTCCGGAAAATCGCTGATGGAGGCATGGGGGCGTGAGGCAACAAACCTTCGATCTTCTGTACAAGCGCACCAGCATGATTTTCCAAAGCCCGGCAAGCAACACTATAACTGGCTTGCGAACGAGGGGGAGGATTTCGTGCAAGTGCTTATACCGTTGCTCGATTCGAGGCGTATGACCGAAATGTATTTTGAAGGCGTCTATCGTCTTGATGTTGGAACGCAATATGCGAGGAAACATCAGGCGCGCAATGCAACACTGACTTCTTTCGTTGCGGTGATTTTGATTTTAATCTTGCTCTACCCCGTTTTACTTGGATTGACGCGGCGTTCCGAGTCTCTGTCTCAATCGCTTTTGGATTCGAACCTTGAATTATTGCAATCATTGGGTAGCGCTATAGCAAAAAGAGATGCCGATACCGATACGCATAATTACCGGGTGACGCTGTATTCGGTCAGGCTTGCCGAAACAATGAACCTGAATCGAGATAGCATTGAATCGCTGATTGTTGGTGCTTTTCTGCACGATGTCGGAAAAATTGGAGTTCCGGATCAGATACTACTCAAACCGGGGAGACTGACTGCGGATGAGTTTGAGATTATGAAACGCCATGTTGTATTTGGCGGGGAGATTATTCAGGATTCAACTTGGTTGAAGCGTGCCCGGGACGTGGTGCTTTTTCACCATGAGAAATTTGATGGCAGCGGCTACCCACACGGCATTTATGGCAAGGATATTCCTCTTTCGGCACGATTGTTTGCTGTGGTTGATGTGTTCGATGCTTTGATGTCAAAACGGCCCTATAAGGAGTCCTTATTGATTGATGACGCATTAAAAATTTTGCAGGATGGAGCTGGGGGACATTTTGATCCCGAAGTAGTCAGTATCTTCATAACTGTTGCCGCCACGCTATACGGCGAGATTGGACAATCCGATCGAGGATATTTGCAGAAAACACTAAAAGTGATAATAAAAAAATATTTCTAGTGGATTTCAATAACGATAGGGAAATTTATGGAAAACTCACATGGGAATAAATGCAGCTGTCAAATGTTAAGCCTAGCTGTTACGGGAAGGCATGATGCGTGCCGCTATGATTATTGCAAAAATGTCCTGCAGCGTCGTTGGACAATGACCTGTAATCATGGGCAATCACCTTCGACAGAAAAGCCACCTGTTTATGAACCTGTTGTGAGGCATGAGGATGGTATGTTGAATTTATTAAAGAAGACATTAGGGTAAGCACCGAATGAGCGGATGAGTCGGGTGACATGTCAGTAATGCATGGACACACTGGAATTTAATCATTAGTCTGAATCGACTGAACGCCTTGAATATTCGACTGAATGTGAGGTCAGCATGACGCAGCAACAATCTGAGACGGCTCTATCCATAAGACCCATCCAATTTGGAGCAGGTGCATTTGTGTTGTTGCTCGCCATTTATTTTGCGGTGGTCAGTCTGATTTCCGGGGTGGATTTCACACTCGAACAGTTTACAAAGTTCTGGTATTTCTTCGTGTCCCTTGCGTTGGGATTCGGCATTCAGGTCGGTCTCTACACCTACCTCAAGCAACTTGTCGGGCAACATGGCGCATCAGGCAAGGTGGTAGCGGTGTCCGGCACGACCTCCACTGCGGCAATGGTTTCCTGTTGCGCACATTATCTGGTCAATATCTTGCCTGTTCTGGGCGTCACCGGCTTTTTCACCATCGTTGCAGAATATCAAATCGAGTTGTTCTGGGTCGGCCTTGCCTTTAACGTGGCCGGTATTCTCTATATCGTACCTAAAGTCATCAACGCTACGCGGGAGCATAAAAAATGCTGAAAAAATATTTGAGCAGTTTGGCATTTGCAACGTTGATTGCCTTTGTGCATAACGGCCTCATTGCGACATGCGATGCGGCGGAGATGGCAGCGCAAATAAGCAATGACCGGGGCATCAAGGTAACCACTGCGCTGCAAGCTATTCCTGCGGATGCAAAAACATGGACTTTTGAGGTGACGCTGGAAACCCATACGCAGGCCTTGAGCGATGATTTGACCAAGTCTGCAACGCTGATTGTTGATGGCAAGCAATACCTGCCGCTGGCCTGGGACGGCGCGCTGCCCGGAGGCCATCACCGCAAGGGCTTGTTGCGCTTCAGGGCGGTTGTCCCGCAGCCACGATCAATGGAACTGCAAATACGTCTGGCAGGCGACAAGTCTCCCAGAAGCTTCAAATGGTTGATCAAATGATTCACTGAGGCAATTTCCACCACCGGAAAGGGGCATGCAATGGCAACTGATCCCGTATGCGGCATGACAGTCTCTGCCGACAGCACGTACCGCCTCGTAGAGAGCGGACAAACTTATCTGTTTTGCAGCGTGAAGTGTCTGGCCAAGTTTCAGGCAAATCCCACTGAATACCTTAAGCCGGCTGTGACGGCTACTGTTCAAATCGCAGGTGTATTCACCTGCCCGATGCATCCGGAAATTCGCCAGCCTGCGCCGGGTTCATGTCCCAAGTGTGGTATGGCCTTGGAACCGATTGCACCAGTTACGGCCAAGTCAGGTGCTACCGAATATACCTGCCCGATGCACCCCGAGATCGTGCGCAATGAACCCGGTAGTTGCCCGATCTGCGGCATGGCACTGGAGCCGC
>JAGVIV010000242.1 GCA_020055845.1 Betaproteobacteria bacterium
CATAAAAACAAGCCTGAAAGTAAATACTACGAGATTCGCTCAGGCTGGTTAGAAGAAGATGGTGCTTTTCATGAAGGTCACTGGCCTAGAGTTTTGCGCGAGCAATTTATTATGGGTTATCAAAATTTTAAAGATAGTTTGATTATTGTTAGGGATGAAAACGAAGCAATTCCTCCATTTGAGCCGGAGCAACAATTACCTGCGAGTGAAGGAGTTGCGGCATGAAATACAGCAACTGCAAGAATATAATTCACTGTTCCATGTGCACCGAGTCATTGCCACAGTTACAAAAATTTCTTGAGCGGTATTCGCAGAACGGAGCGGAGACTCTCATGAAATTATTCCCGGCGACTCCCCCGCCAAACTAGCAATCATAACGATTTGAAATGAAAGATTGCCTCATCGCCAAGATGAGGCAACGGGAGAGTGTTGTCTAAATTTTTACGAATGGAGGTTGCGCATGTATCCATCCCAAGCAAAAGAGCTGGTTATTAACTGGCACATCACCGAAGTTTGCAATTACCGTTGCCAATACTGCTATGCCAAGTGGGAGAAGCAAGACACGGAGCTGATTCACGATAACGGGAAAATCCGGCGGCTACTGGAAAGCGTCTATCAATATTTCAATGAGAGCAAAGCGACGAACGGTTTCGCTTTTGATTCGCTGCGATTGAATTTGGCTGGCGGTGAGCCGCTCTTATATCCCAGCAAGGCATTAAGGGTGATCGAACTAGCCCATCAACTCGGATTTAAGACTTCCATCATTAGCAATGGCAGTCGCTTGAATGAACCGCTCATGCAAGCGCTCGCACCCTATATTTCGGTATTGGGCATCAGTTTGGATTCAGCCGAGGTGAAGTCTAATCAGGAAATTGGTCGGGCAGATCGGCACGGGCGAGTCGTCAATATTGGAAAACTGGCCGAGATGCTTGAAGCGGGACGACGGCATAATCCTTCACTCCAGCTAAAAATGAATACGGTGGTCAATGCCATCAATTGGCGCGAAGACATGAGCCGAACGATTGCGGATTTCGCCCCCGACAAGTGGAAGATTTTTCGCATGCTGCCAACGGTGACGGATGCGCTGAGTACCTCGGCTGATGAGTTCGGTGCGTTTGTGCAACGGCATCGCTCGCTTGGGAAGGTGATCCAAGTTGAAGATAACGCCGATATGACGGAGTCCTACATCATGATCGACCCTCACGGCAGATTTTTTCAGAATGCGGAGGGGAAGAAAGGCTATCAATACAGCCAACCGATTTTGGCGGTGGGCGCAGAGGTTGCCTTCTCGCAAGTGGCATGGTCGTCCGAAAAGTTTTGCGCGCGCTACTCGCATGAGCAAGGGAGTGCGGCATGAGATACAGCAACTGCAAGGAAATTCATCACGAAGTAAAACGCCTCGTTGGAATGAGTTGGAAATTTGTCCGGGGCAAAAAACATGGGAAATTGCTTTCACCTCATGGCACAGGCTTTCTGACGGTTCCGTGTACTCCGAGCGATTGCAGGGGTTACCAAAATTTCCTGCACGATATCCGCAGGCTGGAGCGGATGCACGCATGAAAATATTTCCGGCGACTTCCCCGCCCGGCTAACAGCCTCAGCAAATTTTAATGAAAGATTGCCCCTGTGCCGAACGGGGCAAGGAGGGACTTTTTTCGGCGTTTTTAAAATGGAGTGAATGATGAAGAAAAGTATTTTGGCTTTGGCAATTTTGTCTGCAACCGCTGCCCCCGCTTTTGCGGAAAATTCGGGCGGCTTTTATGGCGAAATTGGTTCCGGCGTAGTGGCTTTCAGCAATAGCACTATTCCCGGAACGAATGCGGCTGCTTTTGGCAATGCGGCAGCGTTGGATGTCGCAGCGGGCTACCGTTTTAATTCCATGCTGGCGGCTGAGGTCGGTTATGCAATGAGTGGTGATGCGATAAATTCATACACCAATGCGACTACGACTTTGAAAGCTTCCGTGGCGCAGGTCGCGGTTGTGGGCACGTATTCATTGAACGATTCGTTTGATTTGTTCGGCAAGTTGGGCGGTGCGTTTACGTCTATCACTTTGAGCGGCACGGGTGCCGCGGCAACGTGGGGATCAAGTAATTCTTCCAGCAATTTGCTGTGGGGCTTGGGCGCGCAATACAACATCAACAAGCACTTCGGCATTCGCGCCCAGTACGAGAATTTGGGCAATACCAATGTGGTGGTCAATACGACTACGCCTGCGACGATGAGTGTGGGCGTGGGGATGACTTCGGTGGGGATTGTGTATAGCTTTTAATCCCAATAACCCATTAGGTCAGAACCTCTTATGGGAGCGCAATTGAGCGTGTGCTGTTGGCGCTTTAGCCCCGTACAGTCACGGCCTGCGGGTACATTGCGCGATTGACCTTAATTTCGAAAAATAAACCCGCCAGCGGCGGGTTTATTTATTCTTACACCCAGTCCTTGGGCACCAGATATTTGTCGTACAACTCCGCTTCCGGCGTGCCCGCTTCTGGGTGCCAGTCGTAGCGCCATTTCACCAGCGGCGGCATGGACAGCAGGATGGATTCGGTGCGTCCGTTGGATTGCAAACCGAAGATGGTGCCGCGGTCGACCACCAGATTGAATTCAACGTAGCGGCCGCGACGGTACAGTTGGAAATCGCGCTCGCGTTCGCCGTAGGGCGTGTCTTTGCGTTTTTCCAGCAGCGGCACGTAGGCCGACAAGTAGTGGTCGCCCACGCTTTGCTGGATGGCGAAGGCGGTCTCGAAATTCGGTTCGCTCATGTCGTCGAAGAAGATGCCGCCCACGCCGCGCGGTTCGTTGCGGTGTTTGAGGAAGAAATATTCGTCGCACCATTTTTTGTATTTGGCGTGCAGCGCGGGATCGAACGGCGCGAGCGAGTTTTTGCAGATTTGGTGGAAGTGTTTGGCGTCTTCCTCGAAGCCGTAGTAGGGCGTGAGGTCCATGCCGCCGCCGAACCAGAATACTTTTTCACCGTTGGGCTTGTGCGCCATGAACATGCGCACGTTGGCGTGCGAGGTCGGCGCGTAGGGGTTGCGCGGGTGCATCACCAGCGATACGCCCATCGCTTCCCAGCTGCATCCGGCCAGCTCGGGCCGGTGCGCCGTGGCCGATGCGGGCATTTTGTCGCCCTGCACGTGAGAGAACGCGACCCCGCCGCGTTCCAGCACATTGCCCTCCTCGATGATGCAGCTGATGCCTTCGCCTTTGCCTATGCCGCCCGAGCCTGTCGCCCGCGTCCATTTGTCGCGTAGGAATTTTTTACCGTCGACTTGTTCGAGCCGGTCAACGATGAGTTCCTGAAGTTCGAGCAGGTATTTTTTTACGGCGGTGCTGTCCATATTTTCTCCACGGTGATTTCACCACAGAGACACAGAGACACAGAGGAAACCAAATTACGATTCTATTTAATTCTTTCAGCGGCAAGGCTGTTATCTTGAAACAGAAAGATTTAAGTGAACGGGGTCGGCTCAGCGAGCCTTGTTCAAGTAATTTGTCGTGATGATTTTCTCTGTGTCTCTGTGTCTCTGTGGTGGATTTAATTGCGCACGATTCTACCATCCGGCCACGCGCGTATCGTCGAAGCTTGCTTGTGTTTGCCCACTCTGCCGCGTAATACCCACATTTTTTTTCCGAATAAGCGTTGGCATTCGGCGTAGGTTTTTGCGGGGCGTTGCCCGCTGCGGTTGGCGCTGGTGGAAACCAGCGC
>JAGVIV010000330.1 GCA_020055845.1 Betaproteobacteria bacterium
CCGAAAGCCGCAGACCTGCGCGAGCGCGCCCTGCGCCTGCTGGCGCGGCGCGAGCACTGCCGCGCCGAACTTGCCCGCAAGTTGGACGTCGCTGGCTTCGACGCCGGCGACGTCCAGCCGCTGCTCGACGAATTCGAGGCAAAGAACTGGCTGTCGGATCGCCGCTTCGCCGAAAGCTGGGTCGCCGACCACCGCGCCAAAGCGGGCAGCGTCAAGCTTGCCTACGAGCTGCGTCTGCGCGGCGTGAGCGACGACGTCATCGAAGTGGTATTGGGCGACAACCGGGACACCGAAACCCAGCGGGCGCGAGACGTATGGAAGAAAAAATTCGGCACTCCGCCCGCCGATGCGGCGGGGAAAGCCAAGCAAATGCGCTTCCTGCAAAGCCGGGGTTTTACCCCGGAAATAATCCGGAGGGTCATCAGCGAAGCGAGCAGCTAGCAGTTTCTCGCCCTCCGCCCGCTCTCAAGTCATTTTTTTGCCGCGAGAAAAAGGTACTGATTGACCTTGGGATTGCCTTGCCGCCAAAGAACATTGTCAATCAAGTAATGGTGAACGTTGATGAAAATCCAAAAAACCGCCAGAGCCAAAGCCGGCCCACTGCTAATGAAAGGCAGATGGCCGGAGGCGACATAATCGATTCCAGCAGGAAGCAGCCAGAATCCCAGCGCACCCAATAAAACGCCGTTTGCCCAGAAGCGGACGAGGTCGGAAATCGTTTTATTGGCAGCCTCCCGCAGGCAACCCAGCTCATTTTTTTTGTATCGCCAAACAACGGTCAGGTACTGTAGGGAGTGAAAGAACGGGATGAGCAGCATATAAGCTGCATCGACCCAGGAAAAAATGGTCCATAGATAGAGCGTCACGTAATAGGCCAGAACCCCGCTTAAGGGCAGATCACCCCATCGATACGGCAAGCGCGCCAAGCTGTTTACAATGGCCAGTGACGCCCAGACAGTTGTCGCCATTGCGGGCACACAGGCCAGAGCCACGGCATACCCAGGAATATCCAGCTTGAGTCCGAAGAACCCCCAGAACGCAGACCCGGCGTGGCTGGTGTTGATCAATGCCCATGCAGCAAGCCAGCAAGCATAGGCGTTCCATAACATGGCTTTACGCGCTTCGGGCGTCCAATAATTCTTCTTGAGCGCGGCATCCATCATGGCCATGCCGAACCCTTGTTTGACGTAGTGCCAGCCAACCAGCGCGCCCATCAGGTTCAGTGACGACGCCATCAGCCAGGACTCGCCCTGCGTCCAGCGCCAGGCCGAAAAAGCCAGCCACAACACTAGCGCGGCGGGCAGGTAAATTCCCGCCAGATACCAGCGCACCCGCAGATGGGAGGGAAAGGCATCCGAGCGAATTTCACGCCAGGAGCCGTAGAACATTTGATAGGAATGCGCAAAATGCGGATGGTTGACAAAATTGGCCAGCACCATCGCAAGTACGGCTAGGGCAGCGACTTGAGCCCCGTTCGGACTGATGGCACGGAGCAGGACAAAAGCCATGATAGATGCGCCGCCGAGTAGCAGCGCATCCGCCCACGGCCCATGCAAGTGCTTAGGTGCCGGCACGCTCGCAGGATTGGCGGCATTGTCGAGTGAGGTCGTATGCATTGGGCTTATCCCAAAGCAAACTGGGAGCAAAAATGCTCCCAGTTGTGCTTGGTTCTGACTCGAATATTAAGGAGCAGGAGCAGGAGCAGGAGCGGCAGCAGCAGCGATGTTGTTCTTCTCAATCGCGGCCAAAGCAGCGACATGAGTAGTCGAGCCCGTAATATTCCAAGTAAGAGCGGTTTCGCCCAGCGTGGGGGTCATGGTAATGGTCGTGCCATCGACATCAGCGTGGATTCCGTCGGCCAACGTTAACTCAATCTCGCCGTCCGTAATTGTGACTGAAGCCACCTCTTTGGTCGCAGTAAAGTCAGCGTCTGCCGGGATTCCATTGGAATCTGCATCACAGTTAGCAACATCACCCGTCTCTTGCGCACAAAGAGCCACGGCCGTCTTGAGGCTGTCAGCAGCGGACAACGCATTACCAATTTTGGCTCTTACGGTGTAATCCGAATAAGCGGGAATTGCGACCGCGGCCAAAATACCGATGATTGCCACGACGATCATCAGTTCGATCAGGGTGAAGCCTTGTTGTACTTTACGCATTTTAAATCTCCTTGAGTTGGGCATATTGAACACGGGATGCCGTGTCTGGCTCATTAACGTGCAGGGGTTGTGCCAACTTTAGATTTCACCGCGAAGAATGGGTCAGACAGGCTATAGAACCTTGATTCCGCTGGTGTTTTCCACAACACCCAGTATGGCAACAGAACGTACCCCGCCCGCAAACCCTGCCCCTGTGCGGCAACGGGTGACGGTTTTCGTCACCTGTCCGTCCAGGAAATCAAAAAGCCACGGCTCGCCGTGGCTTTTTGATTGAATCTGGTGGGTCGGGCGAGATTCGAACTCGCGACCAACGGATTAAAAGTCCGCTGCTCTACCGGCTGAGCTACCGACCCGGGGACGTGGTAGAAACCATGTCCGCGAAAGCGCGAAATTATAGCCGAAGCTGCACGGCCGGGTAAAGTGCTGTGACGGTTTTTGTACGGCGACGTCCTTGTGATGCCCGGCTGGCTGGACGGCGCAGCGTATGACACCGCCAAGCTGCATCGATCATTTATATAGCGTGGGATCGGCCACCCGGGCCTGCTCGAAGCCCTGGCGACGCAGGCGGCAGGCGTCGCACAGGCCGCAGGCGCGACCGTCGGCATCGGCCTGGTAGCAGCTGACGGTCTGCGCGTAGTCGACGCCGAGTTCGATGCCGCGCCGGATGATCTCGGATTTCGACAGATGCTGCAGCGGCGCATGGACGCGCAGCTGCGCGCCCTCGACGCCGGCGCGGGTGGCGAGGTTGGCCATTTGCTCGAAGGCCGCGATGAACTCGGGACGGCAGTCGGGA
>JAGVIV010000191.1 GCA_020055845.1 Betaproteobacteria bacterium
AGCCCAACCTGGTGGTGGTAAATTTCGAACAGGACTACAGCAGCAATAATTTATCCAACCGCATGAACAAACGTCAGTACTGGATGAAACGCGATAACAAATGGCAGATCGTCTATGAGGGCTCCGCATAATGAATATTTTTAAAACCGTTTTTGCTTTACTGCTCGTCGGCCTGTGCGCCCTGCCGGCGCATGCAGCTTCAACCCACGCACACAAAGGAAAATCGAACATGGTCAAGCTTCACACTAATCACGGCATTATCACCATCAAATTGGACGCTGAAAAAGCGCCGAACACCGTCAAGAATTTTCTTGAATATGTAAACAGCGGTTTCTATAGCAACACGATTTTTCATCGCGTGATCGACGGCTTCATGATTCAGGGCGGCGGTTTCGAGCCCGGCATGCATCAGAAAGAAGTTAATGCGCCGATCCAGAACGAAGCCAACAATGGCCTGACGAACGACGCCTACACTGTCGCTATGGCACGCACCGGCGACCCGCACTCTGCCACCGCGCAATTCTTTATCAACGTGAAGAACAACAGTTTTCTTAATCACACCGCCGAGAACAGCCAAGGCTGGGGCTACTGTGTGTTCGGCAAGGTAGTGGAAGGTACTGAAGTTGTGGATGCGATCAAAAAATTGAAAACCGGCAACAAGAGCGGCTTTCAGGATGTCCCCACCGAGGACGTGATCATCACCCAGGCTGAAGTCGTCACGCAAGAATAGCAACGCTGCCCTTCCCTTGAAAAGCGCCAGCACAGGGGAGGGCGTTTGCACATGAAGTACAGTCTCTTTATCTCCGATCTTCATCTGTGTACCAACAGCCCGCACACCACGGGGCTGTTCCATCACTTCATTCAAAACATCGCCCCCCATGCCGAAGCTCTCTACATCTTGGGTGATCTGTTCGAGTATTGGGCAGGCGATGACGATTTAAACACGCCATTCCACCTTGAAATCACCCTTGCCCTACGGACGCTGTCTATGCAAGGTACGCGCATCTGCATCATGCGCGGCAACCGTGATTTTTTGATGGATGACAAACTAGCCGAGGCTTGCAACGCCACTTTGCTGTCCGACCCAATGCTGCTCGACTTGTACGGAACACCGACTTTGCTCACTCACGGCGATGCCTTGTGCACAGACGATACCGCCTATCAGGAGTTTCGTCGCCAAGTGCGCGACACGACTTGGCAGCAACAGTTTCTCGCCCTGCCCCTGCTGCAACGCAAGGCGCAGATCGAACAATTGCGCGAAAAAAGCAAATCGGAAAAACAGCACAAATCCATCAGCATCATGGATGTGAGTCTGCACGCGGTGCATGAGTTGTTACAGCAGCACGGCTATCCGCGAATGATTCACGGTCATACCCATCGTCCCGCACACCATCTGCATCATCTCGAAGGACATACCTGTGATCGCTGGGTCTTGGGGGATTGGGATAAATGCGCGAACGCACTGCGCTGCGACAGCAGCGGAATTAGCCTGGCATCGATTCCAGACTAATTGAATTTTTGTTCGGTGCTATTGCCAGAATTTAAGCGCACATTCGGCGCATCCAAACGGATTACAGCGAAGGTCGCTCAGGGCGCTTGCGCAACCCCAGCAGCCACAAGACGTAGCCGGAAAGTGCATAGCCCAGGAAAATAAAAAACAGTACGCCGGGGGGATAGCTGGAGATCAGGATAAAGAATAAAGCCAGCACGAAAATAGCGATGAAAGGCACGCTTTTACGCATGTTGAAATCTTTGAAGCTATAAAAACGCACGTTGCTTACCATGCTCAAGCCCGCGAATACGGTGAGCGCCGCCGCATACCAGCGCAGCTCCTTCCCGATAAAATCGAGATCGCCCATCACCCACACAAAACCCGCCACCAGCGCGGCCGCAGCCGGACTCGGCAAACCCTGAAAGTAGCGCTTATCCACCACATCAATGTTCGTGTTGAAGCGGGCCAAACGCAATGCCGTGCCTGCGCAATAAATGAACGCGGCAAACCAGCCGATTTTGCCCAAGTCGCGAAACGCCCATTCATACATCAACAACGCGGGAGCCACTCCAAAGGAAACCATGTCAGACAAGCTGTCGTACTCCGCACCGAACTCGCTTTGTGTGTGCGTCAGACGCGCCACGCGACCATCCAATCCATCCAACACCATCGCGATGAAGATGGCCACGGCTGCAAATTCGAACTTGCTGTTCATCGCTTGCACGATGGCATAGAAACCGGCGAACAACGCGCCGGTAGTGAACAGATTCGGCAGCAGATAAATGCTGCGGCGGCGTAAATCCATCGGTTTGCGTTTGTTCAAATCGTCCATATTCTATTTAGAGTTGCGCCAAGATGGTGGTGGTGGCGGACACTTTATCACCGATGCTCACCTTGACGGTAGCCGTAAGCGGCAAATACACATCCACGCGCGAACCGAAACGGATGAAACCGTAGCGCT
>JAGVIV010000310.1 GCA_020055845.1 Betaproteobacteria bacterium
GGGCATTTGTAGGAATGGCTGGCCTGAAATATCTGCTCGTTCCAGCGGCGCACTTTGCTGTCGCCATCTTTATAACGACGGAACGTAATCTTTTGTGGGGTTTCGGTTGTTGCTGACATATCGTCCTACCTCCAGTGAATTATTTCTTATCGCCCAAAATGATCGCGTTGCTAACCAGCTGATGCACACCGCCCACCATTCTTCGATCGAATCCGTAAATCGGCATAACCTTGGTAAATTGCGCCTTGCAGATCGCGCAGATGGTTGCCATGAAATTGACATTGTGTTCATCCACCACCTGCTGCAATACTTCCATGCGCGGCAAGGCTCCCTTGACGCGCAAGTCCAATAGGTCATCGGTCAGCAGGCCACCGCCACCGCCGCAGCAGAAGGTCTGCTCGCGCGTCGTCTCGGGGGACATTTCCACAAAATTATTGGCGACCGCCTTGATGATATTGCGCGGAATCTCGAACTGTCCGCCGGCAAAATCTCCCATGCGTGAACCGCGCGCCACGTTGCAAGAATCGTGGAAAGTGATGATGTGTTTATCGTTCTTCGACTTATCAAAACTCAGGCGCTCGTCCTGAATCATGTCCCAGGTAAATTCGCAGATATGCGCGGGCTGTTTGTAGCGATGATCCAATTGCTTTTGCAGCATCTGCGCAAACCGGTCGTTTGCATCCGCGCCATCGCCGATGCCGGTCAGAGTGTTCAGGAAGCTGTAAGCCACACGCCAGGCATGACCGCACTCGCCGATCACGATGCGCTTCACCCCCAGTTCCAGCGCGGCCGTGCGGATACGCATCGCAATGGCGCGCAGCTGGTCGTAGTTGCCGATGAACATGCCGAAATTACCCGCCTCGGACGACATCGACGACAGCGTCCAACTGGTGCCGGTGGCATGGAACACTTTGGCGTAACCAATCAGGCTGTCGATATGCGGCTCGGCAAAAAAGTCGGCGGACGGCGTAATCAACAACACTTCCGCGCCCTTCACGTCGATAGGGAAACGCACGTCGATACCGGTATCTTCTTTAACGTCTTCTTCCAGACCTTCCAGCGTGTCGATCAGCGCCGGCGGCGGCAGACCGAGGTTGTTGCCGATCTTGTGTACCTTGCCGATGATCTCGTTGGAATACTTCTGACCGTAACCCACAGAGTCTAGAATCTCGCGCGCCGCCATCGTCACTTCGGCGGTGTCGATACCGTACGGGCAGAACACCGAACAACGGCGGCACTCGGAACATTGATGGAAATAATTGAACCACTCGTCCAGCACTTCGCGCGTCAGATCGCGCGCACCGACGAGCTTGGGAAACCATTTTCCGGGGAGCGTGAAATAGCGGCGGTACACGCTGCGCATTAAATCCTGACGCGCGACCGGCATGTTTTTCGGATCTTGTGTGCCGATGAAATAATGGCATTTGTCGGAGCAGGCGCCGCAGTGCACACAGGCATCCATGTACACTTTAAGCGAGCGGTATTTGGACAGCAACTCGCCCATTTTGGCGATGGCTTTGTCGTGCCAGTCTTCCACCAGCTGGCCAGGGAAGCCGATCGCCTCGTTGAGCTTGTCGCTGGCGACGTAAGGACCTTTGCCTTCCATCGCACCCGGAATCAACGCCGGGATGATGGGGATAATGCGGTAGGCTGGTGCGGTTATATCGGCCATAGTATTTAGTCCAAACCCAAAAAATCATTAGCCACAGAGGACACAGAGATCACAGAGAAAAATGAAAACCCCAACAGGTTCTCTCTGTGTGCTCTGTGATCTCTGTGGCTAAATGTTTGGTTCATGCCTTTTCCTCCAATTTGGCCGCCCATGCGGAGAGATGACGTTTCTCGCGCGGGTTATCGGTCTGATTGCGGGTGGGCGAAAAAAAGACTCCCGGTGCGTGCAAGAGTTTGCTGAGGGGAAATATCACCAGGAGCGCAACAACGGACAACAAATGCAGTGCAAGTAGCGCATCTGCAGGCAAGGGCTGAATGCTAAATTGCATCAGTCCAAGGAAGAAACCTTTAACCGCAATCACATCGGTATGTGCGACAAAATTCATCAGTAAGCCGGAGGCGGCAATCGTGATAAACAGCAGCAGCATCAGATGATCTGACGGAGTTGAAATGTAGCGGATGCGTTCGACGAACAGACGGCGCGCCCACAGCCCGCACAAGCCGAGCAGCATGGTGATACCCGCATACATACCGAACGGCTGAATGAAGGCGACCCAACCCC
>JAGVIV010000031.1 GCA_020055845.1 Betaproteobacteria bacterium
CTCCGGAATCAAGCTCACCGTATGATTGATGCGCCGTAGGCGCTCAAGATCGACCTCCATACTGTCCAGAAAAATACTGTCTAGCGCGTGCCCGGCAATCTGCGCAAGGGACGGATATTCCTCCACTTTACTGCGCTGAGATTCCTCTTCGACATGCCCCCCGTGCCCCATCCCCACCACCAGCACGCGATCCGCGCCCAAATGCAAAGCCGAACTGATGGGCGCAAGCTGGCGCATCGAACCGTCGCCAAAATATTCACGATGAATATGTACTGCCGGAAAAATGAACGGAATGGCCGCCGACGCAAGCAGGTGCTGCATCTCTATCTGCACGGGAACACCCAAGCGGCGCGCGCGTTTCCACGGCGCAATCCCCTCCACGCCCTGATAAAAAGTAACCGACGAGCCGGAGCCGTACCCCGAAGCGGTGATACTCAATGCATGCAACGCACCGCAGTCAATACTCTCCTGGATTTTTTCGCACGGCAGCGTCTGTCCCAGCAACTCCACCAGCGGGGCGTTGTCCAGCAAAGACACCTGATTCAGCTTATTGATACCGATGCTGCTCAAGAACAGCCCGGCCAGCCAGCGCGAGCTGTTGTGCATCACGCCGACAAAATCGGCGCGGTATACCTCGTCCACATGAAAATTCTTCCAGACATTGAGCAGATATTTCACGCCCTTGCGAAAATTCCTGGCATTGATAGCGAGCGTGGCCGCATTCAACGCCCCCGCCGATGTACCGCAAATGACGGCAAACGGGCTATGGGAAGTGCGCGGCAATATCTCCGCAATCGCTTTTAACACGCCCACCTGATAAGCGGCACGCGAGCCGCCCCCGGTAAGAACGAGTCCGATTTTTTGTGGCTGCATATCGTTCAGTTACGCTTCCTCGCGCGGGTTACACGCCGGGAGCAGCAAGGGCATGCACCGCCTCAAGCGCATCCTTGAGCGTCTCCTCGGGAAGGTCGTTGACGAATCTGGACAGCAAATCCGCAGCTTCGGCGGCCGCAGGGGGCAGATCGCGCGCATTCGTGTTCGCGACCAGCACGGCGGCGGCACCGACCACATTCAGCAAACTGCCGCGCTCCACCATCAGCATCTCCAACTCCTCGCGCAACATCGCGACTTCCTGTTTGTTCATATTATCCGACATGCTCTTCTCCTTAAATCCCGTTTCCGGGTTGTTCTAATGTATATCCACACCGACCACCGCCAGTGCACTCATATTCACGATACGCCGCACGGTGGCTGTCGAAGTCAGTATGTGCACCGACTTTTCCGCTCCCAGCAAAATCGAACCTATAGTGATACCTTCGCCCGCCGTGACCTTGAGCAGGTTATACGCGATATTGGCCGCATCCAGATTCGGCATGATGAGCAAATTGGCGCTGCCCTTCAAACGCGAATTCGGGAAGGTCTGCGCGCGCAAATCTGCCGACAGCGCGGCATCGCCGTGCATCTCTCCTTCCACTTCCAACTCCGGGGCCATCTTCTCCAGCAGCTCGCGCGTACGGCTCATCTTGTGCGCGGAGCTGTCTTTGTGGCTGCCGAAATTCGAATGCGACAACAGCGCGATCTTGGGCATTAAACCGAAACGACGCACCTGTTCCGCCGCCAGCAGCGTCATTTCGGCAAGCTGTTCCGCTGTCGGATCGAGGTTCACATGCGTGTCGCATATGAACAGGGTATGCCCGGGCAGCATCAGGATATTCATCGCCGCATACACACCCGCCCCTTTGCGCTGACCAATCACCTCATCGATATAACGCAGATGGTTCAACGGTTGCGACACCGTGCCGCACAGCATGGCATCGGCGCTACCCATGCGCAGCAGCATCGCCGCAATCAGCGTGTTGCGGCGGCGCATTTCGCGCTTGGCCGCATCCGGCGTGACACCCTGGCGTTCCATCAGACGATGGTACTCGGTGCAATATTCGCGGTAACGGTTGTCGCTTTCGGGATTCACCAGCTCGAAATGCTCGCCCGCGCGGATGCGCAAGCCGAGCTTGGCAATGCGTTGTTCGATCACCGCCGGACGCCCGACCAGAATGGGATAGGCAAGACCTTCGTCCACCACGGTCTGCGCCGCATGCAGCACGCGCTCGTCTTCGCCCTCGGCATAGACCAGGCGCTTCGGATTTTTCTTGGCGCTGTCGAACACCGGCTTCATCAGCATGTTCGAGTGGTAGATGAAATGCGACAACTGCTCGCGGTAAGCCGCCATATCGGCAATGGGGCGCTCGGCCACACCACTGTCCATCGCTGCCTGTGCCACGGCCGGGGCGATGCGCGTGATCAGACGAGGATCGAAGGGTTTTGGAATAAGATAATTTTCGCCGAAACTCAAACTCTCCCCGCCGTACACGGCCGCCACCGCATCGGACTGCTCGGCCTCGGCCAAACCTGCAATGGCATACACCGCAGCACGCTTCATCGCCTCGTTGATAGTGGACGCGCCCACATCCAGCGCACCCCGAAAAATATACGGGAAACACAGCGCGTTGTTGACCTGATTGGGGTAGTCGGAACGCCCCGTCGCCAGAATCGCATCCGCGCGCACCGCCTTGGCTTGTTCCGGCAATATCTCCGGTGTCGGGTTCGCCAACGCGAAGATGAGCGGACGCTGCGCCATCAGCTTGACCATCTCCGGCTTCAGCACACCGCCCGCCGACAAGCCCAGAAATACATCCGCCCCGGCAATTACTTCGCCCAGCGTGCGCGCCTTGGTGTCTTTGGCATAACGCGCCTTGTTGTCGTCCATTTCCTCGGCACGTCCGGTGTAGACCACCCCCTTGATGTCGCTCACCGTGATGTTCTCCATCTTCACGCCCAGCCCCACCAGCATGTCCAGACAAGCCAGCGCCGCCGCGCCCGCACCGGATGCCACCAGTTTGATCTCCGCAATATTTTTGCCGACCACCTTTAGCCCGTTCAGCAGCGCTGCGCCAACAATGATAGAGGTGCCGTGCTGGTCATCATGAAACACCGGGATACGCATACGCTCGCGCAATTTGCGCTCGATATAAAAGCACTCCGGTGCTTTTATGTCTTCGAGGTTGATACCGCCGAAGGTCGGTTCCAGCGCTGCGATAATGTCCACCAGTTTGTCGGGATCATTCTCGGCAATTTCAATATCGAAGACATCGATGCCGGCAAACTTCTTGAACAGCATCCCTTTGCCTTCCATCACCGGCTTGGAGGCCAGCGGGCCGATATTGCCCAAGCCCAGCACCGCCGTACCGTTGGAAATCACCGCCACCAGATTTCCCCGCGCCGTCAGATTGCGCGCCTCACCCGGATCACGCACGATTTCCTCGCACGCTGCAGCCACACCCGGCGAATACGCCAAGGCCAGATCGCGCTGCGTAAGCATCGGCTTGCTGGGCACGACGGAGATTTTTCCCGCCGGGGCTGCGCGGTGGTATTGCAGCGCGGCTTCACGCAATTGCTTATCCATGACTCGCCCCCGTCCGGGTGATTAATATGCGCCGATTATAGCGCACAGCTCAGACCTTCCCCCGCGGCCTGTTCAGCTGCAGTGTCGCCAATGTCCTGTTGCGCACCTCGTGCAGCAGTGCGGCATTCTCGTCCAGAGACTCGCCATAGGAAGGAATCATTTCCCGCATCTTGCTTTGCCACTCTGGGGTGAGCATACGCGACGCGAAACAGCGTTCTATCACGTCGACCATCGCCTGCACCGAAGTCGAGGCGCCCGGCGAAGCACCTAACAGCGCGGCCAGCGTACCATCCCCTGCGGTAACAATCTCGGTGCCGAATTCCAGCTTGCCGCCGTTCTTGTCACAGCCTTTGATGATCTGCACGCGTTGTCCTGCCGATGCCAGCTCCCAATCCGCGTCTTTGGCATCCGCGTAAAAACCGCGCAAGGTCGCCATACGCGTCTTGTGCGAGCGGAAAGCTTCGACCAGAAGATAACGTGTGAGACCGAGGTTATCTCTGGCCACCGACAGCATCGGCTTCAGATTGCCGGACTTGAGCGAGGAGAACAGATCCATCACCGAACCCTGTTTGAGAAACTTGGTGGTGATGCTGGCGAACGGCCCGAACAGCAAGGCCGGCGCGCCATCGATGATGCGCGCATCCAGATGCGGCACCGACATCGGCGGCGCGCCCACCGCCGCTTTGCCGTACACCTTGCTGGAGTGGCGCTTGACCACCTCGGGATTCTTACAGATCAACCACTGTCCGCTCACCGGAAAACCGCCGTAGCCGCGCGCCTCGGGAATGCCGGATTTTTGCAGCAGCGGCAAAGCCCCCCCGCCCGCGCCGAGGAACACGAAACCGGCCTCATAGGACGAGACTGTATCGGCATGATTATCGTTCACGCGCACCAGCCAGTGTCCGTCCGTATGCTGGCTCATCCCCGTGATGGTGTGGTTCAACTGCAGATCGAAAGTCGAATGTTTGGTCAGGGACTTCACCAGCTTGCGCGTCATAAAACCGAAATCGACATCGGTGCCGTGACGGACCTGCGTCGCGGCGACCTCCTGGCTGGCATCGCGGTGTTCCATCACCAGCGGCATCCATTCGCGCAGCAGCGCCGGATCTTCGCTGTATTCCATCTCTTCGAACAGATGATGCTGGTGCAGCGCCACGAAACGTTCGCGCAGAAATGCAACATCCTCCTGGCCCCACACAAAACTCTGGTGGCAGATCGGATTAATGAATTTTTCCGGCGACGGAAGTACGCCGTGCTTGACCAGATAAGACCAGAACTGCAACGACATCTCGAACGCGGCATTGATTTCCAGTGCGCGCTGGATTTGTACCGAACCATCCGCACGCTGCGGCGTGTAGTTCAGTTCGCAATATCCGGCATGCCCGGTACCAGCGTTGTTCAAACTATGCGAGCTCTCGTGCGCTACCTTGCCCAGTCGCTCAACCATCACGATTCTCAGCGAAGGATCAAGATGCGACAACAACGCACCCAGCGTGGCACTCATCACCCCCGCCCCGACCAACAGCACATCCACTTTCTTATGCGACATGATTCAACCGTTCCGATTCGATATATTGCATTTTAACCGCCCAATGCGGCGAGCATCTTTTCCAGACGTTTCACCGAGACTATCACGGGTGTCTTGAGTTCCTGCGCGAACAGCGAAACACGCAACTCCTGCATCATCCAGCCGAAGTCTTCCAAACGGGCTTCCGCCTCGCCGTGCTGAGCCGACATCCTGCGCTGCCATTGCTGTTGCAGCGGATTCATCTGTGCCGCGCTCTGCGCGTCGCGCGCCGGATTGGCGCGCAACTTTTCCAGCCGCACATTGATTGCCTTGAGATAACGCGGCATGTGCTGCATGCGCTCATACGGCGTGCGCCCCACCCACTCCTTGCCCAGCAGCCATTCGCACTGGTTGCGGATGTCCTGCAACACCTGCCCGTGCGCCTTGAAGCCAGGCAATGATTTTTGCAGTGCATGGTATTCCGCCAGCACTGCGCCCACCAGCCGCGCGATCTCCTGCGCCACCAGATTCAGGCGCGCCTTGGCATCTTTGCAGCACGTGGCAAATTCCTTTTCGGTTTCCGGCAAGGGATCGTTCAAACAGCAACGGTCGAACGTCACCGCGAGAATCTGCCGCTGCAAATCCTGCGCCGAACCGAAGGGCAAAAACTGCATGGACATCGCTTGCAGCCCCGGCAGATTTTTCTCCAGATACTTCACCTGTTCTTTCAGCGCCAACTGGAACAGGCGGCGCAACCCCAGGCGGTGCGCGGCTTGCGCGACATCCTGCGTGTCGAAGCTTTGCAGCGTGACTGCGTCGCCCACATCCACCAGCGCATTGAATACGGTAATGGTTTGTCCGGCACGCTGCTCAGCGCGGGTCGGTTTGAAATCGCCGAATTTCCATTCGGTATAACGCTCCCCGCCGATATTTTTCTGCGGCAGCACCGCACTCTTGGCCGCAGGAGCGGCAGCGACAAGCGACTGCTTCGGCGCCCATTCGCCGCGCAAAGCGGCAAAGTTGCGCCCCATCCCCAACTGCCGCCCGTGCTCGTCCACCACGCGAAAATTCATCAGCAGATGCGCGGGCAATTGCTCCAGCCGGAACGCATCCAGCGGCACATCGAGCTGCTTCTGTTCGCGGATGTAACGCGCCAGCGCTTGCAGCAACGGCGTATCCGAGGGCTGTACCGCCGCGCCAAACGCCGCCGCGAATTCGGGCACGGGCACACAATTCCGGCGGATTTTTTGCGGTAGTGATTTCACCAGTTGCGCGATTTTTTCCGCCAACACACCCGGCACCAGATATTCGCAGCGCGCCGCCGACACCTGATTGAGCAAAGCTTGCGGCACGGTCAGCGTCACGCCGTCATCGTTTTTTCCCGGTGCAAAGTTGTACGCCAGCGCGTAGCTCACATTGTTCATCTGCATCTGCGGAGGGAATTGCTCGGTGGTGATGCCCGCCGCCTCGTGGCGCATGAGGTCGTCGCGTTTCAGATAGAGCAACTTGGGCTGCTCGCGCTCCGCTTCTTTGCGCCAATGCTCGAACGCGGCGCCGTTGTGCAGGTGCGGCGGAATGCGCTGATCGTAGAACGCGAAGATCAGCTCGTCATCCACCAGCACATCGGGACGGCGCGCCTTGTGTTCCAGCGCTTCGATGTCGGCGATGAGTTTCTGGTTGTGCGCGAAGAATGGCGCTTGCGTGTTGAACTCGCCCTCCACCAGCGCCTGACGGATGAACACCGCGCGCGCTTCTTCGGGACACATCGGCCCGTAATGCACGCGCTTCTTTGGGTTGATGAGCAGCCCGAACAGCGTGCTGCGTTCGAACGCCGCCACCTGCCCCGCCTTTTTCTCCCAATGCGGATCAAAATAAGTGCGCTTCATCAAATGCGCGCCGACTTCCTCCAGCCACTCCGGCTCGATGCGCGCCACGCAACGCGCGAACAGCTTGGTCGTCTCCACGATCTCCGCCGCCACCACCCACTTCGCGCCCTTCTTCGCCAGCACCGAATTCGAGGCGATGAAGAATTTAATTTCACGCGGGCCCAAATAATACGGCTCTCTATCCACGCCTTTGCAGCCGATGTTACCGAGCAAGCCGGTGAGCAGGGCTTTGTGGATTTGTTCGTAGCTGGCGGCCTGCTCGTTAAAGCGCATGCCCATCTCCGACACCTGCGCATGCAATTGCTGGTGCAGCTCGTGCCACTCGCGCAGACGCAGCGCCGACAAGAATTTTTCGCGGCACTCGTTTGCCCACAGCTTGTTGGTTTTCTTGTGCTTGATGCCTTCTTGAAACCACGCCCACAGTTTCAGATAAGCAAGGAAGTCCGAGCGCTCGTCGTTGAAACGCTGATGCGCCGCATCCGCCGCCTCGCGCCGTTCAGCGGGACGGTCGCGCGGGTCCTGCAGTGCCAGCGCGCTGGCGATGATGAGAATCTCGTTGAGGCAGTGATACTGCCGCCCCGCCAGCAACAGCCGCGCCACCTTGGGGTCTAGCGGCAGCTTGGCCAGCTCGTGACCGAGCGGCGTGAGCTGACGCTTGTCGTCGATGGCGTTCAATTCCTGCAACAACTGATAGCCATCTGTAATCGCGCGCGAACCCGGCGGCTCGATGAACGGGAACTGTTCGACCTCGCCCAAGCCCAGCGCACTCATGCGCAAGATAACCGTCGCCAGCGACACGCGGAAAATTTCCGCATCGGTAAATTCGGGACGCAACAGGAAATCCGCCTCTTCATACAAACGGATACACACACCGCTCATCACGCGACCGCAACGACCTGCACGCTGGTTGGCGGCGGCGCGCGCGATATTCTCGATGCGCAACTGCTCCACCTTCTGGCGCACGCTGTAGCGATTGATGCGCGCCAGCCCCGCGTCGATCACGTAGCCGATGTTCGGCACCGTCAGAGATGTCTCCGCCACATTAGTGGCCAACACCACGCGGCGCATGCCGGAGGCGGGCTTGAACACGCGATCCTGCTCTGCGATGGACAGGCGCGAGAACAGCGGCAAAATTTCGAGGCCTTTATGCTGGTGTTTGCGCAAGGCCTCGGCGGTATCACGTATCTCGCGCTCGCCGGGCAGAAACACCAGCACGTCGCCGCGCAAACCGCCTATGCTCAATTCATCCAGCGCGCTGCATATCGCCTGCGGCACATCCTGCATATCGCCGTCTTCGTTTTTCTGCGGCGGGCGGTAACGCACTTCGACAGGATAGGTGCGACCGGAAACTTGCAGCACCGGCGCATTAAAAAAATGCTTGGAAAAACGCTCCGCATCCAGCGTCGCCGAGGTGATGATGAGTTTCAGATCAGGGCGGCGCGGCAGCATCTGGCGCAGGTAGCCCAGCAGGAAATCGATATTGAGCGAGCGTTCGTGCGCCTCGTCGATAATGATGGTGTCGTAATTTTTCAGCAGCGGATCGCGGTGTATTTCAGCCAGCAGGATACCGTCCGTCATCAGCTTGATGCAGGTGTCTGGCGACACTTTGTCGTTGAAGCGCACCTTGTATCCGACCAGCCCACCGAGTTCGGATTTCAGTTCCTGCGCAATACGTGCGCCCACCGAACGAGCCGCCACGCGGCGCGGCTGGGTATGGCCAATTACGCCCAGCACTCCGCGCCCCAGACTCAAACAAATTTTGGGCAGCTGTGTGGTCTTGCCCGAACCGGTTTCACCGCACACGATGACGACCTGGTGCTTTTCAATCGCCTGCGCCAACTCCTCGCGCCGCGCCACCACGGGCAGGTCGGCGGGATACTCGATGGCGGAGAGTTGCTGGATGCGTGCCAAACGGCGCTGGGCGGACGGGGACAGTGCAGAATTCATAGGCTGCAATTTTACCCGCTGCGCCCGACTGGCGTATAAAGAAAATCGGCGTATCTGTTCGACATCCCGCATTTTCCCGTCAAACAAACACGACGTGTTCGCAGACAACTTAACGGGCGCTCAACATCTGCCGCCACTGCGCGCCCCAGCGGTGCATGCACAAACCCAGCAGGATACACGCCGTACCCAGCCATACTTGCGGCAAAACCTCCTCCTGATTCAGACTGTGCCCCAACAGCAATGCCAGCACCGGCGTGATCAAGGTGATGAGTGCGATGCGTCCGGCATCCATATGTTTGATCAGGTAGTAATACAGCGCGAACCCCAATACCGAGGCCACCGTGCCTAGATACACGGTGGCGGCGATAGCGCGCCCCGGGATGGTTGTGGGAAACTGGCCATCGATCAGATACCATGCGATAAAAAACAAGGGCAAAGCGACCGTCAAAATACCCAGCGTCATCGCCAGCGGAGGACTATCGTCTCCGATGCGTTTGAGCCATACCAGTCCGAGCGACTGTGTCGTGACACCGATAATCAATGCAATCAAACCGGGCAAAGTGCCTTCCTGCACACTCAAGCCGCCGCCGAACACCAGCACCAGACCCAACACACCCAACACCATGCCCGCCACTTTGCTGGCGCTGAGCGCCTCTTCTTTGAGCCACAGCATCGCCCCCAGGCTGGTGATCAACGGCGACAAACCGAACAGCACCGCAATCATGCCGGAACTGACGAACTGAGCCGACCAATAAGTGAATGCCATGGTCCCGAACATGCTCAATCCTCCAGCGAGATAGGCCGAGCGTGCCTTGCGGTGCAAAGGCACGCGAACGCGAAACAATGCCAGCAGCACCGCGCACAACACAAGACCAATGGCCATACGCGAGAATACGGCGAAGCTGAAACTGGCACCGACCGCACTCCACTTGATGGCAAGCGGCGTGGTCGACCATATCAGGATCACTGAAACAAATGCTGCGGGAAGTGACATCTCTTTCTCCTTGTCTGCTCTTGCGACCGCTCCCCCGCACCGCCCTGCGCACAATATCCTGCATGACGGACAGAAGAAGCAAAAACAAAAAGGCCACAGAGACAATCTGTGGCCTTTTTGGGAACTGCGGCAAAACTCTAAACGCTACCCATCCAGACCACTATGCATGCCATGCCACACCATACGCAGCTTGGCGCACAGTGCAACTCGGACGTGACGAATGGATTGATGAGTGTTCATGAGGGGATTATCGGGGGACAAGTTGCACAGTGTCAATGCGATATTGCAAAAACAAACAGGCGGGGTTTGCACCCCGCCCGTTTGAGAAACGCGCTGCCCGACTTACTTGGCAGCGTCAGCCTCACATTTCTTCACAAAACTATTCTTGGCCGCACCGAATAACTTCTTCTCAGCCGCTTTGGCATCACAAGCCGCACCGGCATCCGCCGCCTTTGCTGCAGGAGCTGAGACGGCAGATACGACACTGCCCGAGTCAGCTTCGCATTTCTTCATAAAACTACTCTTGGCCGCACCAGCCAGTTTCTTTTCGGCGGCCTTGGCTTCGCAAGGAGTGACGGCGGACTCAGGAACCGCAACGGCTTCTGCCGCACATTTTTTTAGAAAGCTGTTCTTTGCGGCGCCGGCCAGTTTCTTTTCCGCCGCCTTGGCATCACAAGCCGCATCGGCGAATGCGAGATTGACCGAAAATAAAGTGATCACGGTGGCAATGATTATTTTTTGCATGCTTACGACTCCTATGGAATAAACAACGGTTTGGTTCAGACAATTTTAGTTCGGCTAAAAACTTAATTCAATCCTCAGCGTTTACACAGAAAGGGGCACCTTCCCCATATTGAGGCTGCATCAGGTCGGCTTAACAACATCGGGAACGGCATAATTCCAGTCCAGATTGCCGCGCGCACCCGAAAATATACGATCGCTCATGCTGCCCTGTTCGCGCAGCTTGATTTTAATCTCGCTGACCTTGCTCTTTTGAAACTCGGAAACACCATGATTGGCCTGCAAGCCCCGCACCATAGTGTCACCGCTGACTTTCTTGATTTCGCAGTGAACACCGGTTCCGCTTTTGCCGCGCATATCCAGCAGATGCGCATTCTCTTTTTCAAAAGCCGCGATGCGATTCAGTTGCTCTTGTTTTTCCGCAGCCAACTTGGCTAATGCGTTATCAACCTTAGCAAACTTACTCGTCATTTTTTGCCAGTTATCTTTATGCGCATCAGTCAGCTTGACGGTTCCCTCGCGGATACTCTTGGCCAGCGCGAGATATTTGGCGACTTCCACATCGGCCACGATCAAGGCGATGCCCTGATCTTTCGCCGCAATGATTTTTTGACAGTTTTCTATCGCCGTGTTCACTTGTGCAACCTGCGCGTCTAATGCGGACAAATCCGGCAACAGCATGGAAATGACCGTCTGTTTTCCACGACAAGAATCCGACACTTTTATCTGCACGCTTTTTCCCGCGATACCGCAGCCCTCGGCCTGTTCGATTTCGATCTTGCTTGCGACAATCTCGCAATTCACCGCGCGCTCGATGGCAACAGCTTCGCCGAATATCAGACAACTCTCGGCGTACTTCATTGTGACGACACCCTCCCATGCTTCGATGGTGGAGTTAAACGCGCGACCATTCGTCGTGACATCACCGCCCAGACTTTTCGCGCTCGCGTTCGACAGATTGCTCTCCAGCAGAATGAAGCCGCCTTGGGAAACAATATTGCCGTAGACGGCCGAACGGAAAGTCATGTTCTTGCCTTCTACCGATCTGCCTTCCTGTACTTCGCCGTGCTCGATAAACTCGTTTCCAGACAGAGACAAGTCACCCGTTGTTTTGATACTGATGCCGCCCTTGTTCTCGATTTTTTCTGTCACCGAGATACTGTTGGTATGCATGTCGATAGACAAAAAACCATCGCGGTTGGACAGGATATATTCATTGCCATCCTGCACTTCGATACGAGTCCCGACTCCCGCCAACGGTAAGAGATCTAAATCCTTGGGGATGTCCGGCTCGATGATCTGACCGTTCACTTTGAATCCGGGCTTGCCCAGCACGCGCATGCGCTTTTTCAGCAGCTTGGCATCTTTCTCAATCTGTGGAAAACGGTTTTGAAACTGGCGCAAATCGGCTTTGCCATTGAGCAATATCTTGGGTGAGTTATCACGATGCAACTCGCTGCAAGCCTCCTCCACTTCCGCATCGCAACCTGCTGTTGCATCCTGCTGCAGGGCAACCGTCATACGCCCCATTTCCCCGCGCGCGACCACATCGACCAGCATTTCGACCTGAACACCAAAACGCACGCCTTTCAGCCACATATCCGCGATGAATTCGTCCCGATCAAGCTTGGCAGGCAACATCTCCACTTTGCGAGTTGTGTCTAGAATCGGAGCGACTCCATCGTCATCCGGCTCACCATAAACATGCTCTTCGGTGACAACCTCCATCGTGACCGGCTCAAAAAAATACTCTGCGCGCTCCGATGCGGAGTCAATCTTCACGGCTTTATACAGCGACTTTCGCTTGGATGAAAAAGGAACAATATCCTCGGCCAGACGTATCTTCGATTCAATGCCATGAGCATCCAAGATGGCGTCATAGTCATACAGCAAATCCAACAGCACTTGATAATCCAGATTTAAAAAACGCGAACCCGTCGAGAATAAACGGTCGATGAACTGGGCAAATCCTCCGCCCACGGGAAAGTGTGACAACTTAACAAAGATGCCATCATCACGCCGAAGCAGATATTCGGGAAGCAAGATCTCCCCCTCTTTCAAATCTGCCAAATTTCCAATATTTGATTCTTGCGCCATACCGAAATCCAATTAATACTAGTAATATCAAGAAGCTAAAAGGCTACCCAAGGAGAATAACCCTATGTAACACTGGACTATATGTAAAAAATAGATTTTCAGCAATATCTTTGGCGCGCACAGCAAAAATCGCACTGCGTCACTTCACTCAGATGGAATATAAAAATGCCCTCCCCGGCACCAGCAAAACACCGTAGCGCCGCAGGAGGATCGCTTCAGGGATGGATTTACTGCAACGCGAGTTGAATCAGCTTTTGCAACTCACCTTGTTCGGACATAGACAGCATGATGTCGGAACCGCCAATCAACTCACCCTTGATATAGAGCTGGGGAAAGGTCGGAAAATCCGCATAAAACCTCAGGTTGTCGAACACCTCTTGGTCTGCCAGCACATTCACTGCAACGTATTTTTCCACACCGCAGGTTTTTAGCACCTGTGCTGCGCGTCCCGAAAACCCGCATTGCGGAAACTGCGGCGTGCCTTTCATATACAACACGATGGGATTTTCCGTGACGGTATTCCTAATATTGTCCAATGCAATTTGTTTCGCATCCATATTCATTTCTCTCCAAAGTTATGCCTGTTTAGCCCACTGCTCGGGCGTAAATGTCTTCATGGACAAAGCGTGAATCAGCTCCATCTTGTCCCCCAGCATCTGAAAAACAAAACGCTGCTGCTGCAGCATTCCCTTACCTTCAAATTCTTTGCTCACGATCACCGCATCGAAATGCCGCCCGTCGCCCTCGACATGAACGTGTTCGCATGCCAATCCCTGCTGGATGTAATCCCTAACGTTTTCCGGTGTCACCATAAAAAACTCCTAATTAAAATCCCGATCAAAAACGAACGACAGCACACCGCTGAGATATCCAATGACTCTCTTCCTCGAACTATTTATTAGGCCTGCATAGTCCGACATAGGCCAAATGGCATATTGTTGATGCCGCATTTAAGGTGCTACGTTCCGCCCATGTTGAGGAGGGTGTGAATGAAGTCTCATCACTTACTACCGAACGTGTTATTGATGAGCAGCCCGCTCATTATATCCGCATGCGGAGACATCCAGCATGCACAACTTTCCGCACGGCATATCCAAATTCAAGATACCCATTCTCTGCACAGTGAGATTCCGCAAAGCAACAAACGCGTCATCCCCCTCCCTCCCCCCAAGCCGGGCAACAAAATTGAGATATACAGTGTCGTCGTAAGCAACACACCGGCACAAGAAATCCTGTTTGCTTTGGCACGGGATGCGAAGGTCAATCTGGATATCAATTCCGGCGTGCAAGGTAATGTCACACTGAATGCCATCAACCAAACTTTGCCGCAGATACTCGACCGTATCTCCCGGTAAATAGACATGCGCTACGAGCTGGAAAACGGCAATCTTACAGTGATGCCGGACTCGCCTTACCTGAAGATATACAAGATCGACTATGTAAATATGACTCGCGATGCCGATGGTGGCATTTCCAATGCAACCCAGGTGGGCACAGGCGCAACGGGAAATACCGGCAATGCAGGCATCATCGGAAACAATTCAAACCTGGCAATCAAAAGCGCGTCGAAGAACCATTTCTGGGAAAGGCTGGAGTCCAACATCAAAGAAATACTGCGCGAGACCGACAAAATACTGCCGGAAGGATCCAGCGAAACATTTGTCCAGCAAAATTCAAATACCAGCACCACAGGAACAGGCGTGTATCCCCACACAGGGGGTAAGAAAGCCCCGCAGCTTAAAGGCGGTATCGAAAACAGCCCTAATGCCGCCACCATTGCGGGCGAAGGAACCACCGTTACACGGCTCAATACATTCCGCGAAGCGGCATCTGTAATCCCGAATCCGGAAAGCGGCATCATCTCCGTGCGCGCAAGCGGGAAGCAACACGACAAAATTCAAGAAGTCATATCCCAGATTATGAACAGCTCGCGCCGTCAGGTTCTGATCGAAGCGACTATTGTAGAGGTGCGCCTAAACGAACAGTACCAGCAGGGTGTGAATTGGGCGAATCTAAACACCGCAGGAAAAAGTGGCTTCCAATTGAGCCAGGCAAGCATCGGCACTGTTCAGGCCGCGAACACCGGGAGCATATTTACACTTGATTACACGGCTGACCGCTCCGATCTCGGCACCATAGCCGCCTCCATCAAGATGATGGAATCCTTCGGCAAGGTAAAAGTTCTATCCAGTCCAAAAATCAGTGTAATGAATAACCAGACAGCCATGCTCAGGGTGGTGGATAACTACGTGTATTTCACCATCAGTGCCACGACCGTTTCTTCCACCGGGGGCGCACCCGCCATCACAACTTATAGCACCACTTCCAATAGCGTACCCGTGGGTTTCACCATGAGCGTGACACCGCAAATCAACGACAACGACAGCGTCCTGCTGAACATGCGCCCCTCCATCACGCGCCTGTTTGGATTCGTCAACGACCCCAACCCTGACCTAGCAAAAGCCGGAGTCGTGAGTCAGATACCACAGACCCAAACACACGAAATGGAGTCCGTATTAAAAATCGAGAACAATCAGATTGCAGTGATGGGAGGACTCATGCAAGACGAAATAAACCACCAGACCGACGAAATTCCTCTACTCGGGCGCATTCCCTATCTGGGCAACCTATTCAAATATCGCAATGATAAAAATGTGAAATCTGAACTGGTGATTTTCCTACGACCGGTCGTCCTCAAAGAGGCCAGCATTGAAAACGACTTTTCCCGTTTCCGCGACAACCTACCCGCCGCCGATTTTTTAAACAGCTCAAAATTAACAAACTAGAGCAGAGAAACGGATATGAACCTGCTACTCGACGCACGACAAAGGACAGCGATGCGTGAATCTGTATCCGTACAGCCTGCGATTGCACGTGCATCGGATAAGCCGACACCTGCCGACCAAAGCGCCGCCCGTGCGGCGGGGGCTAATATCTTTGCATCCAAACATCAGCCACGTAAAAAATCCCTGCATTTCGGCTTGCTATTTTTGATCACAGGGATATTTATAACGGGTGCGGCAAGCTTCTACTACAGCGACATTTCGCCCATGCCCGTACAAAAAACAATTGAGAAACAAGCGCCTATTTTTCCCGTTCAGGCCGCGCCGCAAAAACAGATTAACCTCCCCGCATTGCCCTCGGCGAAGACGATTCTGAAAGCCGATGCTCCCGAACACAAAACAATACCGGCACAAGAGGTGCACGAGAATGAAAAAACAGACACTAAAAGCGCCCAGAACGAGACCGTGGATATACGAAAAGGACAGGAAACGCTATCGATAGACTCCGTTCTTGCAAGTGCTTATCAGGCCTATCAGGACGAAGATTACCCTGCTGCGACTCTGCACTACCGCGAGGCACTCGCTCTGGAACCCAGGAATCGCGATGCGTTATTGGGGCTGGGAGTCATATCACAGAGAACCGGGAATGATGACATGGCGGTGGCTTATTACCGTCAGGTACTCCTTCTGGATCCACGCGATCCCGTGGCACATGCCGGTCTGGCATCATTTGGAAATAGCGGAACTGCCGGCAAAGAAGCCCACCTCAAACAGCTTATCGCGCACCAACCCGATGCCGCAGCTTTACATTTTGCACTTGGCAACCAGTACACCGAACAACTGCGCTGGTCAGATGCGCAGCAATCGTACTTCAATGCACTCACCATGGAACCCCGCAATGCCTTATTTGCCTTCAGTCTAGCGACGAGTCTTGACCATTTAGGGTTGCATAAATTTGCGGGCAGATACTACCAACAGGCATTGGATTTATCGCGTTCGGACGAGTCTGGATTTAGCCGCTCCCAAACTCTACAACGCCTGCACGAACTAAGTCTGTCCGACAAATGAACATGCCCGAAACTCACATTCAGCCCCATCAACCACTTGGACAGCTTCTGCTATCCAAAGGCGTTATCAGCGAAGACCAATTGCACATCGCCTTACAGGAACAAAAGAAATCCGCCCAATCACTAGGACAGTTGCTCGTACGTCTGGGATTTCTCTCCGATGCCACGCTCCGCGATGTGTTATCCGCCGGCACAGGGCAAGAAAGCATAGACCTTGCTACCGTCATTATTGACCCCTCCGCCATCGCGCTCATCCCTCAAGATTTTGCGCGACGCCACCAGCTGCTTCCTCTCGCGCTGGATAGTTACAAAAACGAGCTGACGCTTGCGCTTGCCGATCCCGACAATATCATCGCTCTCGATCAGGTACGCGCACTGCTCAAAAACAAATATCACCTCGTCAGGCAGCTTGCCAGCGAATCGGACATCCTGCGCGCCATCGACCAATACTACGGATTTGAATTGTCCATAGACGGCATCCTGCACGAGATCGAACCGGGCGAAATGGAATACCAGAATCCGCTGCAGGGAATAAATGAATTCAGTCAGCCCGTCGTGCGACTGATCGATGCCTTGCTTACCGAAGCGGTACAGCAAAATGCCTCCGACATCCACTTCGAACCGGAGAGCGGATTTTTGCGCATCCGCTACCGCGTGGACGGGGTATTGCACCAAGTGCGCAGCCTGCACAAAAGTTTCTGGCCCGCGATGGTGGTGCGCATAAAAGTCATGAGCGGAATGAATATCGCGGAAAGCCGCGCGCCTCAGGATGGCCGCATCTCGCTGCGTTTGTCGGGGCGCCCCATAGATTTTCGCGTCGCCTCGCATCCCACCACACACGGCGAGAATTTTGTCTTGCGTATTCTGGATCGACAAAGAGGCATTGTCCCCATAGAACAGATCGGCCTCGATGGCATCGAATTGGCCACACTCAAAAGCATCATCAGCAAACCGGAAGGCATCGTGTTAGTCACCGGTCCCACCGGTAGCGGCAAAACCACCACGCTGTATTCGATACTGGGTCACATCAACAATGAAACCGTGAACATCATGACTTTGGAAGACCCGGTGGAATATCCCATTCCTCTGATACGCCAAAATTCGGTAAACGAGTCCGCCAAACTGGACTTTGCCAGCGGCATTCGTTCGCTGATGCGCCAAGATCCAGACATCATCCTAGTCGGTGAGATTCGCGACCACCCGACCGCTGAAATGGCCTTTCGCGCCGCCATGACCGGACATCAGGTGTATTCCACGCTGCACACCAACTCGGCAATCGGGGCTATTCCGCGTTTGCTGGATATAGGCATCCTTCCGGACATCATGGCAGGCAATCTGATCGGCATCGTCGCCCAGCGCCTGATCCGCATCCTGTGCCCGCATTGCAAAACAAGCTACCCGCCCGACGACAAAGAGCGCGCGCTACTCGGCTTGTGTGCGGATGACAGCACCATCCTGTATCGCGCCACAGGATGTCCGCAATGCAAGCAACATGGCTATCAAGGCCGCCGTGCCATCATGGAAATACTCAAGATGGATAGCGACTTCGACGATCTCATCGCGCGCCGCGCCACCCTCCGCGACCTGAAGGCCTGCGCGCTGGAAAAAGGCTTCCGTCCTCTGGCGCGGGACGGGATACGCCGCATTCTCCAAGGCCAGACCTCCGTCGCCGAAGTTTCCCGCGTCATTGACCTGAGTGACCGCATCTCAACCGGGAGCCAGACGTGAGCATGTACACCTACAAAGCGATCGATGCACATGGCAGAAGCATAAAAGGCATACAAGAGGCCGCGAGTCCGCTCGACCTCGAATTGCACCTGAAGCGTAGCGGACTCGATTTGGTCAGCGCGAGAACACAGATAGGGACATTCGGCGGAATGAAGATAAAACGCCAAGACCTCATCACGTTCTTCTTTAATCTTGACCAACTCACCCGCGCCGGAGTTCCCCTGCTGGAATGTCTGAACGACTTGCACGACAGCATGGACACCCCGGCCTTTCGCAACGTCATCGCCAAACTGTTGGAATCCATCGGCAACGGCCTGCAACTCTCGCAAGCAATGGCACAACATCCGCGCGCCTTCGACAACGTCACCCTGAGCCTGATTCACGCGGGCGAGGAGAGTGGCAAGCTGCCCGATGTCTTCAGGCACCTCAGCGAATCACTCAAGTGGCAGGACGAAATCGCAGCACAGACCCGGAATATGATGCTCTACCCCCTGTTCGTCTGCGCGGCCGTAATCGTCGTCACAGTTTTTCTGATGACCTACTTCGTGCCGCAATTGGTCGGCTTCATCAAAAGCACAGGACATGAGCTGCCGCTGCAAACACGGGCATTACTAGCCGTCTCCTCCGTCTTCGTTCAATACTGGCCTCTCATTCTGGGCGCACCATTCGTCTTGTTCGGCGTATACCGGAGCGCTCTCCGCATCGATCCCGGCCTGCAATACCATATCGACAATCTGCAACTGCACATTTGGCCGACTGGCCCGGTCTTGCGCAAAATAATCCTTGCCCGTTTCGCCCATGCCTTTGCCATGATGTACAGCTCCGGTGTCGGCATCATCGAATGCATCAGCAATTCGCGCACCATTGTCAACAATCAGGTCGTCTCAAAAAGTCTGCAGCAGATCATCACATCCATAGACGCAGGAAATAATCTCACCCAAAGCTTTGAGGACAGCAAGATGTTCCCTCCTCTGGTTGTCCGCATGTTTAAAGTCGGCGAGAGCACGGGACAGTTAGACGAGGCACTACTCAATGTCAGTTACTTCTACGAACGGGACATCAAAGACGCAATCAGAAAGCTCCAGATAATGATCGAGCCGTCCATGACCATCATCCTCGGTGCGATACTGGGCTGGGTGATGCTGTCGGTGCTGTCGCCGATATACGACATCATCAGCGGGATGAAAATGTGAACCTGCCCATTTTCAACAGAACCCTGCTGTTTCTGACAGCGGAACATCTTCAGGTCTACGCCTGGAATGGTGATGAACTTACTGAAGAGCACTGTCTTGAAGACAACGAAGGGGGACGCGAACGACTTGCCGATTATCTGCAGCAGCACCCTGAACCCGCCTATTTTCTGGTCGATGTCGTCGAGGAAGATTTTCGCCATGAGCTGGTACCGCATCTGTTCGGTCGGGCTCATCGCGAACTCATTGCCAGAAAATTCGAGCACTACTACCGCAATACGCCGTTTCATCAGGCCAGAACATTGCGCCGCCAGTCCGAGGGGCGACGCGACGATGAAATACGGCTCTCGGCATTAACCAACCCGCAGCATATCTCCCTCTGGCTGGACGTGCTCTTGGAAAATCACACGCCGCTCCGCGGCATCTACTCCGTCCCAGACATTTGCCCAGCCATACTCGGCAACACCGACTCGGGACATGTCTTGCTACTATCCTGGGAAAAACAGGCCGGGCTAAGACAAACCTATTTACACCAAAAACAACCGCACTTATCCCGCCTGACCTCGGTGGAAAATCACAGCTCATTCAGCGCGGCAGTCATCAACGAAACTCCGCACATACAACATTATCTGGCGAGTCTGAATCTGCCCCCGCAAGGCGAAACCCTGAACATATACATAATTTGCCATACTCACGATCACGAAAATTTAAACGCCCAGCTGCAAAACAATTCAAATACACGCTATGTCTATTTAGATATTCAAACGCTAGGCAACAATCTACGCTCACAGGAAGCCCCGCAAGATTCCGATGCCACTTCGCTGTTCTTGCGTTTACTCGCGCACGGAACACCTGTCAGCCAGTATGCCAATACCCGTCACACACACTATTACCACCTTTGGAAACTGCGACTTACATTGTGGCTATGCACCGTCTGCCTTTTTCTTTCGGCTCTGTTGTGGAGCGGCATCTCCGTGCACCAAGGACTCGCCTACACCACGGCCAGCTCACCTCTCAATTTAGAAGCACAACAGCTCAACGACCAGACTGAAAAACTCAGACAAAAATCGCATATCACCGCAACCACCTCCTCCGACATGAAAGCCGCTGTCACTCTGGCACGGGAACTGGACAAGAGCTTCCCCGCCCCGGAAGAAATATTGCTCAAGCTGAGCCGGGTTCTGGATGAATATACCCGCGTCCGCGCCCATAAAATCGCATGGCACAGGACGGAAACAGATTTCCAATCAGGCACCATACAACAGATCGACTTCGAGGGTGAACTGCTCGACTTCGGCAGGGACTATCGCGCGGCACTCGCCTATATGGAAAACTTTGAACAGGCACTTCGCCAACAAGGTTATGACGTATCTGCGCAAACGGCCCCTCTGGACATCAGTCCGCAGGGAAATGTCACGAATGACCTGCAGGACACACCGGCTGCGGCAAAATTCACCCTGAAAATTTTATGGGACAGCAGGCAATGAATCCGAGCCGTGCCGATATGGCCTATCTACGATGGCCCTTGCTCGCGTTCATGAGCGCGTTGCTGTGCGGCGGCGGGACGATATGGATGGGAGAGGTCTATCTTTCCCGTACACGCAGTCAACTGCAGGATGCACAACACCAGCTCAGCTCCGCACGCGCGAATTTCACGCTCGCGCAAAGTGATGTGGTGAATATGTCCATCTACGCGGAAGAATATGCTTTGTTGCTGGAGAAGAACATCATTGCCGAGGAACAGCGGCTGGACTGGATGGAGGCGCTGGAACGCCTACGCCTGCAATATCAACCCCTCACACTCAAATACACCATCTCGCCGCGACAACATTACCCGCATCAAACACTTCAAGATTCCAGCATCACACTCCATCTCAGCGGCCTGCATGTACAAGCGGAGTTGGTGCATGAACTGCAACTGTTAAATCTATTCTCTACACTGCGTGCGGATGCACACGGGAAATTCATCATCGAACATTGCACCATGGAGCGCGGCGATCTTTCCGGTGTCGAAGCAACATCGGCAAACAGCACATCACTCAAAGCGGACTGCAGCGGCGGATGGCTCACCATGCAGAAACGGGGCGCATCATGAAAATGCCGCTACCTATCGCACTACTCGTCTCGCTCAATCTCATATCGCCGGTTCAAGCGGGCGATTTTGGCCGCCTGTTTTTCAGCGCGGAGGAACGCAGCCATCTCGATCAACAAATGCTCAAAACACGAACCGCGGACACCCCGTCCAGCATCACCGTAAACGCCATCATCCAGCGCAGCGACGGCCGCCGCATCGTTTGGATCAACGGCAAAGAAAACGATTTTGGCCCCAGCCCCGTGCCCAACATCGTTTCCGTAAACATTCCCGGCAAGAAACATGCCCTCGAAATAAGTGTCGGGGAACACGTGACCATAGATCGCCCTCTGGCAGAAACACCCGCTATCAACAGCGCCGGGGACACACCTTGAGCGCACAAAAAACCCAATACGGTGCGGCCTTGATTATCATGCTGCTGATCATGTTAAGCGGCAGCCTTTTTATGTTTATCAGCTCGCTGAGCAGTGCACGCATACAGAATTCACGCGCCAAAATAGATGAAGACGCACTGGCGCAAGCGCGGGAAGCATTGATTGCTTATGCCGCCGCATCCGCACTGACTGCGGCAGGCAGCAAGCGCCCCGGAAACCTCCCCTGCCCCGACACCAACAACGACGGCATCGCGGAAACCTCATGTGGCAACGCCTCTGGCTCTAGCGGACAAAATCTGCGCCTGGGTCGGCTTCCCTGGAAGACACTGGGCCTGACAGACCTGCGCGACAGCAGCGGGGAGCGTCTCTGGTATGCGGTCTCCTCCAACTTTAAAAACAATACACCGATAAGCATCCTGAACAGCGACACACCGGGCAGCATCACCGTGCGCGACACGAGCGGAAACATCATCCATAACGGCTGCCTGAGTAACAGCCCGCCCAATTGCCCAGCCCCGACCAGTGCGGATGCGGCATTTGGCACAGGAGTCGTCGCCGTGATCATCGCGCCCGGCGCACCGCTGCTGCGGCAGACAACACACAGCGCACAAGAGCGCAATCTCGCAGGAATCAATGTGCCGAGTAACTATCTGGACAGCATCATCCTGAACGGAGTCAGCTATGACAACCAGAGCTTCACAGACTTCACCTCAAGCAAAGGATTCATTCAAGGGCCAAGCGGCGGCGACAGCACAGCGCTGGGCATCAATGACAGGCTCGCACTCATCACCCAAGAACAACTCATTTCTCCCGTGCAAAAGCGGGTGGCGGGTGAATTAAAACAATGCCTGAATGAATATGCCGCAGCAGACGGCAGCTTTGCACGTTATCCGTGGGCAGCACGCCTCAATCCCGCGCAGCCCGTAAACTATACCGACACGAGCGGCATCTTGTTCGGACGCATTCCCGACAATCCTTTCAGTAATACCAAAATAAATAGCAGCAATCAAATGAACGATACCTGGATGGGGAACTGTAATATCAACTCCAATTCTGGCTGGTGGATGAACTGGAAAGAAATCGTCTTCTATGGATTGGCCGATGCCTACAAGCCCATCGCTCTTCCCGCCACAACTCCAACATGCGGGACTTGCCTGAGCATCTCTTCATCGGAAAATAGTAGCGGAAAACAATTCGTGGTGATTGTCACCGGACGAAAGATTAGCGGACAAAATCGCGGCAACAGTGCCGACAAAGGCACACTCGCGAACTATCTGGAGAATGCCAACCGCAATGCCGACCAGAGCGGCGCGTATACCTTCGCACGCGAAAGTTTTTCCGCCACATTCAATGACACCGTTGTTTCACCTTAGATGATGCTGCCAAAACGACACGGCATACACGGAGGATTCACCCTGCTGGAAATGTCCATCGTATTGGCGATTGCCGGCTTGCTGATGGCCGGTCTGCTCCCCGCGCTCACGGGACAAATAGAGTTACAGCGCCGCAATGAAACACACAAACAACTGGAAGAAATAAAAGAAGCGCTCATCGGATACGCCATCATCAATGGCCGGCTACCCTGTCCGGCAAGCAGCGCTATCGCCACCGATACGGCCGGTGCAGGCATCTCGGACTGCTCGTCATCCGCAGGGGTACTGCCGTGGGCGACACTTGGCGTGAACGAAACAGACGCATGGGGAAGACGTTTCACCTACGCTGCCACGAGCAGCTTTAGCACCACAAACTTCACGCTCGCCAGTAGCGGCAACCTAAACGTAAAAACCGCTAGCACGAGTGCTAGCAACCTGGCCAGCAACCTCCCGGCAATCTTGCTCTCGCATGGCGCAAACGGTTACGGAGCATATACCCCGCAGGGCATACAAATCACGGCAAGCGCCGATGCGGACGAAGCAGAAAACTCAAATACCAATTCCGTTTTCGTCACTCATGACCTGACACCTGCTTTTGACGACATCGTGCTGTGGATATCCCCCAACATCCTGTTCAATCGCATGGTAACCGCGGGCAGACTGCCTTAGATTTCCGTCCTATCGAACCGGACTAATTTATGAAAATACAAATGAAGCCATATCCTTACTGCCGAATAAAATATGCGCTAAAGAATATACGGAATCTAGCCGCTAATAAATACATCCGCGACCTAACGCAAAGGCTCTGTTGTGAGAATCATCCCCTACTTGCTGGCAATATTTTGCCTACTGTTCACCGCGGCTTGTACCAGTGTGGATTCGCACAATCTTGATGCACGCAATATTGACATGCACAACCTAACGATTCCCCTGTACCACAAACGCTTTTAATATAATGCCCCTACCTCGGGGACAACAAGAAAAGCAATGTCTGTCCGGCTCGGTTTATATGCCCAAAGAGATATGTAGACTCCTCAATTACTTCTGCTATGTGCCATTTCCGGCCAGTCGGAGTTGAGATTGATCTGCCCTTGGATTCAACCGGTGGATGCAACAGATTGGGCAAATCGTTCTGCCGGTGTTTGGTAGTTTAATGTTTTTCTCGGGCGTTCATTCAATTTCCTCGCC
>JAGVIV010000001.1 GCA_020055845.1 Betaproteobacteria bacterium
CTTGCAGTTTGAAATCATTGCCCAAGGGCTTGAGATCTTGCGGCATTGCCGCGATCAGTTGCTGCAAAGCACGGCGTTTGATTTCCAGGTCGCTCTGCACCGCAATCTGCTGCGCTCTGGTCAGGTCGGAGCGCGCCTGAGCTTCGAGGGTATCGGTGATCGTGGCGCTGCCTACTTCAAAATTGCGCTTGGCTTGTTCCAGTTGTTCAGAGATGGCGGATTTTTGCGCTATGGCAAGTTGCACGCTGTCCTGCGCGATCAGCACATCAAAATAGGCTTGCGCCACACGCAGGATGAGATCCTGTCCCGCCTGCAAAAACTGCGCTTCGGAGATTGCGACCTGCAACTCCGATTCCGTATAAGCCAGCCAGTTCTGCTGGCGGAACAAAGGCTGCACCAGCGTCACACCGGCACCGGAAGAGTTGTAGTTCAGCTGGCGCGAGCCAGTGGCGAAATCGATCTGGTTGTCGTAATAGGTCGAGCTGGCCGTCAGATTGACACTGGGCAACATGTTCGCCCGTCCCTGCGTCAGCTTTTCCCGCCCTGCTTGCTGTGCGGAACGCGCAGCGGCGAACACCGCATCCTGTCCCTGTGCCTCATGGTAAATATCCAGCAAATCCGCGCCCAGCGCGTGAGCCTGAACACCCAGTGCCAACAACACGGTTACGCTAATTTTAGAAAGTCTCATCGTCTGCTCCAATATAAAAAATCACTCAATACCCTACTTACCAAAACTCCCGCTCAAGCCGCTCTGAATTTGTTGAACTTGGCGCGCATCCATTCGATACCGTCATCCACATAGGTGAACACCACCGGAATTACAAGCAGACTCAGGAAGGTCGAAGTGATCAACCCGCCGATCACCACGATGGCCATGGGGGCACGGAAACTACCGTCGCCCATGCCCATATCAAGCGCCACCGGCATCATGCCCGCTCCCATCGCCATAGTCGTCATCACGATCGGACGCGCGCGTTTTTTGCACGCATCAAGTAGCGCCTCGGTACGGTTCAGGCCGCGTTCGCGGCGCGAAACGATGGCATATTCCACCAGCAGAATAGAGTTCTTGGTGGCGATTCCCATGAGCATGATGATGCCAATCATCGACGGCATCGAAATCGCGGTATGCGTAATGAACAACGCCATGAACGCGCCGGGGATGGACAGGATCAACGCCCACAGGATGGTGGCGGGCTGCATGAAATCCTTGAACAACAGCACCAGCACGATATAGATGCACAACACACCGGTAAACATAGCGAGGCCGAAGCTGGCGAACAGCTCAATCATCATTTCGGCATCGCCGACCGGCGCGATAGCCACACCCTCGGGCAGATTCTTCAGTGAAGGTAATGCCAGCGCGGCCTCCTGCACCTTGCCCAGCGGCTGTCCGGCCAATTCGACTTCAAACGTGACGTTACGTTGACGATCAAAGCGGTCGATCTGAGCCGGCCCGCTCTCCAGCGTGAGCGTCGCAACGTTACCCAGCATCACCGGACCGCGCGCACCCTGCACCACCAGACGCGACAGCAAGCCGATGTCTTCGCGTGCATCGTCGCGCAACTTGACGATGATGGGCAATTGCCGATCGGGCAGGTTGAGCTTGGCCAGCGACTGGTCGTAATCGCCGTTGGTCGCCACGCGCAGCGTCTCACCGATGGCGCTGGTAGTCACACCCAAATCCGCAGCCTTGGCAAAATCGGGACGTACCACCACCTCAGGACGTAACACGCTGGAGTTGGACACCACGTTGCCGATACCGGGAATAGTACGCAGCTCCTGCCCCACCTTGAGCGCATGTTCGGTCAACTGTTTGCCGTTCTCGCTAGTCAACACGACCTGATATTTATCCGACGACGCTCCCAAGCCAACCTTTACGCGTACACCGGGCAACACCGCCATCGCCTCGCGCAATTCATCCTCGATCTCCTGCTTGTGCTTGCTGCGCTCGTTCTTTGGCTTCAACTGGATAGACAGCGTCGCCTTGCGCGCTTCCGGCGCACCGGTCGGCTCGAAAGCGTTACCGCCGGTGGCTCCGCCGCCTATCGCGGTATAAACCAGTGTCACATCAGGATTCTGCATCACGATGTTGCGCGCCTGCTCGGCCAGCGCGTAGGTCTGCCCAAACTTGCTACCGGGCGGCAGAGTCAGACTAATCTGCGTCTGCGACAGATTGTCCTTTGGCTGGAACGCGGTAGGCAGCGTACCCGCCAACTGAAATGAACCGAAGAAAAACACGGCAGTGGCAAGCAGCGTCTTGATGCGATTGTTCAGACACCATTGCGCCCAGACCAAATATATCTCAAGCCACTTCGGCGTGGGATGCGCCTCACGCGGACGCAGGATATAGGCAGACATCATCGGTGTCAGCAGACGCGCCACCACCAGCGAAAAGATCACCGCCACGGCGGCGGTCCAGCCAAACTGCACGAAGAACTTGCCCGGGATTCCGCTCATAAACGCGGTCGGCAAGAACACCGCCACCAGCGTAAAGGTGGTTGCGATTACCGCCATACCAATCTCGTCGGCGGCTTCCATGGCTGCCTGATACGGCGTCTTGCCCATTTCGAGGTGACGCATGATGTTCTCGATCTCGACGATAGCATCGTCCACCAGCACCCCCACCACCAGCGACAGAGCCAGCAGCGTCACCATATTGACGGTGAAACCAAACAGGTACATCAGCGCGAAGGTGGGAATCACGGCCAACGGCAGCGCGGTTGCAGCCACAATGGTGGCGCGCGTATTGCGCAGGAAAAAGATCACCACAATCACCGCCAGCAGCGCACCCTCAAAGATCATCTCCATCGAGCCCTTGTAGGTCTCGTACACCTGATCGACCGTATTGAACACCTTCTCCACTGTCATCTCTGGATGCGTCTGCTTCAACCTCTCCAGCACCTTACTGACGCCGTCAGCCACAGCCACGTCACCCGCACCGATTGAGCGCACAATCTCGAAACCGACCACCTGCTTGCCGTTGTGCAGCGCTGCAGAGCGCCGTTCGGCGATGGTATCGCTCACGATCGCCACCTGGTCTAGACGCACGCGCCGTCCATCGCGCATACTGATTTCCATTTGCCCCAACTGCTCTGCGGTTTGCACGGTCGCCACCGTACGCACGGCCTGCTCCATACCTCCCAAGTCGGTACGTCCGCCCGGTGCTTCCTGCTGAATTTGGCGCAACTGGCCGGAGACTTCAGCGGCAGTGAGATTCAAGGCCAACAGCTTGGTCGGATCGAGTTCGACGCGCACCTGCCGCGTCACACCGCCGACACGGCTCACCGCACCCACCCCCTTCACACCAAGCAACAGCTTGGTGATGTTGTTATCCACGAACCAGGACAACTCCTCCTCGCTCATATTCGGCGACGAGATGGTGTAAGTGAGAATAGGTTTGCCGCTCAATTCCACCTTGCTGATTACCGGATCGAGCATCTCCTTGGGCAGATCGCTGCGGATACGCGAGATAGCGGAACGCACATCCTCCAGCGCCGCGTGCGAATCGCGCTCCAGACGAAATTCGGCGGAGATAATTGCCGAACCGTCTTTGACCTGGGTGTAGATGTGTTTGAGCCCCTGCGAACTGGCCAGCGCGTTCTCAATCTTACGCACCACTTCGGTTTCCATCTGGTCGGGTGATGCGCCGGGCATTGATGCCGTCACCGTCACCGTCGGCAGATCGATATCAGGAAACATCTGTATCTTCATAGCCTTGAATGCCATGATACCTAGGAAGGTGAGCATGGCGAATCCCAGCAGTGCAGGGATGGGGTTACGGATAGACCAGGCGGAAATATTCATAATTAACCTTTCACCACTTGCACGACATCGCCTTCGGACAAAAATGCACCGCCCGTCTCAACTACAGGCTCGTCCGCCTTCAGCCCCTGCTTGATTTCGATGCGGTCGCCGCTGCGCTGCCCCACTTTCACGGCACGCTCATGCACATGATTGTCCGCTCCCACCATCAGCACATAGGTCATGCTGGCGCGTTGCAGCACGGCCGATTGCGGCAGCGAAGGCAATGTCTTGCGGCCACCGCTCACGTCGAAAGTGCCGCGCGCAAAAGCCCCCGCGATGATATCCCGGCTATCGGAAATACTGACCAGCACATAACCGTAACGTGTCTGCGCATTCACCGATGGCGAAATCGCGCGCACTGTCCCGCGAATAACGCGCCCTTCGCCCAGCGTGATCTCGGCACTCATGCCTTTGCGAATCAGCATCAATTCATCCGCAGTTAATTCGGCGCGCCACTCTAGGCGACCTTTGCGTATCAGTCTGAACAGTTCAGCGCCCGACTGAGGAGACGACCCAACGTTGGCATTCGCCGCCGAGATGATGCCGGAGTCCGGTGCCACGATACGTCCCTGCGGAGCGGACGAGTCCGCTGTGGCATCACTTGCGCGCGCAAAGTTATCCAGTGTCACCAGCACATCTCCCTGTTGCACGTGATCGCCTATGCTCACATTCACTTCGGCAATGCGCAGGCCCTGAACTTGCGCGCTGATGATGGCTTCCTGCCAGGGCAGGATGCTGCCATTCGCCGCCAACACACGCCCCCACTTAACGTCATGCAGCACCGTGGTGCGCACGGTCAGCGCGGGACGGCTCACCACGGGAGCTGGAGCCGCCGATTCGGCCTTACTATTTCCCGCGTACCAGACAGCCCCTCCCACCAACAGCAAGCCGGACACTGCGATTTTGAGTAAAGGGCGATATTGTTTGATGCCTGTGTTCATGGCTATTTTTCCTTTCAAAGCATTGCTATTGTGTGTTTGGAATTGATCGTTCATTTTTTCTCCCCTCCGCTGGTGCGGCGTTTTCGTTCAGCCTCGATCAGTGCCACGGCATAGTCCACCAAGCGCTGCGCCATCGATTCTCTGGCTTTCTGCCCATCGATCAGATACGGCGCAAAATGTTCGATAGCCGCGCGATTGTGGAAATAAACCGCCGCCAGACCGACCACGGCAAAAGACAGGCGATCCACTTCCACATCTGCCTGTTCCAAGCCGAATTCTTTGCACAACAAAGTCAGCATCTTCTCGTGATTGGGACGAAAAGCCTGCACCATGGCATCGCCCAAAACCCCGCTGGGTTCGGCCTCCTCGCGCGCATGCAAGCGCATGAACAGTTGCATCATCGGATCCTCTTCGAGACTATCCGGAAAAAACCACGCGTAAAAAGAATGCAGCGCGTCCTGCAAAGGAACCTGAGTAATATCCAGCGTTGGAAACACATTGCACTCGCCCAGAAAAGGCAGGCGAAAAACCTCGCGGTACAACTCCGCCTTGTCACCGTAGTAATAATGGATAGAAGCAAGATTGACCCCCGCACGGCGACAGATTTCGCGCGTAGTCGCCGCGTGGTAGCCCACCTCGGCAAACACCTCTGCAGCTGCCTGCAACAAGCGCCAGCGCGTCTCTTCCTGTGAAGTCGGCTGGTGTCCTAGCAGACGCTGTGCCGTCTTCAGCAACAAACAGGCTGTTTCTTTTTTTGCGCTCATGTTGGATTACTGGGGTGAAAAAGATAGCGCAGATTAATTCAGTCGCTTGATTAAGTCAATCGACTGAATTATATTTTTCACCAAAATTAGCGCAGGGAGCTCGGCCTGAAAATACGGCCCCTATTCCCACGGAATACGACAGCTCTCAGACGATGGCGAACAGACGGTCGAAATTGGCAATCTCGAATTTACTTTTAACGCTTCTGCTGATCGATGCCAGCAGCAGCGCTTTATTGGCGAGATGCGCGTTCTCTCTGAGCTCTAAAAGAAAGCCCAATGAAAAGCTATCTATCGATTTCACTTCGGACAAATTCAGCACAATTTCCTTGATGGCAGCATCAGCAAGGCAGGATTTACACTTTTTTCTTAGCTCCAAAACTGACTCAAATGAGAGGTAACCCTTCAAGAAGACGGTCATCGTACTCTCTCGCATTACACATTCGACCGTCAGCTTGGTATATTTGAATATGTCCAATCGTGCCCCCTTCTCAATGCTGCGGATAAATTTCCCCATCCTGTCTTCATGCCATATTCCATACTGAATATGGGCAATGAACGGCTTTAGCCACACCTTAGCGTAATACGCCTGATTCCTTTGTCATCTCTATCACACAGGACATAAATTTTTTCATTTCCCGACCCAACATCCGCGCCTAGCCAGCAAAAAACCATATTCATGACAAGGAGATATACAGCTTAAGAGATTGACCGACAGGCGAATATTATCCCCTACTGACGCGTCAAAGCATATTAAAATAGTCGGACATAATCTCTCTAGAGATGGAGCTATCGTGATTAATGACGACAAGTGCCCCAAGCTGAAACTCAACACCCTGCTCAGTTCACTTGCAGCGGATGAATGTGAATCAATCTGCCGCAAACTGGAACCAGTACAGTTGAACTATGGCGAAGAGATACATGATTCCAAAAAAATCATCTTTCCCCTGAGTTGCGCGCTGGCTTTGTCCAGCACCAGCATAGATGGCGACAATATCGCACTGGCTGTCATCGGCAGCGAAGGCTTGTCAGGGATAAACAATTTCTTAAGCGACACGCCCTTGCCCGGACTGACCACGGTCATCATTCCCGGCATGGCAATGCAAGTCGATTACGATATTCTGCGACACGAGGTCGGCAGCGATTCGGATTTCACTTCACGCTTGCTGAGTTACACCCAATATCTGCTACTCTCGATCTCGCAACTGAGTCACTGCAACCAGCGCCACAATATCGTGCAGCGCGTGAGCAGAACGATATTGCAACTGAGAACTATCGTGGAGTCAGACCGGGTGCCTATCACCCATGAAATGCTTGCTTATATCCTCGGCGTGCGCAGAGAGGTGGTGACCAATACCACGATCAAACTGCGGGCGGAAGGTGCCATCAGTTACAGCCGCGGAGTCATCCAGATTCAGGATCACTCGACTCTGACGCACTTGAGTTGCTCATGTGAACAGTTGTCCAAAACCCACTTCGAAAATCTGTTCCACAAAAGCCTGCGGGCGCAGAACATCAGCTTATGCCAACAGGCCGAATCCGCTATCTCATAGCGGCTTGAATTATCGGGAGCTAGCCCTTATCGACACAGTCACCGATCGATGCTCTGATAACACACCTCGACCACCACCAGCTCTTCAACCCCGCCCGGCAACTGCAGCAACACCGTGTCATCCACCCGCGTCTTAAGTAAGGTGCGCGCCAACGGCGACACCCAACTGATATGTCCCTTGCCCGCATCCGCCTCGTCGACACCGACGATGCTATAGCTACGTTCCACACCGTCCCCATGGCAGACCGTGACCGTCGCGCCGAAAAACACCTGCTCGCAACCCTGGCGTAACGAGGGATCAATCACCTCGGAATTTTCCATGCGTTTGGCGAGAAAACGCAACCTGCGGTCAATCTCGCGCAGACGCCTCTTGCCGTAGATATAGTCACCATTCTCCGAGCGGTCGCCATTACCGGCGGCCCATGACACCGTCTGCACCGTCGTGGGACGCTCCACGTCCAGCAAATGCATATACTCTTCTTTCAGAGCGCGATAACCCGCCGGGGTCATATAGTTTTTCGTCCCCGCGGGAATAGCCGGCAGCGGCGACAACTCATCATCATCGTCGGCATCGTCGTTCTCGCGGGTAAATGCTTTACTCATTATCAATTTTTCTTTCGCGATATTGCCGCCATCTCAAACCGCACGCAAACACCACCACCATGCGCCCAGCGTGGCAAAGGAGAGCAACAAACCGACTGCCACCATCAATGCGGATAATTCGGGATCTAAATCATGCTCGGTGGCGATAATGGCGGCGGTGATCATGGGTGGCATGGCGGCCTCGAACAGCGTCACTTGTATCGCCGGCCCGTGCGCCCCTAACACTTGCACATACAAAAGATACATCAGCAAAGGAGCAAGCAACAATTTAAAGCCGAGTCCGAGTGCAAGATTCCGCATATTCCCCGCCAGATGCCCGGGACGCAGCTGCAAACCAACAGAGACCAGCGCCAGAGGTGCCAAAGTATCACCCAAACGCTGAAGCAAGGTTGTCAACCAGGGCGCGTACTCCAGCGGAATCAATAACAACGCAACGAGCAGCGCGATAAACGGGGGGAACGTCGCGATACGCCGCACGATTACCGCAGCTCCCGGGCGTCCGCTCGAATAAATTCCCGCCACCGTAATACCCATAATAGACAGCACCAGAAACGAACCCAGCTGATCCACGATGATGCCGCTCACGATACCCTCATGGCCGTAATACGCCTCTATCATCGGCAAACCGAAGAATGAAGTATTACCTAGCCCCCCCGTGAGTACCAGCGCGCCAATGGTGGCGCGAGGCAGCTTCAGCCAGCGCCCCATCCAATGGAAGAAAACCGCGGCCATGGAAAAACAAATCCATGCCATCGCAGCCATCAGCACAATATCGGCGCTGAGTTTTAAATCATGCAGATACAACAATGCCAGTGCGGGTAGGGAAATGTGGATGATAAAAGTGTTAAGTACCGCAGGGGCATGCTGAGGCATCCTTCCGCTCTGCCGCAAAAGGATACCAATCACAAAGGAAACGACAAGGAGTATTAAATTCGACATCGACTGGCTTATACTTGCATCAATCCTTAAAGAGAACACGGAACACAAACCATTGGCATCAAATCACTCGCACAACCATGACAAATTCCAAAAGACCCGCCGCACGATCCCTTGATTTATCCGCCATGATTGCTGAAGTGGGCAACACACGTCAGGAAACCATGCTGGAACTGAGCACAGGACAGATACCGGCCGGAGAATCATTCGAGCTGGAGGATGCCATCGCGGAAACGGTTCCCGCCACCGTCATCGGTGCAAACAGCTCCGGCTTTCAGACACACGAGGAGCATCGCGGCGAGCCCCGCTTCCGCGTGCGCTGGCGTGTCAGCGCCGTACTTGCAAACGGGGAAAGCTATCACGGCATCATCAAAGATATTTCCAGCAAAGGTGCGGCAATACTTTTGTCACATGACCTCAAACAAACTGCAGAAGCCAGGCTGCATATCCAGGTTCCACCCCTCAACTCGGGACAAAAACCGCACATCCTCGTGATTCGCGCAAAACTGCTGTACACCATCCACGATAACGATGAACTGCATTTCCGCAGCGGCCTGCTGTTTGAGGAGTTCAAGTCCGACGCGGATAAAAACTATCTACAATCCCGCCTCGACAACTATTTCATCAAACCCCGCAACTAAACGCGTGCACGCCACCTTACCCGGCGCTACTGCACGTTTGCCGAAACGAAAGCCTTAAGCTTCACCACATCCGCATCCATCACAGTACAGCGCTGCGGCAAATCTTCGATTCCCTCCAGCGCCGACGGACGTTCCGGCTTGCGCCCCAAAGCCTCGACGATGGTCTCCTCGAATTTGGCTGGCAGTGCGGTCTCCAGACAGATGAGCGGCAAGCTCGGACGACGCTGCTCCAGGCCCACTTTCAGGCCGTCTGCGGTGTGCGTGTCTATCATCACTCCGTACTCTTCCCACAGCTCGCGAATGGTCTTCAATCGGTCCTGATGCGAACTCTTACCGGAGGCAAAATGGAATTTCGACAGCTCATTCCAGTACGGAGTCCCCTTGATGTCGAACGAGCCACCCGCATCGACCTTGCTCCAGAACTCGCGCACTTTTGCACCGTCGCGCCCGACCAGATCGAACACGAAGCGCTCGAAGTTGGATGCCTTGGAAATATCCATAGACGGGCTGCTGGTCTCGTAGGTGTGATCTGTGCCGCGCGGACGGTAAACGCCGGTGCGGAAAAATTCATCCAGCACATCGTTCTCGTTCGTCGCCAGAATCAACTGACCGATGGGCAAGCCCATCATGCGCGCGATGTGTCCGGCGCAAATGTTGCCGAAGTTGCCGGAAGGCACGGAGAAGGCGACCTGCTCGTCGTTGGATTTCGTCGCGGCAAAATAGCCCTTGAAGTAATACACTATCTGCGCCGATACGCGTCCCCAGTTGATCGAGTTGACCGTGCCGATCTTGTGCGCAGCCTTGTAGGCATGGTCGTTGGAGACGGCCTTCACCATATCCTGCGCGTCGTCGAACATGCCGTTGATGGCGATGTTGAAAATATTCGGGTCTTGCAGCGAATACATTTGCGCGCGCTGGAACGCGGACATCTTGCCGTTCGGCGACAGCATGAACACGCGGATGCCGCGCTTGCCGCGCATCGCGTATTCGGCGGCAGAACCGGTATCGCCGGAAGTCGCGCCCAGAATATTCAGTTCGGCATTTTGCTTGCCCAGAGCATACTCGAACAGATTGCCCAGCAACTGCATCGCCATGTCCTTGAACGCCAGCGTCGGGCCGTTGGAAAGCTCCTCGATGAACACGCCGTCAGTCAACTTGCGCAAGGGCGTGATCTGCGTTGCATCGCTATCCTCGCGGCCATTGCTGTACACCTCGGCGGTGTAAGTCTTGGCGATGATGGCCTTGAGGTCTGCCGCCGGAATATCGGTCGCGAACTTGGACAACACCGCAAACGCGAGATCGGCATACGACAACGAACGCCACGCATCCAGCTCGGCGCGTGTCACCTGCGGATACTGTTCCGGCAGATACAAACCGCCGTCCGGTGCTAAACCGCCCAGCAGGATTTCGGTGAAAGTTTTGGCGGGCGCATTGCCGCGAGTGGAGATGTATTTCATGAAAAACCCTAATTAAAACTAACTAATTTCAATCAAACGCTGCCGCAGTTGGCAATAATAATTCCAGTTTCACCAGCCATTCATTAAAGTGCGGACAAGCGTTGCGCATTGCATCCAGCCCGATCTCAGAGGCAATCAATGGACCGTGAAAAGTTTTCTGGTAACCCGGCATAGCCTTCAGGATTCGTTTCGAGGGTGCGGATTCCGGACTATCGTTGATATCTTCAGGTGTCTGGTATTTGTGTGCCTGATCACCTAATGCAATAACAGTCTTATAGCTATCCGTCCATTCGGCGAACTTGCTTGGTTCCACAAACAGCAAAGCCTCAAATTCATGCACCATCAGATTTGGAATGAAATTGGCTCGCTCAATATCCTCCGCTAAGCGCGCTTCCAAAAATGATGCCTTCTGGTATCCGCTACCGTTGACAGGATATGCTTCATCCTGCTTGCCAGGAAAATCCGTAGGCAATGCGTAAAAATCAAACATGCTTGAGACATGCGCACCGTTATCCTGTTGGCACAAGCGCTGAAGTTGGGGCTTGATCTTGGCATAACTGACAACTCCACCTTTATAGCCAGGACTAGTGCGAACGATAATCGGAGTTAGATATAATCCGAGCCGCGCATAGTGCGGCTCCAATAATTCGCGCACAAATGCTTCCTCGGTCTGCCCTTCGACCAACAGGTAAACGCGAGTCATCGTGCCGGTCTCCCACCCAGCAGATTCTTCTTCCACAACTCGCCCAGTGTATAGTCGTTCAGCCACTCAGCCAACCCTTCACCATTCAGGCGTTTGAAGGTAGAGGCACCACCTTGTTTGTCTACCACAACAAGATCATCCGCATCGAACTCATTGACCAACTCCACGGATTGAGTCGACACAATAAGCTGCTGAGATTCGGATGCGGATTTCATCAACCCGCCAAGTACTGCGATAGCAAATGGATGCAAGCCCAGTTCCGGCTCATCTATCAGAATCGTAGCTGGCATGAACTCTGCAGGCTGCAACAAAACAGTAGCCAAGCAAATGAAACGTAAGGTGCCATCGGACAAAGCGCTGGCAGTAAATGGAACATCCTGTCCAGCCTCTGTCCATTCAAGCTGGATTTTTTCCTTGTTGTCGACGGTCGGTCGCAGGTAAAAATCTCCAAAGAACGGGGCCACCAATTGGATCGACTTGACGATACGTTTGTAGTGGGCCTCGTGATGATTCTTCAGACGATAGAGGAACGCAGCCAGATTACGTGCATCTTCGCGCAGGTATTCATTGTCATTGATGCCATGAACCTGCTTGACCAGCGCGCTACGGCTGGTGTCATGAAAATGATAAAGTTTCCAGCGACGCATGGCAGGCACGACGTATTCGTAAATCTTGGTTTTTCCCTTCTGCTCTTCCACATAAGTCTCAAAGTGGCCAGAACGCGGGTGCCAGCTACCATGCACGTACCACCAAAGTGCCTCATTCGCGAACATCATGCGATTATCTTGCGTTGGCTTGAGCGAAAATCGGTAGCCGTTATTGCCGAAATACATCTCAGCATGAAGCTCTTCAGTTTTCTTTCGTCCAAAATGCAATAGTGCATCCGGCCCGCCAGCATCGCCTACCGTAGCCTGAAGCTGTTTATCTAGAATACGGTTAATCAGGCGAAAGAAACCGATGAAATTAGATTTCCCAGCACCATTTGCCCCGATCAAGACATTCAGTTTCCCGAGTTCAATATCGCACTCAGCAATAGACTTATAGCCTTGCAGTACGAATCGAGAAAGTTGATTCCAATCTTGAACTTGTTTAATCATTTCTCAGTAACCGTTATTTACCCAGTTCTTCCATTCGAAGCTTCGTCACCTTGCCCGCCACCACGCCCAGCTTCTCGATCTTGGTGATGGCTGAGTTGATGCGCTTCTCGCGGGTTTGGTGGGTGAGCATAATGAGGTCGGTTTGGTCTTCGCCTTCGCCGGGTTCTTTTTGGATTACGGCATCGATGGAGATTTGTTCGTCGGCGAGGATGCGGGTGATGTCGGCCAGCACGCCGGGTTTGTCCTGCACGCGCAGACGCAGGTAGTAGCTGGTCGTCACGTCATCCATAGACAAAATTTTCAGATCGGCCATCGCGTTCGGCTGGAAGGCCAGATGCGGCACGCGGTTTTGCGGGTCGGCGGTGTGCATGCGCGTCACGTCCACCAAGTCGGCGATCACCGCGCTGGCGGTAGGTTCCGCGCCCGCGCCTTTGCCGTAATACAGCGTCGCACCGACCGCATCGCCCTGCACCACGACGGCATTCATCGCGCCTTCGACGTTGGCGATCAGGCGTTTGCTCGGGATCAGTGTCGGGTGTACGCGCAGCTCCACACCTTCGGCGGTGCGCTTGGTGATGCCCAGCAGCTTGATGCGGTAGCCGAGTTGTTCGGCGTATTTGATGTCGGCGGCATCCAGTTTGGAAATGCCTTCAATGTAGGCTTTTTCGAACTGCATCGGGATGCCGAAGGCGAGCGCGGACAGGATGGTGATCTTGTGTGCCGCGTCCACGCCTTCGATGTCGAAGGTGGGGTCGGCTTCGGCGTAGCCCAGACGCTGCGCTTCTTTGAGCACGGTGTCGAAGCTCAGCCCCTTGTCGCGCATTTCGGACAGGATAAAGTTGGTGGTGCCATTGATAATGCCCGCGATCCATTCGATGCGATTGGCAGTAAGACCTTCACGCACCGCTTTGATGATGGGGATGCCGCCCGCGACTGCCGCCTCGAATGCCACCATCACACGCATCTTCTGCGCAGCGGTGAATATCTCGTTGCCGTGTGTTGCCAGCAAAGCTTTATTGGCGGTGACCACATGTTTGCCATTGGCAATGGCTTTAAGCACCAGTTCTTTCGCCACGCCGTAGCCGCCGATGAGTTCAATGACGATATCCACTTCTGGATCATTCACCACAGCAAAGGCATCGTCGGTCACGCGGCAGGCTCCGCCGGTGATTTTCTTCGCGAGTTCAAGATTGCGATCCGCCACTACAGTGATGCGAATCGAGCGTCCCGCGCGGCGTGCGATCTCTTCCGCATTGCGTTGCAGCACAGTAAATGTTCCGCCACCGACCGTGCCGATACCGAGAAGTCCTACGTTGATTGGTTTCATGAGAATGATTTCTTAAAGTTAAAAGCGGGAATAACAAAACCTTCGCGAAAATAAAACTTGTGTGCCTGTGTGCGCTGCGTGCCCGAATCCAGTACCAATCCGTTTGCGCCCAATTTTTTGGCAACCTCTTCAAGATGCGCGATCAAGGCGTGGCCTACACCTTCGGAACGGCGTACCTCATCGGTCACGAGATCGTCGATATAGAATTTCAATCCGTCGTAAGTGTTTTCGTGCCAGCGGTAAACGGCCAACCCGAGAACCGCCTCACCCTCAACCGCCAGCGCCATGCGCGCATCCTTCAGCACCCTCGTCATCTTGGCCATGTAATCGTCCGGCAAGTGCGGGCGCAATTGACGATGTACACTTTCGGCATGCGCCAACCACTCACTACCGGCAAGCTGCCCGTCCTCAGCAAATACTTCGACAATTTTCATGTCTCATGTCTCTTGCGATAGCTTTCCAGAAAGCGCGCAATGCGGCCGACCGCTTCGGTCAGGTCATCCGCATTAGGCAGAAACACGATGCGCAGATGATCGGAGTGCGGCCAGTTGAAACCGCTGCCCTGCACCACCAGCACCTTCTCCTGCTCCAACAGTTCGAGAATAAACTTCTGGTCGTTCTCGATGGGGTACATCTTGGGGTCGAGCTTGGGAAACAGATATAGCGCGGCCTTGGGTTTAACGCAGCTCACACCGGGGATTGCGGTGAGCAAGTCGTAAGCCAGATCGCGCTGTTTGGCCAAACGCCCGCCCGGTGCCACTAGGTCATTGATGCTCTGATAGCCGCCCAGCGCCGTCTGAATCGCGAACTGTCCCTGTACGTTGGAACACAAACGCATCGAGGCAAGGATGGTCAGACCGTCGATATAGTCCTGCGCATTTTTCTTGTTGCCGGACACGATCATCCAGCCCGCGCGATAGCCGCAGGCACGGTAATTCTTAGACAATCCGTTCATCGTCACAAACAACACGTCATCCGCCAGCGAAGCGATGGACGTATGTGTCGCGCCGTCGTACAAAACTTTGTCGTAAATCTCGTCGGCAAAAATAATGAGCTGATGTTCGCGCGCGACGGCAATAATCTCGCGCAGCAAATCGTCGGAATACAGCGCGCCGGTCGGATTGTTCGGATTGATGACGACAATCGCCTTGGTATTGGGCGTAATTTTGCTGCGCATGTCTGCCATATCCGGCATCCACTCGTTCGCCTCGTCGCACAGATAATGGCGCGGAGTGCCGCCCGCCAGCGTCACCGCCGCCGTCCACAGCGGGTAATCCGGCGCGGGAACCAGCACTTCGTCGCCGGTGTTCAACAGCCCTTGCATGGTCATGACGATCAGCTCGGACGCGCCGTTGCCGATAAAAATATCCTCCATCCCGACCCCGGAAATATTCTTCTGCTGCGCGTAGTGCATGATGGATTTGCGCGCGGCGAACATGCCTTTGGAATCGGAATAACCCGACGAATTCGGCAGATTGTGGATCACATCCTGCTGGATCTCTTCCGGCGCTTCAAAACCGAAAGGCGCGAGATTGCCGATGTTCAATTTGATGATGCGGTGACCATCCTCTTCCATCTGTTTCGCTCGCGCCATGACCGGGCCGCGAATGTCGTAGCAGACGTTCGCCAGCTTGGTGGATTTCAGCACGGGGCGATTGGAATCGGTATCGGATGATTTGGTTTGTGTCACTTTGTTCTCTCAATCTATATTTCAGGCGCGGTCGAATCCGGTAGAATCCGCCAAAATCCCTTGAAACGACGGCTTGCGGAGGCCGCAATTCTATCCGAGCGCGCCCCCGCCAGCAAATGGAGTTAAGCCTTGAAACTGCACCCCTCGAACAACACCGGTCAAAAGACCTTTACCGCGCACGGCGAGGGTTATGTCGCCGTCAACGGCGAACGCTTTACCCGCCCCATCCTCGTTAGCGCCGGACAAGTACAGCGCGACTGGGGCGCGCAAGACCTCGCCACACTCACTCCGCTGCACTTCGAGCAGATTCTGTCTCTTGCCCCCGAGGTGGTGATATTCGGCACGGGGACACGGCAACACTTTCCCCCCGTGCAACTGTATCGCAGCCTGATTGATGCGGGTATCAGCGTCGAATTCATGGACACCCCTGCAGCCTGCCGCACCTACAATATCCTTGTAGCCGAAGACCGCAAGGTGATTGCGGCCGTTCTGCTATGAGCATCAAGCTTTCCAAGCAGGCGCGCGCAGAGGCCGTCGCCTCCATAGAACGCTATTTCAAGGAAAACCTTGAGCAATATATGGATCAAAGATTAGGCAATATCGCCGCCGAAGCACTGCTCGACTTCTGCTTGCAAGAGATAGCCCCGACGGTCTATAACAAAGCCGTTGCCGATGTTCAGGAAAAACTCCAGGCAAGAGTGATGGAGCTGGATATCGAGACACACGAAGAAGAGTTCCAGTTTTGGAAAAAGCCGAACCTCCCCGCTAAAAAATAGAACGCAAAAAATATGAACCATCCCCTGCACAAGGTCATCGCCCAGACCGAACAAGTCATCCTCGGCAAACCCCGCCAGATCAGGCTCGCGCTCACCTGCCTGCTCGCGCGCGGCCATCTGCTCATCGAAGATTTGCCCGGCGTGGGCAAGACCACGCTGGCACATGTGCTGGCCAAGACCCTGGGCCTGCAGTTCCAGCGCATCCAGTTCACCAGCGACATGCTGCCTTCCGACATCCTCGGTGTTTCCATTTTCCAGCGCGACAGCGGAGATTTTAAATTCCATGCCGGCCCGATCTTCGCGCAGATGATCTTGGCCGACGAGGTGAACCGTGCCACGCCGAAGACACAGAGTGCATTGCTGGAAGCGATGGAGGAACAACAGGTCACCAGCGAAGGCGAAACGCGGCCGCTGCCCGCCCCGTTCTTTGTGATTGCGACGCAGAACCCGAGCAACCAGATTGGCACATTCCCTCTGCCGGAATCGCAACTCGACCGTTTCCTGATGCGCATCCAGCTGGGTTACCCAGATGCGCAAGCGGAACGCGGGCTATTGTCTGGGGTGGACAGACGCGACATCGTCGCCAATCTCACGCCTCAGATCGGAGTCGCCGAATTGCAGGGCCTGCAGCAACAAGCCCGGCAAGTGTTCGTCGCACCGGCTCTGCTCGACTACGTGCAGGCCATCCTGCGCCACACCCGCGAATCGGCGCGTTATACCCACGGTCTCTCCCCGCGCGCCGGACTCTCTTTGCTCGCGGCCGCACGCGCTTGGGCATTACTGGATGGACGCGATGCCGTCAGCCCGGAAGACATCCAGGCTGTTCTCCCCGGCGTTGCCGGCCACCGCCTACAAAGCATTCAGGACACCCAGAATTCAGCGGGAGATCAATTGGCGCGCGAATTGATTGAAGCGGTCGCCATCCCCTAAACAGGATAAACAGGAACAGCAGAAGTTCAGAAAGACTGGCTCAAGCCGAATCGGGCAATGGTGTATTTGCTGCTACTGTCCGGCTCCCACGCGACGAATCCGCCGCCGGTAGCATACGTTGCACTGATACCGTAGTCGAACGCCAGATAGTCGATACCCAAGCTGGCGTGCAGCCCGTGGCTGAAAGCGTAATCAAAAGAAATTCCGGCCTTGGAAAATGTAGAGTTACCCAAGGGCGCGTTGAAACCGGTGAGGTTCGCCCCGGAATTGACCACGATGAACGAATCCGCCGTCCCCCCGTACAAAACATTCAGCGCAAGTACCACATGCCGCCCCAATCCGTACTGCTGCAGCAGACCGATGCCGGAATAACGGTGCGTGTAGGTCTCGCCGTAATTGACCCCGCGCTCCCACGTGTGCTGCCCCCACTCCAGATAAGGCGTCCACAGGGACGCGGAGCCCAGCTTGAATCCGCGTCCGTAACGCCCGCTGTAATCGCTGAATATCGCACTGGAGGTCTGCGTGACCGAACCGTATATACCGCCCTGATACGCGCCCACATAATCCGTGTTACCGCTGGAGTGGGCATATTCAATTTCGAGATAGTCATTGCCGAACAGCCAGTCGCTCATCGTGGAAAGATAAGCCGCAACACCGGGAACCGACCCCGTCTCGGTATCTAGCGTTCCCGTGCGCGTCCCCAGCCGCCCGAAACCGGTTTCCGTGTAATTGACATAGGTCGAGATGGTTTGAATCCCCATCTGATTATTGGCCGCATCGATCAGCGACGAATCCGCCCACGCTGCGGCGGATGACACGACACAAGCCAGCGAAACGATGATTTTGCGCAACATGCAGCCCCCGCTCAGACCCTAGATGAATACCCTGCACGCATCATACCCGAAGTCCAAAAACACGCGACCGCCCGTCAATCATGTCCGATGCAGCCTTAGATTCCGTATTGCTTCACCGCCTTGTTCATACGCCCCACCGAGCTTTCCAGATGCATCACCATGGCATTGCTCTGGTCAACTACGCTGACACTCTGCTCGGTCATGCTGGCCATTTTGTCCACGTTCTGCGCCAGCTGCGCGATGGCCCCCTGCTGCTCTATCGTCTCGCGGGTAATACCGGCAATCATCTCTACCGTTGCCGCCATCTCCCCGTCGATACGCCGCAAAGCCACTTCGGCCTGATTGACCAGCGCCACACTCTCGTTCACCTGCGTCGCCCCGGCGCGCATCCCGGCGACGGCAAAAGACGTATCGTCCTGAATGCTGCGTATCATGCCGGAGATTTCTTCAGTGGCGCGCGCCGTGCGTTCAGCCAGCTTACGCACCTCGTCGGCCACAACCGCAAAACCGCGCCCGGACTCTCCCGCGCGCGCAGCCTCGATAGCGGCATTCAGCGCCAGCAGATTGGTCTGATCCGCAATCTCGCGAATCGATCCGGCGATACGGCTGATGTCCTCAGAACGCCGCCCCAAAGACTCTACGCGCTCGGCAGATTCGCGCACGCTTTGCGACAAGGACTCAATGGTTGCGCAAGCCTGATGGGTGATACTCACCCCTTCGCGCGAAGTCTTGCCGGTTTGCTCGGCGGTCTGATAGGTGCTTTGCGCATGCCCGGCTACCTCGGCAATAGAGTGCGTGATCTGCTCTATCGCGGCAGCAGCTGACGATGTGGCCTCACTCTGCGCCTTGGCGGCCTCATGAATATGCTGCACACCGGCAGACACCTGGGCCGTGGAATAAGCAACATGCTCGCTCACATTGCTCATCCCCTGCAACGTCGCCTGCAAAGACGACAACACCTTGTCCGCACGGCGGCTCAACACGCCTAGCGCGTCCCGGCGCGGCAGATCGAAACGCGGCTTAAGATCGCCGGTCGCCAGCACATTTTCCAGCGCATCGTTCACCAGACCAAGGTCGCTGAGCGTGCGCGGCAAAAAGATAAACAGGAAGTACAGCGACAATACCGCCACCACCGCACTGATAGACAAAGCCGCCGCCGACGGAATCATCCAGTCCGCCAGCACCTCGCCCATGAGCAACAGCGAGGGCAAGAGCGCGAGCACACCGCACATTGCCATCTGAAAACGCAAAGATGTAACCGCGTTGACCCACGCAGCCTGCTTAGTCACCACGCGCCCGTGGTCGATGTATATAGACTTGTCCCCGTTGCGGATGCGGCGGTACACCGCATCCGCCGCCGCCACCTCGGTGCGCGAAGGCCGTCCGCGTACCGACTGATAGCCAACGACAACACCGTTCTCCCGCACCGGGGAAGCATTCGCCACCACCCAATAATGCCCGCCGTCGCGGCGCTTGTTTTTGACCAGCCCGCGCCACGGACGGCCATTTTTCAGATCGCGCCACATATCGGCAAATGCCTCGGCAGGCATATCCGGATGTCGCACCAGACTATGTGGTTTTCCCACCATTTGTTCCTGGGTATAGTCGCTCACGCGACAAAACGCCTCGTTCGCCTCAAGGATGATGCCCTTGAGATCGGTGCGGGAATAAATGAATTCCCCCTCCGGTAATATCGTTTCGCCCTTTGCGGCACTTGCCGAATAACTCATACAGTCTCCAGTTGATTTCTATACTGGCGTTACTGTCAGCAAATTCCAGGCCAGCGTTGTCACACAGAAAAATCAGCCCGCTTAGGAAAGATCAAATTAAGGAAGGTCTGATTAAATTCTCATTGATAAAACTTAATCAGAGCATCAACAAACCCTTTGTGGGAGCACTGGTTTTTGTGAGCACCGTGGTTTTTGTGGGAGCGGCTTCAGCCGCGAAAGGGATTGAGGAGTGCAAAGAATTCGTGGCTGAAGCCACTCCCACAGTCTGCTTCTACTGAACAGCTTAGGTTCCAAACAGAATACAACACTAGCGATTCGATGTACGCTCCCTACCCAAACGGGGATGAGCAAAAAATTCCACCAACCCTGACTGTTCCAATATCTCAGCCACAGGTTTGCTGTAGTGGACAAAATGTAACGACTTTTCCCGTGTGAGCGCCTCCAGTTTGGCATCAATCATCAGCAACAAACCCGCCGAATCAATTCTGGAAACGCGGGACAAATCGATTTCAATCTCTTCCGATCTAACAATTGCAGACAAAATCGCCTCTCTCAACTCATCCACCATACAATCGGTCACACTACCCTCAATCGAAAACCGAAAGATCTCATCGCTATTTTTGGCGTTCTGCAACATGGGAAAACACCTCCATCACATACCAAGAGGCACTTCACCCAGTACAAGCGATGCCTCAGGCTCCAGTTACACAACTTATCCCAGCTCATCCATAAATCTACTATCAGTTACCAAACAACGCAACTAATAGTTACCATCAAGATGATAATTTTTAACCATGAATATGACCAACGAGAAAGTGGCTTTCGGCAAGCGCCTAACGCGCCTGCTCAGCGAAGCCGAAATAGGCATCACCAGCCCCACCCATGTCGCGCGCGAATTCAACCGGCGCTATACGGGCGAACCAGTCACCGCACAAGCGGTGCGCAAATGGATGGCAGGAGAATCCATTCCCGCAGGAGACAAAATACGCACCCTTTCGAAATGGCTGAAAGCCTCTCCGCATTGGCTGCACTACGGAGAAAACGAAAAAAACACAGGCGTATTAAAAGCAGAGGAAGAGCGCGCAAGCTATAGCGCGGAAGCCGTGGCAACCCTACCGGACGACTACCAACGCCTTTCGCCCAAGCACAAGATAATGGTGAGCGAAATCGTGCACGCCCTCTTGCGCGCAGAGAAACGCTAACCGTATTCCATCACCCCGCAACCATTGCAGCGATTGACACCCGCTCGCCTCATCCTCTAGAGCTCGCTTCTCTTGCGCAAGCCCCGCAAGGGGGCATCATTTCAGGGTCGCGCTCCGCGCAGCTTTGCAAAAAAACATCCCTTTTCTCCTAGCCTACCGAAACAAACACAAACAGTGGCATAATGAAATCACCTTATCGCTAGGGAGCCAACACAATGCAAGCCTTCGAGTGGGATCACCGTTTTGAAACCGGCCTTCCAACAGTAGATCAGCAGCATCACCACCTGGTGGATCTGGTCAATCTGGCCGGAGATATTCTATTGGCGGGCACTTCCAGCGAGGAGGAGTTGCAGAATCTCTTCGCGCAGCTGGCTGACTACGCCATCTACCATTTCAATGAGGAAGAACGCCTCATGGCCGAAATGGCGATTGATTCACGCCATGTCGAGCCGCACAAATTCCAGCATGCCGAATTTCTAAAACAGGTCACGATGATGTGGAACAGCCGCGCGCTGGCCGAGAATCCGGCTGCGATGCTGCACGGTTTTCTTTCGCTGTGGCTGACAGTGCATATCCTGGGACAGGATCAGGAGATGGCGCGCAATATCGCGCGTATCCATGCCGGCGAGACACCTGCAGCCGCTTTTGATGCCGAGTCGGAAACCGAAGACAACCGCATCACCCCCTTGCTGGATGCGCTGGAGCGTCTGTATATGTTGCTCTCGAGCCAGAACCGCGAGCTGGCGAATGCCAACTCCACGCTTGAGCAGAAGGTTCAGGAACGCACCAAGGCACTGGAAGATGCCAGCAAGCAACTGCTGCAGAGCGAAAAACTCGCTTCGCTCGGACGCATGGTGGCGGGCTTTGCCCATGAAGTGAACACGCCGGTGGGTATCGCGCTGGGTGCAATCTCGCAAAACGACGAAGTATTTCAGCATTTGCTGGAAATGATGAAACAGGAAGAAGTCAGCGAGGAAGAGTTTTCTGCCAATCTCGCCACGCTGCAGGAAGCGGGAAAACTGGCCGTGTCCAATCTGATGCGCGCTGCCGAGCTGGTGCGCAGCTTCAAACGCACGTCTATCGACCAGGCCTCGGAGCAGAGCCGGGCGTTCAATATGAAACAGCTCATCAGCGATGTGCAGACCAATTTGCACAACGAGTTCAAACGCACCCAGATCCGTATCAATATAGATTGCCCGGAAGCCCTGAATATCAACGGCGCGCCCGGTCTGCTGCACCAATTGCTGACCAATCTCATGCTCAACAGTCTGCAACATGCTTTCGACGAGGGCAAACGCGCAGGGGAAATATCCATCACGGTCACACTATTGCCCGCCAACCGCTTGCACCTCAGCTTCGCCGACACCGGTGCAGGAATGCCGCCGGAAATCGCAGCCAAGATATTCGAGCCATTCTTTACCACCCGCCGAGGCCAGGGGGATCGGGTCTGGGGCTGTATATTTGCTACAACATCGTCACCACCCAATTGAACGGCAGCATCACTTGCCACAGTGCGCCCGAGCAAGGCAGCCGCTTTGACATCGAACTTCCCTATCTCCCGGCTGCAAGCGCAGATGGAGTCACACAATGAAATTCACACGCACCCAGGCGACACCCGCGCCCGACTCTTCACCGCAAAGCACTGCTCCGCGCCACACCTGGAAATTACTGGTCGTTGACGATGAGCCGGATGTGCGCGCGGTCACGCGTCTTAATCTGCGCGGATTCCGTTTTCACGAACGCGATCTGGAAATACTGGAAGCCGATTCCGCGCGGCAAGCCAAAGAGATTTTGCTGCGCGAAAAAGATGTTGCCGCGGCGCTGATCGATGTGGTGATGGAGACCGACGATGCCGGGCTAAAATTGGTGCAATACATCCGCGAAGAGCTTGGCAATACCACGACACGTTTGGTCATCCGTACCGGCCAGCCGGGATTGGCACCGGAACGCTTCGTCATCGACAACTTCGACATCGACGACTACCACGACAAAACCGAGATGACGGCAACGCGCCTCTACACCACGGTACGCTCCACGATCAAGGCTTACCGCGACCTGAAGACCATAGACATGAATCGCATCGGTCTCAAGCAGGTACTGGAAGCGGCTCCCGACATCTACCATATCGGCAACACTTCTTTGCAGAAGTTCTTTGAAGGCGTATTGACCCAGATTGTCGGGCTGTGCAATCTAAGCGAAAGCAGCTTCATTTCCACTATCCCCGGCATGATCGCCACACTGGACGGCAAAGCAGTCACCGTGCATGCCACCACCGGCAACATCAACAGCCCGGAACGCATGCAAACGGTACGCGAAGAATGTATCCGCGTCGTCATAGAGGGACGCGATTCCGAGAGTCTGCGAAAAGATGCGCTGGTCGTCGCGCTCACCATTGAAAACAAACCCGTGGGCTTCATCTACATCGAACCCACGCTCGACCTCACCGATGCCGACCGCGACCTCATCAGAATTACCGCCCGCCAATGCTCCAGCGCCTTGGAAAATCTGCGTTTGCACCTTGACCTCAAAACCGCCTATGACAATGTGATCGAAATGCTGGCGCAAGTGGCCGAGTTCAAAGACAAGACCACCGGTGCCCATATCCGTCGCATCGACAACTACACGCAGCGCGTAGCGCTGGAGATGGGCATCTCCGAATATGAGTCAGTGTTATACGGACAAGCGAGCCGCCTGCATGACATCGGCAAAGTGGGCATCCCGGATGATGTGTTGTGCAAACCGGGCAAGCTGGACGAGACCGAATATAGCGTGATGAAGAGCCACACCGACATCGGCGGCATTCTGTTAAGCCGTGACCATCACTTCAGTCTGGCACACGATGTCGCGTTGAACCACCACGAACGCTGGGACGGCAAGGGTTATCCCGCGGGCATTTTGGCGCAGAAACTCCCCTTGGCAACTCGCATCGTTTCGGTGGTGGATGTGTTCGACGCGCTGATCAGCCACCGTCACTACAAAACGGCATGGCCGGTAGAGAAAGCCGTCGCGATTATCAAGGAAGGTGCGGGCACACAGTTCGATCCCTCGGTGGTGGAGGCCTTTCTAAAACTATTACAAGAAGGCCGGTTCGAGGATTTGATTGTCTCGGCACAGGGCACGCCCGAAAACAACAACGACCTTCCCCACCTCGATTAAGCTGTATCGATTAAGTCGTATCGATTACGCCCGGAGAAAAGCAAGAAAGCCAAGGGGGGTGCCCCCCCTTGGCTAATTCAAAGATTTAAGGCAACAGTTTTTCTGGGATGACCGCTGTACCCGTGCAAACACCTATCACTTAGAACACTCAGCCCTTCTTCACCCACAAAACGCACCCGCCCTTAGGATTCACCGTCCCCGACACCCGCTTGCAGGTATTCGATTCAGCGATGAAATTCGCACAGCTGCCGCATTTTTTATCCCCCGCTGCATGATTCGTGTACTGCACACTTATCTTGATCACTTTCTTGGGAGCGGCTTCCAGCGCGACAACATTTGTTCTTTCGTTATAGTTTTTGTCATGTCTATTTCCTTTTTCCCGGAACGCTTCCCGTCTGGTCAATGATGTCAGCGCGCACAACCCGGCGCTGTGCTCTGGCACATATAAACAACCGCCTTATGTGCGTTACGGCACAGAATGGAAACAGCAAGCCGCGCACTGTGCTGAACGACTTACAACTTATTCAGGGAATCCGCAATGAATTCGCTCACCACGCAGGACGGCACGGAAATCTATTACAAGGATTGGGGCACTGGCCAGCCGGTGGTGTTCAGCCACGGCTGGCCGCTCAATGCCGATGCTTGGGAAAGCCAGATGGTTTTTTTAGCCGCACACGGTTATCGCTGCATCGCGTATGACAGGCGCGGACATGGCCGCTCCAGCCAACCCTACGGCGGTAACGATATGGACACTTATTCCGACGATTTGGCGGAACTCATCGAGGTGCTGGACCTGAGCAACATCATGCTGGTAGGGCACTCTACCGGCGGCGGCGAAGTCGCGCGTTACATTGGTCGCCACGGCAGCAGCCGCGTTGCCAAAGTCGTGCTGGTGGGTGCGGTGACACCCCTGATGCTCAAGACGGAGGCCAATCCCGGCGGTTTGGACATCGAGACTTTCAACACGATTCGCAACGGGGTCGCCGCCGACCGTTCGCAATTTTTTCAGGATCTCACCACGCCGTTCTACGGCGCAGACCAACCAGGCGCGAAGATCAGTCAGGGAGTCCGCAGTGCGTTCTGGTTGCAGGGAATGCAGGGCGGCCTCAAGAACGAACTCGACTGCATCAAAGCATTTTCAGAAACCGACTTTACGGATGATCTGAAAAAATTCGACATGCCGACACTCATCATCCACGGCGATGCCGACCAGATTGTGCCTATTACCGCATCGGCGATTCCTACATCAAAACTCGTCAAACACTCGATCTTGAAAGTTTATGCGGGTGCCCCCCACGGACTTGCCCATACGCACGAAGATAAACTGAATGCCGATTTGCTCGCATTTCTTGAATCCTAGTTTTCACATTCAAACCCGGCAAGAAATCTCTGAGCAAGTTGTCATTCCCGCGAATAAGATTTGATCAGACCTTCCCAAAATCTCAAGGAGAAACTTATGTCCACCAGCAGTTATCAAGAACCCGTTGAAGAACTCTCCGCCGAAGCACGCGACATGCACCGCGCCATTGTTTCACTGATGGAAGAGTTGGATGCCATCGACAGTTACAACCAGCGCGCCGCGCTGTGCAAAGATGCAGAACTCAAAAAAATTCTGGTTCACAACCGCGACGAAGAAAAAGAGCATGCCGCCATGTTGCTGGAGTGGGTCAGACGCAATGACGCAAAGTTTTCCAACAAGCTGAAGGAATATTTATTCATTGAAGTTTAACGAGTGCAATACCGAACATCTCAAGATAAGGAGTTGCTCATGCAGGGATGCTCACTCGTCCGCTTGCTCGCGCTGTCGTCAGCGGCACTAGTCTGTTTCGCGCTCACGGCGCGGGCTGCCGAGGAAGATTTTTCAACGCTGACACAACGCCTGCAAGCAGGGAAACCGCAATTTGCACAACGCCAACAGGCCATGCTCGCGGAACGTTATGACCTTGCGAACATTCCCGCTTCACTCACGGCAATGTCGCGCGGAAAAGCTGTGCAGGACGGTGTGCGTGTCAAGTTACCACGGGGCATGACATGGGAAAGCCTTGCGGATTTGTCGCCACAGGAAATCAAAAACAAACATCTTTGGCCGGCTGGATTTTTGCCCTTGCCACACCCTCATCATGAAGTCGGCGGCATGGTATTTCCGAAAAATCTCATCACCGACATCAAGAAGCAAACCGGGCGTGATCTGACGCGCTTCGATCTCGACTTTGATCTACCGGATCATTTTCTACCCGAATTTCCACCGGCGATTTATCTAAGCACGCGCCCCGATTTGGGCGATGTGTCGCAAGGCAAGCTGGTAACGCTTAACAATTTTTACGCGTTATTCAAAGACATTCTCAATCCCAAACAGCTCGAGGGGCTGCGCCTGCTGCTCACCCCGTTTCCGCAGCAGCAATTCAATGCCACGGATGACCGCCGCAGTTTGCAAGCCTCGCAAGGTGTGGCCTGTTTCGACTGCCACGCCAATGGCCACACCACTGCCGCAACGCACACGGTGGGCGACATTCGCCCCAACGATCATCGTCACCGCATTGACACGCCGTCGCTGCGCGGCGTGAATATCCAGCGCCTGTTCGGCTCGCAACGCGCGCTGAAAACAGTGGAAGACTTTACCGAGTTCGAACAGCGCGGCGCTTATTTCGACGGCATTCCGGCGGATGCGGCGCGCAAAGGTATCAACGTGCTGGAACGCGGCAGTCAGGTGCAGTTTATGGCCGAGTTTCAGGAATTGCTCGATTTCCCGCCCACCCCCAAGCTCAATCTGTTCGGCAAGCTCGCTCCCGCTCTGTCCAGCGAAAGCGAATTGCGCGGTCAGGAAATTTTCTTCGGCAAAGCCCAGTGTGCAAGCTGCCACACGCCACCGTATTACACCGACAACAGCATGCACAATTTGCAGGTGGAACGCTTCTTCAAACAAGTCACCATCAACGGCCGCACGGCTTCGGCAGACGGCCCTATCAAAACTTTTTCGCTGCGCGGGATCAAAGAATCACCGCCTTATCTGCACGATGGGCGTTTGCTGACGCTGGCGGACACGGTGGAATTTTTCAATCTGGTGTTGGAGTTGAAATTAAACGAACAGGAGAAGAAAGACCTGCTGGCCTTCATGCTGGCACTGTAGGCCGGCAATGAGCAACACGATCGGATTAAGCGCTATTACCCGAAGCCGGGATTCATTCAATCAAAAACTGACAGATGAAGACGGCAACATCGGAATTGGCAGCAGAAAATTTTTGCAGGGCTGGATGAACGCGTATCTAGCTTGGGTGAAAAAACACTCGGCCTGAGACAACTTAATTGCACGCCGACAATACTTCTGCGGTGCAATTTAAGGTTGCTAGAATTAATCTCCCGCGTGCGCAGCGGATTGATACCATCCTTCGCTGCGTTTCACCAGATACACCACACTCAGCATCACCGGCACTTCAATCAGCACGCCGACCACCGTTGCCAGCGCCGCACCGGATTCAAAACCAAACAAGCTGATAGCGGCGGCGACGGCCAGCTCGAAGAAGTTCGATGCACCGATCAAAGCTGAAGGTCCAGCCACACAATGCACCTCGCCGACGCGGCGGTTAAGCCAGTACGCCAGCGCTGAATTGAAATACACCTGGATGGTGATGGGCACGGCGAGCATGGCGATGATAAGCGGTTGCTCGACGATGGCCTTTCCCTGAAAAGCGAACAACAGCACCAGTGTCAGCAGCAAGGCCGAGATTGACCACGGACCGATTTTGGCTAGCGTGTGTTCAAACGCAGCCTTCCCCTGCCTTAGCAACAGCCTGCGCAATAGTTGCGAGATGATAACCGGCATCACGATGTAGAGTGCAACCGACACCAGCAGCGTATCCCACGGCACGACGATGGATGATATGCCAAGTAGCAGTGCCACCAGCGGTGCAAAAGCGAACACCATGATGGCATCATTGAGCGCGACCTGACTCAGGGTGAACAAAGGTTCGCCATTCACCAGCCGGCTCCACACAAACACCATCGCGGTGCACGGAGCCGCCGCGAGCAGAATGAGACCCGCGATATAACTGTCGAGTTGATCGGCCGGCAGATACGGCGCAAAAAAGTGACGGATGAACAACCAAGCCAGCAAGGCCATCGAGAACGGTTTGACCGCCCAATTGATGAACAGCGTCACACCGATACCACGCCAGTGTTTGCGCACCTCGTGCAAGGCAGCAAAATCGATGCGCAACAGCATGGGAATAATCATCACCCAAATCAGTAGTCCGACCGGGATATTCACTTTGGCAACTTCCAAGCTCCCCAACCAGTGAAACGGCGCGGGGATGGCTTGCCCCAGCACGACGCCGACGATGATGCAGAGGAAAACCCAGAGGGTGAGGTAACGTTCGAAGAGGTTCATGTTTTTGTCCTTTTGTTTTTCACATCCATAATCTTAATTTTTCGCCACTCGGCTCCCTCGCCCGCAAGCGGGAGAGGGTTGGGGTGAGGGACTGCAGGTTGAAGCCAGTTTTAGAAGTACTCACCGCCCCTCATCCCCGCCCCTTCTCCCGCCTACGGGAGAAGGGAGAAGAGCTCGCAGCGCTGCAATCCCCACAGGCTCTTCCGCCTGCACCGGCACGACGGCAATCCGTTTGGCATAGCGTTGCTGCACCGCTTCCAGCTGCACCCATTCCTGCGCCGCGCGCTGTGCCAGCAAAGACGATGCGGGGTGCGCTGCGGCGAGGCTTTGGTTGACAATCCACGCCCACGGTTCGATGCCCGCGCGGCGCAGGTCATCCTGCAAGTTCGCGGCTTCCAGCACAGGCGTTGTTTCCGCCAGCGTCACGATGAGCATGCGAGTGTGTTGCGGGTTTTGCAGTTGCATCATCGGCGTGGTGAAGTGTATTTTCTCTTTCATGTTGCGCGCGACTTCGCGGTGGTATGCACCCGTCGCATCCAGCAGCAACAGAGTGTGTCCGGTCGGCGCGGTATCCATCACCACGAAGGCGTGATTCGCTTCGCGGATGGCGCGCGAGAAAGCTTGGAACACGGCGATCTCTTCGGTGCAGGGCGAGCGCAAATCTTCTTCCAGCAGCGCGCGACCTTGCGCATCCAGATTCTTGCCTTTGGTGTCGAGCACGTGCTGGCGGTAACGTTCGGTTTCGGCGTGCGGGTCAATGCGGCTCACGCTCAGATTCGCCATTTCGCCCTGCAAGGTTGCACTCAGATGCGCGGCAGGATCGGAGGTGGTGAGCTGCACGGCATGGCCGCGCGCGGCCAGCTCCACGGCAATTGCCGCCGCCAGCGTGGTCTTGCCCACTCCGCCCTTGCCCATCAGCATAATCAGGCCGTGTCCGGTCTGCTCAAACTCGTCGATCAAAGCAGAAAGATTCGGCAACTCGACATCGCGATGCGCAATAACACTGGTCGCATTGATAGGCGCGTCACTGAGCAGTGCGCGCAGTGCATCTATGCCGACCAGATTAAACGGCAGCAGGCTGCGCTGATCCAGCGGCAATGCACTCAACACTTGCGGCATCGCTGCGAGTGCATTTTGTTCGCGCCGGAAGATGGCGAGTGCCACCGGGTCGCCCGCTTCGCTTTCCGGCATGCAACCGTTCACCACCAGATACTGGTGCGCCAGCCCGATGTGCGCCAACTCCTCGCTGGTGCGCGCGGCTTCCTGCAAGGTGGAACGTTGCGCGCGTGCTACCAGCACCAGCCGCGTACTGTGCGAGTCGGCCAGTACCGCGACGGCATCGCTGTAGCGCTGGCGCTGTTTTTCCAGCCCCGCCAAAGGGCCGAGACAGGATGCGCCTTCCGGGTTGTCGTCCAAAAAACCACTCCATGCGCCGGGCAATTGCAGCAGGCGGATGGTATGTCCGGTAGGTGCGGTGTCGAAAATAATATGGTCGAATTGTTCAAGCAGTTTTGCGTCGGTAAGCAACTCGGTGAATTCGTCGAACGCGGCGATCTCGGTCGTACATGCGCCGGACAGTTGCTCTTCGATACTGTTGACCACCGCCTCCGGCAACACGCCGCGCACGGGGTCAACGATGCGGTCTCGATAAGCTTGCGCGGCGGCCTGCGGGTCGATTTCCAATGCGGATAAATTTGCTACCGAGGAAATGTGCGTAATGGTGTTGCCGATAGCCACACCGAACACCTGTCCCACATTGGAAGCCGGATCGGTGCTTACCAGCAGCACGCGCTTACCCTCGTCCGCCAAGCGCACTGCGGTGGCGCAAGCCAGCGAGGTTTTACCGACACCGCCCTTGCCGGTGAAAAATAGGAAGCGAGGTGCTTGGGTGATGAATTTCATGGGCGACTCCTATAGTCGAAAGCCGAGCGTAGATTGGGGGATGTGCCGTAGGCTGGTGGTGAGCAACGCGAACCCCAGCATGTTTCGAGTATCAAATGCTGGGGTTCGTACCTCACCACCAGCCTACATCGTGATTATCCGCAACACTTGGATGCTAGTTTGATGATCGCCACCGGCTCCGTCACGCAACACGAATTCGCTTTTGCGGCGGTGCTGGTTGTCGCTGGGCCGAGGTAGCGTTCAGCGAGAGTCAGCATGGCGTGCGCCGGCGTGTCTTTCACTTTCTGCGCCAGATCGACCGCGTAACGCATATCCAAATCGCTCACGCCGAGTTTGCGCGCCTGATCGTAATGATATTTAAAACACGGCTCGCAGTTCGCACCAATCGCCGCGCCTATGGCCACCAGCTCGGCTACCTGTTCGGTGAAAAGCGAAGGCGCTGCCTTAATGCCCAACCACCCGGACAGTTCGTCGCGGCTGGGATAGCGCCCGGATAGAACCGTTTCGCCATCCAGTAAAATCAGCGGCAGCCCTTCTTGTCCCGATGTTTCCAGAAACTTTTTTACCGTCGCGCTCTCGGCGAAGGCCAACGGCTGCTGCGCCAGATTAAAACGTTCGATTTGCGCTCCGCTCTGCTTTGCCCAATCGACATCGGCACTAAAATCCACCAGTGCCTGATCGACCTCTGCTCCGCACACGCCCGTGCTGCAACACAGCGCTGGATCAAATACCTGCAACCGCTTCATGATGCCTCCTTAATCTTTGATACGCCCGATCTCGGCGAGCTTTTCTTTGAGGATAAGCTGGTCGAGCTTTTCGATAGGCAGACTGAGGAACAGCTGGATGCGCCGAGCCAACTGATCAGATGCTTTTTTGAACGCGGCACGGCGGGCTTCATCCCCCTCTACATGTGCGGGATCGGGGATTCCCCAATGCGCGGTGACCGGCTTGCCCAGCCAAAGCGGGCAAGCTTCACCCGCGGCGTTATCGCACACGGTGAAAATAAAATCGAATTCCGGCGCACCCGGAAGCGCAAACTCATCCCAGCTCTTGCTGCGCAGCCCTTCGACGCTGTAACCTTGTTTTTGCAACAGCTCAAGTGCACCGGGATTCACTTTCCCCGCCGGCTTGCTGCCCGCGCTGTAGGCTTTGAACTTGCCCTTGCTCAGGTTATTGAACAGCACTTCACCCAAGATACTGCGTGCGGAATTGCCGGTACATAAAACCAGCACCGTATAAATCTTTTCAGCCGTCATCGTTTTACTCCTTTCCAAAGTTTTTCATTTGCGGCAAAAGCCGCCCGCGACTACACAATCAACACTTTTTCAACGGTGCACACTGTGCCGTATCACCCGCGCAACAATGCTCGGTAAGATAGGCAATAAGCTTGTCCATCTCGGCATAGTTGGCGCTGTAGATCACGAAACGCCCCTCGCTGCGCGACTTGATGAGCTTGGCATGCGTCAGCGTCTTCAAATGGAACGACAGCGTGGCAGGCGGGATAGCCAGTCGTTCACCCAACACACCCGCGGCCAAGCCACCCTTCCCGGCCTGCACCAGCACACGAAACACCGACAGACGCGACTCCTGCGCCAATGCTGCCAAGGCCTCAACCGCCAAAGAGATCTTCAATTTCGCCTCCGCAAATGATTCTACATTTCCAATATTATGGAAATATTAAATACTAAGCAAGTACAAATCCTCGCATAGAGGGATAAAATGCCGCACCACATTCATGCCCTTGCATTTTGATCGAACTAACCCTCCTCACTATTGCGGCACTGGTACTACTGTCCCTAGTCCGCCCGGGCAAGACACCGCCGCTAGCCAACCCGCTGATCATCGAGCGCCCCGGGCGCTATCGCATGACGCTCGCGCCGCAACTGAATCTGGCACAGCCCTTCATCGAAGAGATTGTCAAACAGCTTGATATACCCGCCTCATCCGGGCCAAACAGCGCAACTTTATGTTTTGAGGTACGCGACAAAGAGGTCAATGCGCACGGCAAGGATCTATATCTGCTCACCGTCACGCAACGCAATGGCATGCTGTACTTTCAGGCGAGCACACCGCAAGACGGGCAAACGACAGACGTGGCAACACTGCGCGCACTGGCAACAGCCGCATTGATTGGTATTGAGGAAACGAAGGGAGATGCGCGCTGGCCGGAACAGATCCGAGCGGCAATACATGCTGCCGCACGGATGCGCGGCAGCAACGTGTTTGAACTATAAATTAATCGGCGCGTTCGCCTTAGACGGGAACGGTATTAGCCAGTACAGCGAACCATTCGGAAACAGTCAGCGCGATCAAAACAAGATATTTTTTCATGATGTACCCTCTCAAATAACAACAGGTGATTTACCCGCTTGCTATGACTGCCGCGAATGAATAAAGTTCAATCCCGATAAAATCAGTGCGGCATCCTCATCTAACGCCCCGGCCAGAAGCCATGAAAATCACTTTAATCAGACACGGCGAAAGCGAGGCCAACGTCGGCCTTTTCATCAATGACGACCCCAAACGCCCTGTACACCTGACACCACGTGGCAAAGAACAGGCCGAATCGCTCGCCCAGACGCTGCGCGCGGAAACCTTCACCCACGCCTATGTCTCGGAATTTCCCCGCGCGCAGGAAACCATAAATATTCTGCTACGCGGCAGATCCATTCCGCTGCGCATCGATCTGCGCTTGAACGAGCGCAAATCCGGTCTTGACGGCTTTCCCGTGCAAGTTTTTATCAACCAGATATTGCATGCGCCCGTGCATTTCAAACCCGCCGCCGGCGAATCCTTTCTGGAACAGATGGAACGTTTGCGCGGTTTTCTGGACGAGATTGCCGCGCTCCACCCACAGGCTCATGTACTCGCGGTGTCGCACGAGCACCCCATCCTGTCGGCACTTGGGTTGACAAGCTCGGCAGAGGCCGTCGTACACGGCAGCGTACCCAACTGCGGACGCGTGGATCTCGTCTGGCCGCCGGCATAACTGTCCGGTACCGCAATCCGCCTAAGCATCCGCCTTCCCAGCCCCGCCGATAACCTTGCTAACTGAATGGCGAATCCAATAATCAGATAAGGACTTCAGGAAGCGCTTGCCTTAGCTGTCTATTTTGTCAACAATGACACACCATTACAGGAGTGCATTCAATGTCGCATCAGGCTGTAACTAATTTCACCCTGCCCGCCACGGGCGCTATCGATTTCACCTTATTTCCCTTGCGCAGCAAATCTCTGGTGGTTTACTTCTACCCCAAAGACAACACACCGGGCTGCACCACCGAGGCACAGCAATTTCGCGACCTGTATCCCGGGTTCCAAAAAGCGGGCAGCGACATCGTGGGCATCTCGCGCGACAGCATCAAATCGCACGAGAACTTCAAAACCAAGTTCACGCTGCCTTTCGCCCTGCTCTCGGACAGCGAAGAGCTCGCATGCAGCCTGTTCGGTGTCATCAAGTTGAAGAATATGTATGGTAAACAGGTACGCGGCATTGAACGCAGTACCTTCGTGCTGGATCAAAAAGGCAATATTTGCAAAGAATGGCGCGGCCTGAAAGCCGATGGTCACGCCCAGGAAGTTCTCTCGTTCGTACAAACTCTGTAAGGAGCAATATGCCAACTCGCAAAGCAGCGCCAAGCAAAAAGACCCTGGACACAAAACTGTTCGTGCTGGACACCAACGTGCTGATGCACGACCCGACCAGCCTGTTCCGTTTTGAGGAACACGATATCTATCTGCCGATGTTCGTGCTGGAAGAGCTGGACAACAACAAAAAAGGCATGACCGAGGTGGCGCGCAACGCGCGCCAGGCCAGCCGTTTCATGGACGCGCTGGTGAGCGAGGGTGTCAACATCGAGGAAGGGGTATCGCTTCAGGCACAGGGTAACAAGAGCGCCACGGGACGTTTGTACCTGCAGACCCAGTTCATCGACCACGAATTGCCCAAGAATCTCGCCAACGGCAAAGCCGACAATGCCATTCTCGGCGTGGTTGCGTACCTGCACAAACAGCAACCCAAACGCGAAGTGACCCTGGTCAGCAAAGACATCAACATGCGCATCAAAGCGCGCGCGCTGGGTCTGAATGCACAGGATTATTTCAATGACAAAGTGCTGGAAGACACCGACCTGCTGTATACCGGCATGCTGCCCCTGCCCGCCGATTTCTGGGACAAACACGGCAAAGACATGCAGTCCGGCCAACAAGCCGGCCACACCTTCTATCACCTGAAGGGACCGCTGTGCCGCGACATGCTGGTGAACGAGTTCGTCTACCAGGAAGGTGAAACTCCTTTCTATGCGGTGGTCGCCGCTCAGGAAGGCAATGCCGCCACGCTGCGCACACTCACCGACTACACCCACAGCAAGAACGCCATCTGGGGAATTACCGCACGCAACCGCGAGCAGAATTTTGTGCTCAATCTGCTGATGAATCCCGAGATCGATTTCGTCACCCTGCTGGGACAGGCCGGTACGGGCAAGACGTTGCTCACGCTGGCGGCGGGACTGATGCAGGTGCTGGAACAAAAAACGTATTCCGAAATCATTATGACGCGCGTCACCGTGCCGGTGGGTGAAGACATCGGCTTCCTACCGGGTACCGAAGAGGAGAAGATGTCGCCGTGGATGGGCGCGCTGGATGACAACCTCGATGTACTGAACAAGGCCGACGAGGAAGGCGGCGACTGGGGCCGCGCAGCGACGCGCGACCTCATCCGCTCGCGCATCAAGATTAAATCGCTCAATTTCATGCGCGGCCGCACCTTCCTCAACAAGTATCTCATCATCGACGAAGCGCAAAACCTGACGCCCAAGCAGATGAAAACCCTCATCACCCGAGCCGGTCCCGGCACCAAGGTGGTGTGCATGGGCAACATCGCGCAGATTGATACGCCCTACCTCACCGAGGGCAGCTCCGGCCTGACCTACGTGGTGGACCGGTTCAAGGGTTGGGCGCACAGCGGTCACGTCACACTGCAACGCGGCGAACGTTCGAGGCTCGCAGATCACGCGGCCGAGGTACTTTAATAGAAACTCACCACAGAGGCACCGAGACACAGAGAAAAGCAAACGCCCCCTCTAAGTTTTTTCTTTCTCTGTGCCTTTGTGTCTCGGTGGTAAAAAATTTTAACTATGACAAAAAATCCGCAAGACAAAACCGACGCCGAATGGCGTGAAGAACTCACCCCCGACCAGTTCGATATCTGCCGCGCATGCGGCACCGAACCGGCATTTTCGGGCGAATACTGGGACTGCCACGATATCGGTGTCTACCGCTGCGTATGTTGCGGCGAACCCTTGTTCGACTCGGAGACCAAATACGAATCCGGTACCGGCTGGCCGAGTTTCTACCAACCCGTGAACGAAGAAGCGGTGATCTACAAAGAAGAAGATCCGCTCGGCATGGACCGCGTCGAAGTGTGCTGCACCCGATGTGATGCGCATCTCGGCCATGTGTTTCAGGACGGGCCAAACCCCACCGGACTGCGCTATTGCATGAATTCTGCCGCGCTCGCACTCGACAGAAGTTAGCCGGAATCCGGACCAGCCAAGTCGCCGCATATGCGGAGCGGTGACTTTTCTGGGATAATCCGCCCCCTATGAAAATCCTATTCGACCTTTTCCCCGTTATTCTTTTTTTCCTCGTGTTCAAACTGTTCGGGGTCTATGCCGCGACAGCGGCCGCTATCGCGGCGACCATTGCACAGGTAGTCTGGGTCAAATACCGCCACGGCAAAGTGGATACCATGTTGTGGGTGAGCTTCGGCATCATCGTGGTCTTCGGCGGAGCAACCCTGTTACTGCACGACGAAACCTTCATCAAGTGGAAACCGACTGTGCTCTACTGGTTCTTTGCCGGAGCCCTGCTATTCTCCCGCGCGCTATTCGGCAAGAATCTAATGCGCTCGCTGTTGCAGGAGAAGATGAGCTTACCCGATCCGGTATGGCATAAACTCAACCTCTCATGGAGCGCCTTCTTCGCGCTGCTCGGGCTGCTCAATCTCTATGTCGCATTCAACTACACGCTGGACGTGTGGGTCAATTTCAAACTGTTCGGCACGACCGCCATCATGCTGGTGTTCATCCTGTTGCAAGCTGCCATGCTGTCCAAACACATAGAACAAGACCCGCAGGAGAAACCGTGATGCTGTACTCCATCATCGGGCACGACATCCCTGACAGTCTTGAAAAGCGCAAAACCGCACGCCCCACGCATGTGGCGCGCCTGCAAGCGCTGCAGGACGAGGGCCGCTTGTTACTGGCAGGCCCCTTTCCCGCCGTGGACGCGAACGATCCAGGCGCAGCGGGTTTCAGCGGCAGTTTGATCGTGGCCGAATTCGCGACACTGAGCGATGCGCAAACATGGGCGGATACCGACCCCTATGTGGCGGGTGGTGTCTATGCCAAGGTTGAGGTAAAGCCATTCAAAAAAGTCTTTCCCGCATGAGCCGCATCGCGCGCATGCAGGAGCTTCTTGCATCTTTGCAGCCTTCGCATATCGAAATCATCGACGACAGCAGCCAGCATGCGGGACACGCGGGCAACACTTCCGGCGCGGGACATTACCGGCTGCATATCGTGTCAACCTGCTTTAGCGGCCTGAATATCCTGGCACGGCAGCGTATGATATATTCCGTGCTCGGCGAAATGATGCAGCATGAGATACACGCACTCAGCATCAATGCTTTAACACCGGAACAAATTTAACTCCACTCTCACAAGGACGAATCATAATGCTCAAACCTTCCAACATGGCCGCGCTGGCTCTACTGGCAGCGATCGCTGCGAATACCGTCAATGCCGCGGACAAAGTGGCCGACCAGGACAAAAACACGCTGGTGACAGTCAACAACATCGCCATTCCGCAGGCGCGTCTCGACCTGAACATCAAAGCTCTCATGCAACAGGGACAGCCCGACAGCCCCGACCTGC
>JAGVIV010000050.1 GCA_020055845.1 Betaproteobacteria bacterium
CGTCACCAGGTGCACGACCCGGTTGGCCTCGCTCTCGCCAGCGCCGCGCGAGGCATCGCGCAGTTCCGAACGCACGCGACTCGCCGGCGCCGGCACGCCCGTGGCGGCCGGAGAGTCGAGTCCCATGCCGGTATCGGCCGCGGGAGGCGGCGCGGGAAAGGCCATGCCCTGGCCGTTCTCGCGCGCATAGATCGCAATCACGCGGCCCACGGGCACGCTGATCTCGCGCGCCGTGCCCGCGAAACGGGCCTTGAACTCGATGAAGTCGTTGCCGAGCTTGAGCGAGCTGGTCGCGTCGAAGCTGATGTTCAGCACGATCTCGCCGTTCTTCACGTACTCGCGCGGCACCTGGACGGTGTCGTCGACCTGCACCGCGACATAGGGCGTGAACCCGTTGTCGGTGCACCATTCGTACAGCGCCCGGATGAGGTACGGGCGGGTGGAAGACGACTCGAGCGCGTTGATCATGAAGGACGGCGATGAAGCGAAGCGGAAAACGGACCTGCGCGAGGATTACTTGCGCATGACCTTTTCGGAGGGCGTGAGTGCTTCGATGTAGGCCGGGCGCGAGAAGATGCGTTCGGCGTACTTCAGGAGCGGCGCGGCGTTCTTGCTGAGGTCGATGCCATAGTAGTCCAGGCGCCACAGCAGCGGCGCAATGGCCACGTCGAGCATGGAGAAGTTGTCGCCCAGCATGTACTTGTTCTTGAGGAACACCGGGGCGAGTTGCGTGAGGCGGTCGCGGATGTGCGAGCGTGCCTTCTCGAGCGCCTTCTCGTTGCCCTTGGCGGTGCGGTTCTCGAGCGTGGACACGTGAACGAACAGCTCCTTCTCGAAGTTGAGCAGGAACAGGCGCACGCGCGCGCGGTCGACCGGGTCGCCGGGCATCAGCTGCGGATGCGGGAAGCGCTCGTCGATGTACTCGTTGATGATGTTCGACTCGTACAGGATCAGGTCGCGCTCGACCAGGATCGGAACCTGGCCGTAGGGGTTCATCACGCTGATGTCTTCAGGCTTGTTGTAGAGATCGACATCGCGGATCTCGAAGTCCATGCCCTTCTCGAACAGCACGAAGCGGCAGCGGTGGGAAAAGGGGCAGGTCGTACCTGAATACAGCACCATCATGGCGAAAGACTCCTAAAAATCAAAAAGAGTGGGTCGCGTTGGCAACCCACTCCACGGGACCGGCGCACTTGACGCTCCGGTCGGCAAGGATGGAACTACTTGACGTCTTTCCAATACGAGGCGTTCAGTCGCCACACGAAAACCACCGACATCGCGAGGAACAGCAGCACCCAGACACCGATGCGGATGCGCGTGTTCTGCGCGGGCTCGGCCATCCACTGCATGTAGCTCACCAGGTCGCCCACGGCGGTGTCGAACTGCAGCGGGGTCATGGTGCCGGGCGTGACCTGTTCCCACTTGTTGGCGAACACGTCGACCTCATGGCCATGCTGCTCGACCTTGGTGTAGACCGGACGGCGCTCGCCCTGCAGCTCCCACAGCGGGTTCGGCATGGCCACGCTCGGGAAGGCCAGGTTGTTCCAGCCGGTGGCCTTGGTGTCGTCGCGGTAGTAGGTGCGCAGGTAGGTGTAGAGGTAGTCGGCACCGGTGCCGCCGTGGCCGGCGCGCGAGCGTGCCACCAGCGTCAGGTCGGGCGGCGTGGTGCCGAACCATTCCTTGGCCTGGCGCGCATCGATGTTGGCCTTCATGGTCTCGCCGACCTTCTCGGTCGTGAACAGAAGGTTGTCCTTGATCTGCTGCTCGCTGATGCCGATGTCCTGCAGGCGGTTGAAGCGCATGAAGGCGGCCGAGTGGCAGTTGAGGCAGTAGTTGACGAACAGCTTGGCGCCGTTCTGCAGCGCGGCCACGTCGTTCGTCTTGTTCGGGGCCTTGTCCCAGGCGAGGCCGCCGGACTCGGCCGAAGCGGCCGCGGAGAAGGTCAGGCCCAGTGCCAAACCCAGGGCCGCGAGCCAGCCGGAAATGCTTTTCTTCATCGTGTGTCTCTCGAGCTGTCTTGCGCTGGTCAGTGGGCGGCGAAGGTCACGCGGTCGGGCACCGTCTTGAACTCGCCCTTGCGGCTCCACCACGGCATCAGCAGGAAGAAACCGAAATAGAACAGCGTGCCGATCTGCGAGATGGTCTGCGCGATGTCGAGCGCGAACGAGCCGATCACGAGGTTGCCCCAGACGCCGGGCGGCTGGATGCCGAGGTAGCCCAGGATCAGGAAGAAGAACACGAACACGCCGTACACGTACTTGTGCCAGCCCGGACGGTAGCGGATCGACTTGACTTCGCTGTGGTCGAGCCACGGCAGGAAGAACAGGATGATGACCGAACCGCCCATCACCACCACGCCCCAGAACTTCGCGTCGAAGGTCTTGAGCAGGAAGATCGCCACGGCAGCCACGACGATGATCGCGACCTTGAGCGCCACGCCCGACTTGCCCTTGACGAAGTTCCAGATCGCGGCCGCGGCGATAATCAGCGAGAACACGTTGACCATGTCGTCGGTGGTCGCGCGCAGCATCGAATAGAAGGGCGTGAAGTACCAGACCGGCGCGATGTGGTTCGGCGTCTTCAGCGAGTCGGCCGGGATGAAGTTGTTGTACTCCAGGAAGTAGCCGCCGGCTTCGGGGGCGAAGAAGATCACCGCCGAGAAGATCGTGAGGAACACCACCACGCCGAAGATGTCGTGCACCGTGTAGTACGGGTGCGACGGGATGCCGTCGAGCGGATGGCCGTCGGCACCGCGCTTGGCCTTGATCTCGATGCCGTCGGGGTTGTTCGAACCCACTTCGTGCAGCGCGATCAGGTGGGCCACCACCAGGCCGAGCAGCACCAGCGGCACGGCGATCACGTGGAAGCTGAAGAAGCGGTTGAGCGTGGCGTCGCTCACCACGTAGTCGCCGCGGATCAGCAGCGCCAGGTCAGGGCCGATGAACGGGATGGCGGCGAACAGGTTCACGATCACCTGGGCGCCCCAGTAGGACATCTGGCCCCATGGCAGCAGGTAGCCCATGAAGGCTTCGGCCATCAGGCACAGGAAGATCGCGCAGCCGAACACCCAGATCAGCTCGCGCGGCTTGCGGTAGCTGCCGTACATGAGGCCGCGGAACATGTGCAGGTAGACCACCACGAAGAACGCGGAGGCCCCCGTCGAGTGGATGTAGCGGATCAGCCAGCCCCATGGCACGTCGCGCATGATGTACTCGACCGATGCGAAGGCCTGGTTCGCGTCGGGCTTGTAGTGCATCACGAGGAAGATGCCGGTGACGATCTGGATCACGAGGACCAGCATCGCCAGCGAGCCGAAGATGTACCAGAAGTTGAAGTTCTTCGGCGCGTAGTACTTGCCCCATTGGTCGTTCCACAGCTTGCTCAGCGGGAAGCGGTTGTCGACCCAGTTCAGCAGCTTGGCGCTGGCCGGGGCGTTGGGGGAGATTTCGTGGAATTCAGCCATGTTCTTCTTCTGCCTCAGGCCTTCTTGGAGTCTTCACCGATCAGGAGCTTGGTGTCCGACAGGTACATGTGCGGCGGCACAGGCAGATTGTCGGGCGCGGGCTTGTTCTTGAAGACGCGGCCGGCCAGGTCGAACGTGGAACCGTGGCAAGGGCAGAGGAAGCCGCCTTCCCAGTCGTTGGGCAGCGAGGGCTGCGGGCCGGCCTGCAGGCGGTCCACCGGCGAGCAGCCGAGGTGGGTGCAGATGCCGACCACGACCAGCACGTCGGGCTTGATCGAGCGATGCTCGTTCTGGGCGTACTTGGGGGTGAATTCGTCGGGATGGCGCTTGGACTGCGGGTCCGCGAGCTGCGCATCGAGCTTCGGGAGCTCGGCGACCTGCTCGGGCGAGCGCTTGAGGATCCAGACCGGCTTGCCGCGCCACTCGACGGTGACTTTCTCGCCGACCTTCAGGCCGGAGATGTCGACCTCGACGGCAGAGCCGGCGGCCTTGGCCTTTTCGGAGGGCTGGAACGTGCTGACAAAGGGAATCGCGGTGGCCACGCCTCCCACTGCACCGGCACAGCCGGACGCGATCAACCAGGTCCGCTTGCTTGTGTCGATCCGGGGGGAGCCGGCGGTCATGTCACTCATGGGGATCCTCTATCTTCTTCGCTGGAGCAGGGTCAACCGACGATTGTAGCGGGGCGCAACGTGCGAATTCAACGGTTGCAAGACCGTGCGGTCGCGCGAATGACGCTCCGATCCGACATCGGCGGGGCGCGGAAGGCGCGCACGCGAAAACGCCCGCGGCTCGTCGCCGCGGGCGTTTCACGAGGGGAGATTCAGTTCAGCAGGCCGTGCTGCATCGCTTCGCGAACGGCTTGCGTGCGCGACTTGACCGCGAGCTTGCGGTAGATGCTCTTGGCATGGAACTCGATCGTGTTGATCGAGAGATAGAAGGCCTCGGCGATCTGCCGATTGCTCCAGCCCTGCGCGATCAGGTTCAGCACCTTGAGTTCGCTGACCGACAGCACGGACTTCGGCGCCTCGGTTTCGGCAGCCGCCGACGGTACTTGCGTGCTGCTGCTGGCCGGCGCGCGGCGCGCGGTGCCGAACATGCGTTCGAGCACGCAGCGGGCAACACGCGGATCCATGGCCGCGCCGCCGCGTTCGAGCGAGCGCAGCAGGAAGACCAGCTCGGTGTCGAGCGCGTCGGTGAGCAGGTAGCCCGCCACGCCGGCCGACACCGCGGCGCGCACGCGCTGCGTGTCGGGCAGCGCCGAGACGGCGATGCGCTCCATGTGCGGGTGCGCTTCGCGCAGATGCAGGATCGTCGAGACACCGCCGTCCTCGGGCAGGTCCATGCCGATCAGCGCCAGTGCGCAGGAACTGCGGGCCAGGATCTCGCGAGCCTGCGCGCACGAACGGGCGACCAGCACCCGGGCCCGCGGCTCGAGCACGGACACGACGCTGCGCAGGCGCTCGGTCACTTGAAGATCGTCGTGGACGATCAGCACGCTCTGGAACTTCGAATTCCTCGCCATCACGCTGGCGTCGGTCTTTTCCAACAGAATTTCCACCTTGAATCTCCCGATGCGGCAACTGGGTTGCGGGCCTGAAAAAAGTTAACGTTGGTTTACGCAAACGCAGGATCGGTGCCTGCGCGTGCCACCCCGGACCCGGCACGGCCATGAGATTGCCTACACTGTTGATTTCATTGGACTTTTTTGAAGGCGCTCGACTCGAATGCCCCCGGAACCCGGTGGACGGAAGGCCTTTCGGAGGCCTCGTTACGGCCGACATCGCGGTCGTTGCTACGTAACATCACATCCGTAACCTTTTCACGATCGCCGCTATGGCTTCTTCAGAAAGAAGAAACCAAGTGCAAGCGGGTTGCTACCCACTTTCAATACTGCTACCCTCGACGCGATTGCATAAAAATCTTTGAGAGGATCCCTTATGAAGACCACCAAACTGGTTGCAGCTGTCGCCCTTTCCGCTCTGGCGGCTTCTTCCGCGTTCGCTCAAGGCGCTCCCGCCGGCGGCAATGCCGCCACAAACAACGCCCAAGGCGGACTGACGACCGAACAGTGGGTTGCCGCTGGCGCAGGTTCAGCCGTCTTCGTCGCCGCCGTGAGCAGCAATGGCGGCAATTCGGGCGGCGGCTTCGGCCTGATCCCTGGTACCGGCACGACTGGCACCACCGGCACTCACCGCTGATGTTGCGAGCCCTCCTAGACGGAGGGCACTCGCTGAAAGGTCCCCGCGTCGGTATCGCCACGCGACTTATTAAATGTTGCCTTTGGGCAACGTTTTTTTTGGGCGTTGGCGGTTGTTCTTCCGGTTCTTCGGCCATTGTGGAGACGGCGCGCGCGCTCTATCGGGGGCAGCCGTCTGCAGCCACACCGAATTTCAATCCCAATTTTGCTTACCTGAGAGCCAATATCTCGGGTCGCACCATCTATATGGTGCTCGGCTATCTGGACCCGCGGCCGGAAGGCACCGTCGAGGTCTGGTACAGCGGTGGCGGTGAAGTCGTGCGACTGCAGAACGGTCGCCTGGTCGGCACTACCGGGCTCACCACGGATTGGCGCGCCGTTCGCATCGCCGATTGGCCCGCCTGGCCTGCAGTTGCCTCGACACCCAGCAATGCGCCCATCGCGCAGCACTATGTGCGCGAGCGCGACGTCATGCCAGGCTATCGATTCGGCATCAGTGACGAAATTACCCGTATTTCCATCCCCGCGCCCGGCGACACAGCCATCGCGGGCGCGGACCCGAAGTCGCTGCAGTGGTACGAGGAGCGCAGCGTCTCGCGCCCAGCGACTGGCTCGCTCCCTACCGCCCGGTTCGGAATCTCGTACAAGACAGGCACACCTGTTGTCATCTATTCCGAGCAGTGCATCTCCAACAATCTGTGTATGAGCTTCGAGCGGTGGACACCCCCCACGCCGGCAGCCGGCGCCCCGGCGAGCGCTGGGACATGACCTCCCGAGGTCCGCATCCCCGGCATTCCTACTGGCCTCGTCATATCGCGGCGGCGTGCGCACTGGTCGTCACATGCGGCGCATGGGCACAGCAAGCGATGCCGGCGACTTCGAACGACCAGACGCCCCGCTCCGACACCGATGTCCGCGCCGGCGAACGATTCAGCACATGGTTGCTGCGGCAGCCACCGGAAACGGCCTCCCCCGGGCTCTCGTGGCGCGTCCCCGAGGAGCGGCTGGCCCAGCAGTTCCTAAAGAACACACTGCTGGTTCGCCTCGAAGCCGAAGCCCGCCGCGCCTCACGCGAGAGCCAGGTCGACCGGCTTGCCCTGATCACCTGGCTACAAGGCTTGCCGGTGACCGGACGCGTAGCCCTCGGCATCGTCGATCCTCGATGGCTGGAAACACATCCCGCAGAAGATCCCGTGCTGTCGGCCGGCCAGCAGCTCGTGCCTGGACCGCGAGAATTGAAGACCATTGCCGTGGTGCGCCCCAACGGCGAGCTTTGCCATGTCCGGCACGAGGCCGGGCGCAGCGCCTGGGACTATGCAAAGGCCTGCGACCTGCCCACCGCGGATTGGGCCTGGGTGGCACAGCCCGACGGCCGCACGGCGCGCGTCGGTGTGGCCCCCTGGAACGCCCAGCCCTCCGATGAACCCGCGCCCGGCTCCTGGATCTGGGCCGCGCCTCGACAGATGCCGGACCTGGTCGCGGCCTCGGAAGGGATGATCAAGTTCCTGGCGACCCAGGGACCGTCGCCCCAGGCGCTGGATGCCGCGGCGCTCGATACGGTCGCGCTGACCACCGCTTCAGACAAGCACCCACCACTGACCACGAGTCTCGGCGCCGGAAAAGACACCGCGCCCGCCCACTACGCGCCGGTCCGCTCCGTGCTGCCCGAGCCCGTGTCCACCCCCAAGGCCTTCAGGACCAGCACCAACGACTGGGGCGAAACCGGCCTCCTGCAGACGCCCACGGCCCGTATGGGCGAGCTCGGCGACTTCCGGTTTTCGTTCACCAACGTCTATCCCTACTCGCGGCTGAACTTCATGTTCCAGCCGCTGGAGTGGTTCGAAGCCGGCTTTCGCTATACCTCGATCAGCAACCAAGCCTACGCGGCCAGTACCACAGGCCAATCGAACAAGGACAAGAGTATCGATTTCAAGGTCCGGCTCGCCAAGGAGTCGGCCTACGTGCCGGAACTCGCCCTTGGCTTCCGCGACTTCGGCGGTACCGGCCTGTTCTCTTCCGAATATCTCGTCGCCAGCAAGCGCTACGGCGACTTCGATTTCAGCCTCGGCATCGGCTGGGGCTACATGGGCAGCAGCGGCAACATCAAGAATCCGTTGATCGCGATCAGCAATCGCTTCAGAACGCGCCCCGGCAGCACCGCCTCGACCGGAGGCCAGGCCAACTTCAACAGCTTCTTCCGCGGACCCTCAGCGCTTTTCGGCGGTGTCGAATGGCGCACCCCATGGGATCCGCTGACCCTGAAGCTCGAATACGACGGCAACGACTATCAGCACGAGCCGTCGGGCATCAATCAGCGCCAGCGCACCCCTTTCAACGTGGGCCTCGAGTATCGTTACTCGCCGGCTGTTTCCTTCTCGCTGGGCTTCGAACGTGGCGACAAGGTCATGCTCGGTGTGTCGCTCTCGACCAACCTTGCCAAGCTCCAGTCCCCCAAGGTGGCCGATGCGCCGCTACCGCGCTTCACACCTGAAGCGCCCAAAGCATCGCCTGGCTGGCCGACGACCGCAGCCGACATCGAGGCCCGCACCGAGTGGACCGTGCAGCGCATCGCTCCACAGGGCGACAAGCTCCATGTCTGGATCAGCGAGAGCATGACCGTCTATCGCGAAGCACGCGTCGAGACCATCACTGCATTGCTGCATCGCGATGCGCCGGCTTCGATCAAGTACTTCGTGCTCCACTACCGCGAACGCGGACTTTCGCTGCACGCGCAGGTGATCAACCGCGACGAGTGGGTCAACGAGCACTACAAGGCGATGACCCCCAGCGAGAAGCGTGCAGTTGGCCAGCGTGAGTACGCGCCGAACGTCGATAGCAGCGAAGACATGCAGCCCCTGCCGGCAGTGGCTGCAACGGCGGCGAGTGCTTCCGTCAATTCGCCGCAGAATGCGGCCGATGCCTCTCCGACGGACACAGCCATGGCTGCGGCGCCCGCACCGATGGCCCCGTGGGAACGCAAGCGCGAGCGCTACACCTTCGGCATCACGCCCAGCACCACGCAGATCGTCGGCGGCCCGGACGCCTTCCTGCTCTATCAGATCGGCATCCAAGCGGTTCTCGAGTACCGATTCACCGACAGCACCTGGTTCAACGGCGCCCTCAACTGGCGCATGTTCGACAACTTCGACAAGTTCACCTACACCGCGCCCAGCAATCTGCCGCGCGTGCGGACTTTCCAGCGCGAATACGCGACGACGAAACGGCTGACCATGCCGGTGTTCCAGCTCACCCATGTGGGCCGGCTCGCCGAGGATCAGTACTACAGCATTTACGGCGGTGCACTCGAGCCCATGTTCGCAGGTGTCGGGGCCGAATGGCTCTACCGCCCGTCACGCAGCCGTGTTGCTTTCGGTATCGACATCAACCATGTGCGGCAGCGTGACTTTGCCCAGGACTTTGGCCTGCGTGACTACAAGGTCAACACGGGCCACGCCACCCTGTATTGGGACACGGGCTGGAACGGCGTTCGCGCAACCATCAGCGTGGGTCAGTACCTTGCGGGTGACAAGGGCGTCACGCTCAACGTCAGCAAGAGCTTCGACAACGGCGTGGTGCTAGGCGCCTACGCGACCAAGACGAACGTGTCTTCGCGGGAGTTCGGCGAAGGCAGTTTCGACAAGGGCATCTACGTGGCAGTGCCCTTCGATGCCTTCTTGCCGAAATCGAGCAAGTTCACGGCGGCCTTCAATTGGTCGCCTCTCATCAGGGACGGTGGTGCGAAGCTGGGTCGGATCAATCCGCTGTACGACATGACGTCGATCAGGGATCCGAAGGCCTTCTCGATCGGGGCTCCCGAGAGCAATCCGCCGCGGGCGGGGGACAATATCTTGAACTTCGAGGGGGCGCGCTGAGACGGAAGATGTGTCACCGCAGGCAGAGGAGCGGGCCAAGCACCGTGGTCCTCTTGACCTGCCCCCTCCCGGCCGTGCCAGCGTAATGGCAGTGAAGTCCGTCAACTTGGAGAATGACGGACATGAGAAAGAGCAGATACACCGAGGAGCAGATCATCGGTTTCATCAAGCAGGCCGAGGCCGACCTGCCGATCAAGGAGCTGTGCCGCAAGGGCGGCTTCAGCGACGACACCTTCTACAAGTGGCGTGCCAAGTACGGTGGCATGGAGGTGCCCGATGCGAGACGCCTGCGTGAACTGGAGGCGGAGAACAACAAGCTCAAGAAGCTGTTGGCCGAAGCCCACCTGGACATTCACGCTCTGAACACCGCCTTCGGGGTAAAGCGTTAGCCCCGCAGGCCAAGCGTGATGCCATCGCCACCATGATCGAGCAATGCGATCTGAGCGAGCGACGGGCATGCAGACTTGTGGGGCTCTCACGCGACAGCTGGCGCAACCCACCCGAAGTCGATGCCATGACCCAAGAGCTCAGCAGCAAGATCGTCGAGATCGCGCACGTGCGCCGGCGCTTCGGCTATCGGCGCATCCATGACAGGCTGCGCCCGCACTTCCCCGGCGTGAACCACAAGGAGGTCTACCGGCTCTACAGCACAGCCAGCCTGGCCGTGCGCAAGCGCAAGAAGGCCAAGCGGCCCGTCAGCGAGCGCGTGCCGCTGCAACTGGCCAGCACAATCAAGGAGGTCACATCAGAAACAAGGCCGCCCGTTGTTAATGCAATGGACGGCCTTGTCGCTTGCCGTCAGTCGTCCTGAGTGGATCAAGCAATCCGATTCAGGCAACCATAACGGCCCCGGAAACCCGAGTCGAGCTATCGAGCATTACCTCATCACCACTGATGTTCGAATTTTCATCGACGTCGCGCAACAGCACCGCGTTTGCCGAGTGCCTTTCTAAATGCACCCAGTCGACCACGTCAGCGTGCGGCTGATATCCGGGCAGCATCTGCGCCAGCGCGTGCTTGAGCGCCGGAACATCGTTGCGATCAAGGATGGCTCCCAACATTGCGAACTGCCGCCATAGCTCCTCGGCCGGCGGACAAGGCTCGTGGGCCTTCATCACCCGAGAGTGATTGGTCTGCATCGCGTTGTTCCCGATGAGAAGTTCTTCATAAAGCTTTTCACCTGGTCGCAGGCCCGTAATGCGAAGTTCGATGTCTCCGTCAGGGGCGTTCTCGTCGCGAACTGTTCGCCCCGACAGTTCCACCAGTCTTCGGGCCAAATCGATGATCCGAACCGGCTCACCCATGTCGAGAACGAATACGTCTCCGCCTTGCGCCATGGCGCCAGCCTGGATCACCAGTTGCGCCGCCTCGGGGATCGTCATGAAATAACGGGTGATGTCAGCATGCGTCAGGGTAATCGGACCACCCGCCTCGATCTGCCGACGAAACAACGGAACCACAGAGCCACTGGAACCCAACACATTGCCAAAGCGCACCATCGAAAAGCAGGTGCCCGAAGGCTGCTGCGCCAAACCTTGCAAAGCAAGCTCGGCCAAACGCTTGCTGGCTCCCATGATGTTGGTCGGCCGCACTGCCTTGTCGGTACTCACCAGCACGAATCGGCGAACCTGGCACTCCATAGCGACTTGGGCTGCCATGAGCGTACCCAGCGAATTGTTTCGCACACCTTCAACGGGGTTGTGCTCCACAAGCGGTACATGCTTGTAGGCAGCCGCGTGATAGACGGTATCGGGCCGCCAAGTGCGCATGATCTCGCGTAGACGCGCCGGGTCACGCACCGAGGCCAGGAGAGGAATCACTTGGACATCCGAATTCATCGCCTCCAGCTCCTGATGGATCGCATAGAGCGCGAACTCCGTCAACTCGACCAGCAACAACTTGGACGGAGAAAGCTTGACGATCTGCCTGCAAAGTTCGCTGCCGATCGAGCCACCAGCCCCCGTGACCAACACGACTTGATGCCTTATGTGTTTGTGCAGCAGGTCGTCTACCGGTGCAACTGGATCTCGACCCAGCAGGTCTTCGATATCGACTTCGATCAGGTCGTGAACCTGCACGCGACCGTTCGCCAGATCGACAAGGGCAGGCAACGTGCGCACATGCAGATGGAGTGGCAACAGGTCGTGCAAAATCTCCGCACGACGCGCACGGCTGGTCGAGGGCATCGCCAGCAACACGTCCGAGATACCGAGCATCGCGGCGTTCTCTCGCAACCAGCCAGGCGGCTGAATCCTGATGCCGTTGAGCGTGCTGCCATGAAGATGCTTGGCATCGTCGATGAAGGCCCGCACCAACATATCCCGGCTCTGCGCAAGCGCAGCCGCAAGCTGTAATCCCGCACCGCCCGCACCATAGATCACGACCTGCGGTAGCGACTTGCGTTGGACCGCGCTCATGTACATGCCACCGAGCCAGTAGCGCGCGAACATGCGCAGCCCCCCGATACACATGAAGAGCAGCAGCGGAACCACCAAACCGACCGTACGCGGCACGGTATTGACACCAACGACAGTAAAAAGTGCAGCGTAGGCAAGCCCGAACAAAGCACATGCTCGTAGGATCGCCAAGACCGCGGGCGCGCCCGCGTAGCGAAAGATTGCGCGGTACAGGCCAAACACGGTGAACAGGGGAAGTGCAATCAGCACCGCCATTGCCGCTGCCCACCATTGCAATCCACGAGGGAACATCCACTGCTCAAAGCGCAGGCTCAGCGCAAAGCAGACGCACAACACGCACACGAGCGCGTCCACGCACAACGCCAGTAACCGTTTGGCAGGTCTAGGCAATCCGAGCAACTGCTCTGCCAGACGATTGATCACGCAGGAACTCCTACCCGAGTCGCGCTCGGACTTTGCGAAGGATTGTGCCCTCATGCTTCAGGCTATCCCTCGCGCTCAAGACTTCGATTGTTAGGAAGTGTACAAACTGCTACGTTTGTAGACGATCCTCCAAAAGACATAAGAAGTTTGAATCACTGACCTTCAAAAAGTAGGGTACCTCGGCCACCACAAGCACCTAACCCTTTGCTCAGTCGGCTTGCTTGTACTTGTATTCGGCGTAACGGTAACCACCGTACTTGTATCCATAACTGCCGTAATGCCTGCGCGAGAGATCCATTCCGTTGAAAACCACTCCGCTGACACGCTGATTGGCATGTGCCAGTCGCTTGACACTCTCACTAAGCTCTCCGATTTGGGTCAGCCCATCACGCGCTACCAGCAAGATCGCGCCGACATGAGCCGACACTGCCGCAGCATCTGCGGCGACAAGAACGGGAGGACTGTCAATAACGATCAAGTCATATCGCTGCGACGCTCCATCCAGGATATCTCCCAGCGCAGACGACAACATCATGTTTGCCGGGTTGAATGGATAATTTCCGGTCGTAAGAACGTCGAGATTCGGAAGCACCTGCGAATGAATCGCCTCCTCGCAAGTCATATCGCCAGCCAATACATCTGCAAGGCCTCCTTGGCGAGGAAGACCGAAGGACTTGTTGATATGGCCCTTGCGTAAGTCCGCATCGATCAACAACACGCGTTTGCCGGCCTGCGCCATGATGACTGCGTAGTTGCTCGATACAAAACTCTTGCCCACGCCCGGCGTCGCGCCGGTAACCAAGACCCTGTTGCTTCCAGACTCCATCATGGCCAGTTGAAGGGATATCCGCAAATTTCTCAGACTCTCGATTGCGAGACTCTCCGGCGCAGTAACGGCAAGGACCTGGGCGCCACCAGCACCAGTTGCAATCAACTGAAGAAGGGCATCCTGTTCAAGCGCCTGTGGGACCACTGAATACACACTCAATCCCAGGCGATCCTCGATCTCTTGCGGGTTATGAATGCCGCTACTCATCTTGCTACGGGCTATCGCTAGCGCAATACCAGCCAGCAATCCCAACATCAAGGACAACGCGACAATAAGGGGCTTCTGGGGTTTAACAGGCCGCCGAGGTTCAATTGCTTTGTCAAGTAGGCGTACATTACCTACTTTACCTTCTTTCACAAGACGCAGTTGGAGCGAGCTATTCAGTAGCGTTTTATAAAGCTCTCCATTCACGCGCACGTCCCTCTCGAGTCGCAACGCATCGCGCTGAAGTACCGGCATCGCGCTTACCCTGCGATCCACACTATCCAATTCATGACGAAAAGCTGCTATTTGGCCATCGATAACACGAACTTTAGGATTTGTTTCAGTGAACCGAGAGAGAAGGTCACGACGAAGTTGCTCCGATTCAAGCAACCTCCCTTGCAATTGCACTGCTTGGCCCAAAATTGCTTTAGCCTCTTCATCAAAAGCAATTGTTCCATTTTTATTTCTAAAATCTGCGTAAGCGTCTTCCGAGTTTTCTAGTTGCTTTTTAAAATCAGGTAGTTGACCGTCAAGAAATTGAAGCGTCTTTTCCGCCTCGGCCGCCTTGCGATCGACATTTTGACGTACATATTGAAGACCAATCTCATTTAAAATGCGCCGCAACTTATCGCGATCCGCGTCTTCCAAAGTTGCACTAATCACATTGGATTGTTTACCTTGCTCACTAAGCTGCAGTCGTTTCTGCAGATCTTCTGTCGTAGCAAGCAGAGAGGCACGTGACACGACGAACTGTGCACCAGGTTTTCCATCGATCCGAGATACGACCAATGCGAGAGTTCCGCCAGCCACTTGTTGGGTTAACAACTTCCCAACAGTTCCTGTTATTGATTCATTGAGATCAGGATGTGTGAGAGTATATTCACCGCCAGTTTGCGCGGTAATTGTGAACGGCTTTTGATCCTCAAACACTGAGGGCACATCGAACTTAGCAATGTCAATAGCCTCAGCCCCAGAAACATATCCGCTCAACCCGAGAAAACCAGGTTCGGAAAGACCCTTGGCGCGACGTGACAGCCACTCTCCGATGACAGGTATGTAATGTGGTCGCGCATCTATGTAAAGTCGCGTAGCCTCAACTGCACCGCCAATGATCATGCGCGAACGAATGATTTGAATCTCGCCCGACGCCGGTGTTTTCACGTCAAACAAATTGGCCGTATCGCCAAGGAAATTTTTTGCGTCTGGAGCAGAATCTTCAACTTGAACTAGAAGATTAGATTGATAGATTGGCGTAGAAAGCAGGGCGTACGCCACTCCGAGAGCCACGGCGAGACAAGTAATACTGGCAACAAGCCATCTACGATCTATCAGGATATCCAAGTACTCCGACAAGCGAATAACATCGTCGTCGTCTACTGGCGTCGCCGCATTAATGGGCGAAGCAGATGATTTCACAAAAGCGTTCATGAGAGTTTTTTAATGCGCTCGGCCCATGCTGCAGCACCAGCGTCAATGAGTTGCAAAGCTTCGTCGAAGGCCGATCGGCCTAAACGATAGGGGTCGGGAATATCCACGCGGGCAACCTCGCCCAAACGGAACAACTTCCCACGGGTAAAAGGGTGACGCTGGCTGATATACAGACGCTGCTCTTCATCCATCACCAAAATCAAATCAGCCTCTTGGCACATGCTGTTTGTTAGCTGTCGCGCCCGGTGTTCCTCGATATCTAGTCCGCGCTCAACCATCAGCGCGCGCGCCAAAGGATCTGCAGGCTGACCCACAAGAGCGCCAATACCAGCAGACGACACATCCAAGTTCGGTAACGCTGCGGCAATCAGCGCTTCACCCATTGGACTCCGGCAGATATTGCCGATGCAAACGACTAGTACAGACTTCATGAAGAGCAACAACCCATAGATTGAAAACTTGCTTGCAGCCCTTTTGAAAAATTGATCACATTGATCCTCTTATTTTTTTAACAATTCTACTTGTCTACGGCCCCGCATTAATCCCGCAAGACCGAGGCGTCCAGCCCTTCGAAAAACACGTCAACGGCCCTCGCGAAACTGCGTTGACGCCACTTTGCATAGCAGCACTCTTACGAGAACTTCGGTGATATGAAAATATTAACGACCAACTCGCTGCTCACCACCGCCGGGTTGTAAAACGCTCAACAACATCGTTGTTTAAGCTCCCGCCTGCGTCAGCACCTGCGATATCACGTTGCAGCTCCTGTCGATCTCAAGCGAAGTCAACGTTGGATGCACCAAAAACATCAAGCTCGTTTCGCCAAGCGCATGCGCCACAGGCAGTGGCTGAGGGGGACGCCAGCCTGTGCCATCGAACGCACGTTCTAAATACACCTCAGAACAGGATCCTTGATAGCAGGGAACGCCGTAATCTTGAACGGCATCGATGATGCGATCACGCGTCCAGCCCTGTGCCAATCGTTCTGGTCGCACATACAGATAGCACTTGTAATGCGCGTGAGCACTTCCCGCCTCCTCGTGGCTCGCAAATTCTGGAACACGCACTGCGGTATGGGGGCGGGCTGCATCCCACAATGCTTTCGCATAACGCGTGCGAACCGCCGTCCAATCTGCCATTCGATGCAGTTGAATGCGGCCAATGACAGCCTGGATCTCCAGCATGCGCCAGTTGGTGCCGAAGCTTTCGTGAAGCCAGCGGAACCCCGGCAGGTGCTTGCGCTCGTACACCGCCTCATAGCTCTTGCCGTGGTCCTTGAACTCCCACATGGCGCGCCACAGCCCCCTATCGTTGGTCGTGACCATGCCGCCTTCGCCACCCGTGGTCATGATCTTGTCTTGACAGAAAGACCAGGCGCCCGCATGACCGATGGAGCCAACGGCTCGACCCTTGTAGCGTGCACCATGTGCCTGCGCGCAGTCTTCAATCACCTTGAAGCCGTGCTTGCTGGCCAGCGCCATGATCGGATCCATGTCGCAGGGCCAACCACCAAGATGCACGCAGATGACGGCTTTGGTGCGTGGTGTGATCACGTGCGAAATGGTCTCAGCCGAAAGGTTGCCGCTGTGCGCATCGACATCCGCAAACACCGGTGTGGCTCCTGCATTCACCACACACGACACGCTGGCGATAAAAGTCCGCGGCGTGACAATGACCTCATCGCCCGGACCGATGCCCATCCCCTTGAGAATCACATCCAACGCCAATGTGCCATTGGCCAACGCCAGCGCGTGCGAAGTACCGGTCCACGCAGCAAATTCCTTTTCGAATTCGCGGCATTCCTGACCGGTCCAATAGTTGACCTTGTTCGACAAGATGACGCGCTGAACAGCGTCTGCTTCTTCCGTTGTAAAGCTAGGCCAAGGAGAAAAAGGAGTGTTCAACACGACAAACTAGCCTTTGAGAAATGGTTTGGCGGGATTTCCAACAACGGTGGCACCGGGCGGCACATCGCGCGTGACGACAGCCCCCATGCCCACCACCGCGCCATTACCGATGATTAGAGGCTGACCAGGCTTCCCTTGCTTGATTATCGCGCCGGTCCCGATATAGGCATGATCTTGGACAACCACGTTGCCATTACATTTGGCCCCGGGCGCGAAAGTTACGAAGTCACCAATTACGCAATCGTGCGCTACATAGCTATAAATGTTGGCATGAAAGTGCCGCCCAATTTCGAGATTGGAGGTGAGCATGGCGAAAGGACTCAATATGGCACCCTCTCCCAGCACAACGTCGTCGAGCATCACCACGTTGGTCGCAACCACGGTCCATGGTTGTATCCGATCCGCAGCGCAGCGTTCTGCCAATTGCTCTCGCACTGCACTATTAGCAATGGCAAGTACCACATGCCGTGCACTGGCTTCGACCTGCATAAATTCCGAGTATCGCAATACACGATGGCCATTTATGATCTGCGCTTCGGGTTGATCGTCAATGAATACTAATTGCTCGGTCGGTATACCTCGATGCTGCAACTGTTCACGCGCAAGAGGCATCACTTCACGACCATAGCCGCTGGCACCATAAACGGCAAAGAGAGGATAGGTCACTGCTTGTCTCCGGTTCGCGAGCCTACAAATCGCGGCATTGTTGCCTCGCCTGCTGCACTGATTCCTTCTCGCACCAGTACCTTTCGCACGGTAAGCCATAAGATCTTGACGTCGAGCCAGAGCGAGCGATTGTCCACATACCAAACATCAAGTTCGAACTTTTCTTCCCATGTCAACGAATTGCGACCGTTTACTTGAGCCCAACCCGTAATGCCGGGACGCACTTCATGGCGACGGGCTTGTTCCGCCGTGTAGAGAGGTAGGTAGGCCATCAAAAGCGGACGTGGGCCAACCAAACTCATCTCCCCTTTAAGTACATTCCACAGTTCTGGCAACTCGTCCAGGCTACTGGCACGCAAGAAGCGACCGAAAGGGGTCATCCGTTGCGCGTCAGGCAACAGCACCCCATCAGTGTCGCGCGCCTCGGTCATCGAGCGAAATTTAATCAATTCGAAGGGTTGGCCATTTAACCCAGGGCGAGTCTGCCGAAAGAATGGTGGACTACCAAGTCTACGGCGTACCTGCCACACTAATATCAGCAGCGGTAGGCCCAAAAGCAGTATCGCGACACTAGCGACTAAGACATCGAATAAACGCTTCATGAGCTTTGCGATTCGCCTCGAACCGGACCTTTGGCAGCGGTGATCTCGTTTAGCATAGTAGCCAATTGCCCCGCCAATTGCTCGAATCCGTGGTTCTCCTCTACATATGCTCTTCCGCGTTCTCCCATTTTCTCTCGTTCGCTAGGCGACAGCGACGCGATTGCAATAATGGCTTGTGCCAGCGCTTCCGGACTGCCCGGCTCGACAGTCAAGCCAGCACCAGAATCCTCGACTGGATTGTTACTTGCGCTCGAAGCAATTAAGATAGGCCGCCTTGCGGCGAGGTAATCGAACAACTTGTTCATGCTGATGCCATAGCGATAGAGATTCGGAAGCGCCAACACGGCGATAACGAAAGCGTCCGCCTGAGCGGCCAAGGCTGGTATTTCGGACTTAGACACCGACGGTTCGAAAGTCACGCTGCCCAGTCTTAGGCGAGAAGCTTGCTCCATCAACTCCTGCTTTAAGGGACCTTCCCCAATCAAACGAAGGCGAATGTCTTGCCCACCAGGCCGTTCGCGCACTAATGCCATAGCCTGCAAGACATTGTCCAAGCCATTGGCTTGCCCATGTGCGCCAAAGTACATCAGCGTAAAGGCGCCGCTCCCTCTGCGCTCGGATTGCCTTACTCGCGGAAACAGAGTGAGATCAACACCATTCGGGATCCAAACGATTTTTTCTCTTGCAACTCCCAGCGGAACGATGTACTCCCAGGCACGCGGTAACAGCACAACGATGCGTACAGCACGCCGATACAACCACTGTTCGAGCCAACGCAACACCCGCGTGACTAAGGCATCTTCGCGAAGGCGACCGAGATCCACCAGCGTCTGCGGCCACAAGTCACGCACCTCAAACACGAAAGGAACCCCGAAACGGCGTGCCAACAGCGCTGCCGCCATGGCGGCAAACGGATGGACACTGGAACCAATGACAACGTCCGGCGGAGGCAGATCGCGGGTTGTTTTCCGCATCAGCACACGCATACTGTAGGAAAGCATGTTGAACATGCGTCCCCCTCCATTGCCTTTGTACTCGGGCGTTCGCACCCAAAGGAACGGCACTCCGGCAAATTGCTCGTGACGCACCGTCTCCTGCGGCTCAAGCCGCTGGCGCCCACTATTGAGCTCCACACTAGCCGCGATCACATTCACCTGCCAGCTGTGCCTGGCAAGGTGCTGCGCCAAATGAAAATGGCGCGTCCCTCCAGCCCCTCCCGGCTCCTGGGCATAGTGGTTAAGAATCCAGACCCTCTTCATGTTTGGAGATCACTTGCTAAGCGCGCGACGATGCGCTGTGCAGCATCTCCATGACCGTAAGGATGCACAGCCTGGCCCTTGCGCCCCAACGCTAACCGAATCGCACTCGAGAGTTTCGGCGCATCTTCCGGAGGCGCCAAACAATTCCATCCCGCCTCCACAAGCTCCACCCATTCCGTCTCGTCGCGAAGAGTAATACAGGGCACGCCAAAGAAAAATGCCTCCTTCTGAACGCCGCCTGAATCAGTGGCAATCAGCGCCGCATGCTTCTCAAGCGCCACCATATCGAGATAGCCGACGGGCTCAATGAGATGAATACGCTTGGAAAGCCCCTCCAATTTGCGTATCCGCTCCAAACTTGCTCTCGTACGTGGATGCAAAGGCCATACGATTGGTGTCTCTGCCGCCACACTCTCAAAAGCATCGACGATCGCGCCAAGCCGCTCAGTATGGTCAGTATTTTCCGCGCGATGGATCGTGGCCAGCACATAGCTTTTCGGTTCAAGACCCAGCCGCTTCAGGGGCCCGTCTTCGGCATCTACTTGCTCCTCGTGGCGCAACGCAACGTCAAACATCACATCCCCGACCGGCACGATCTGCGCGTCCATAACCCCTTCATTTCGGAGATTCTGCGCCGCCAACGCTGTCGGGGTGAACAACCATCTAGAGATTCTGTCAACCAGTACTCGATTAATTTCTTCTGGCATTCTCATGTTGAAGCTGCGAAGCCCTGCTTCGACATGGGCCACCGGTATGTGCAATTTAACGGCAGCCAAGGCGCCTGCGAGCGTTGAATTAGTGTCACCATAGACCAATACCGCATCAGGCTTCTCGGCCAGCAATGCACACTCTATCTCGCCAAGCATGCGGCCGGTCATTGATCCATGATTGCCACCGTGGATGTTCAAAAAATAGCTGGGCTTCCGCATGCCGAGCTCAGAAAAGAAAACATCGGACATGTTGGAGTCAAAATGCTGACCCGTATGAACCATTACTTCCGACAAGGAATCAAGCTTAGCGATAGCTTGAGAAACCACGCTAGCCTTAATAAATTGAGGGCGAGCCCCCAGTATTGTCACGATTTTTTTCATATCAAAACATTAATGCGATATCAACGATGGCCAAAACATCAGCTTCTCCACAACCCCCGCGTCCCCAGAGATCGACATTCGGAGGCCGGAGTAATATTTTTCAACAAAAACCTGATTCGCCTTGTTATCCGACTGAGTGAGTATGTAGATCTGCTGACCCAATTTTCCCAAAATCGGCTCAACCGTCGACCAAACGATGTAACCGCCAGTCGGAAATGAATTAGTCAGTGCAAAAGGAGGATAACCTTCGGAACAACGTCCTACTCCATTGTTATATCCAACCCGAAACCAGCCATTTGCGCCATTGAAATAGTTGGTGAATAGCGGTTTGCTTTCGTCTTGGTTCCACACCTTCCAACGCAATTGGTGCGCGAACGCGGCCGCGACCTCAGATGAAGGTAGATCAGGCGAGGATACTTGGAAAATCTTAATTAGGGCATCTCGGTTACGCTCGATCGCATTAAAAAAATGCACCAAACGCCTCGCGTGACTAATATCCACACCCAAATTACTGACGGGCTGTATTTTTTTTAACTTATTCTGCAACAACATCTCCCCGTCATCGCCATTAACCTTTCCGTCGCGCGCGCAATCAATTGGCTTTTCTTCTCCAGAATAGGCCGCAAATCGATTATCCGCGTGCAAGCGCCGAAATCCTTCGTCCAAATCTGCAATAGTCACACTCTTTTCGCCGGCAAATCCCGCTTGCAAGGTAATTCGAGTCTTGACCAAACGAAGCAATAGCGAGAGATGCCTTTTTAATAAAACAATTTGCTCTTCGCCCAACCCAGCATCTTTCAACTCTTGCGATCGAGATGCGAGAATTCCGGCCAAATTCGCATATGCGGCAATCTGCCAGATATCTGAATCCATCAGAAAGAGTGCCGAGCTTCCATCTTTGACATCTGCAGGAGTCGCCTGTATGCGCTTACGTAGTTCACCAAGCCCCGAAGGGTTGCTCCAACGAGTCAAATGCTCCAATGCAATAGAAATTGTCTGTTCGCGAAAATTTTTCGAGAAACCTGCAGAATCATTTTGCTCGATCCCTCTAGCCGCGTCCGTCGCAAGCGCCAAAAATTGGGCACTATTAAGCACCACCTCCGCGCCTAAGAGGCCATTTTTATTGTTACATATCGACCCGCCACGGCAGATCCAAGCACGACCAGGTTGCTCTTTCAGTGCACCTAATGCAGTATAAGCGGTTTCAATCAATTTTTCTATTTGCTGCTGCCGCTCTAACCGCCTACATCGCTGCGCCATGTTAAGAAGATTGTGGAAAGACGCTTCAAAATCGTAAAGGGCATAAGAGTCACCCGAAGCCAACAGCCTCTTTTCTAGCAGTTGATTTTTGGCCAGCCAAAAACCTCTTGCGTCCCAAAGTTGCCAAGTGTCCATTTCCAGCTTGGAATCGCAGGTAAATTCAAGATTGGTCGACCTGGAATTTGACTCTTGCCGCGCTCCCGCTGCGTGAACAAACGAGCCCACGAGCATAAAGATAATGACGCAGAAAATTCGCCCATTTCGCTTCATGACGCAAACACTTTTCGATAGAAATCCAATAACCTAATCTCTTCCGCAGGCCAGTTGTACTTGGCCACGACCGCGCGCCTTCCGTTTTCCCCCATTTTCTTTGCTAATTGAGGGTCACCGGCAAGTCGATCGATTGCTCCCGCAATGGCATCAGGGCTCATTGGATTTACGCACAACCCGCAATCATTTCCAATGATAATTTCGCTCCAGAGCGGAAAATCAGACGCAACCACCGGAAGGCCTGCAGACATATATTCAAACATCTTATTGGGCTGAGCATCCACATGGTTGGGAAGTGGATGGAATGTCACTAAGCCAGCGAACGATCTTTGAAGTACAGCGCGTACTTCATTTCGGTCAAGCATGCCCATTTCGTTGACGTGCGTCCAACCTTCCGAGCGTTTAGCAATTTTTTCAGCTTCCAGCTCAGAAAAATTGCCAACAAGATTCAAGCGTGCAGAGGATTTGACCAAACCCATGGCAGCAACCACCTCAGCAATTCCCCTTACCAATGCGATGCCGCCTACGTAGCAAACTTCATTTTGCCTAGCGCCATCCGTTATGTTTCCCGAAAGCTCTTCCATCAACGGAAAATTATTGATGTCAACGACTTTTGAAGAAATTTTCAGAAATCGCTGCTTTATAAATGGCGTTGCTGTAATTACCGAGAAAAACCATTTCGCCCCTGCATACTCCAGCATCGAAGCAGCCTTTGAGATGATCTTTCTAGCCCACAATGGAATCCATTCTTTTGAAAGAATATCTCTTGGAAGATCTTCATGCGCATCGTAAATAACTTTCTTCCCAGATATTGCCAAAATCATGCCGTACGGAATTAATTCGGCATCGTGGATATGATAAATATCAGCATCCAGGCGACGCCCAATTAAATAGCATTGCCATGCCTGCTTGACCATTCGGGAAAAACGACCATGCGATGCATTCAAGGGATGAATGCTGACCCCCTTTGTGGCAGCTTTTTCAACTTCTTGAGGCGAAGCTTTAATTACCAAATGCGTATCGTAACCAGCCGCAGCCAGTGACACGCATTCCTTTACAAAGATGCGAACATCAAGGCCCCTATGCGCTGAGGATAGATGACATACTTTTTTCATGCGAACCCCAATGGAATTGTGGGTAAGCGAATAGGCTCTACCAGCCAAGCGAGCATGAGGGCTTCATCAAGGGAATTTCTGTCCGCAGAAAGCGCCGTGTCCGACAAATCCTTATCAAGATCCAGATTTTTTTTCAAATGGGGCTTCAATGCTTCAAGATTTGAGTGAATTCGATTGCGCAGGCTAGCACCAATACCGCTCTTGACCCAGTCTTGTGTTACATCAAAGCCTCGTTTCTTTCGGTTCAGGCGCACCGCGTTTGGAACCACTCCTGCGGTGATATGACGCAACCCCCATTTTCCAAAGCCCTTGGAGATTTTCAGGCGTGCTGGCAAAGCGAGAGCAAGTTCAACCAATCGATAATCCATGAATGGCAGACGAGTTTCAAGACCATTGCCCATCGAATTTCTGTCTTCAAAACGAAGTAGACTAGGAATACTCCATTTTTGAATATCTTCGATCTGGCGCTGAGCGAGAGTACCTACAGAATCCCCCCAGAGATTAATAGGCTCAGGCTCCCAATTCACCAATTTAAACTCAGAACGCGCATTTGTGTAGCGCGTCAATGCCGTCCAATAGACGCGCGCTTGGCTAACTTCATGCATGAGCATTAGCCCAAGCGAATATATTAATTGAAGCACGTCTCCTAGCTCTCTGCGCTGCAAAGCATGGCGTGTTGCCACCACAAAGAACTTGCGGTAGCCGGCAAAAATCTCATCCCCACCCTGGCCGCCCAGCAAAACCTTGAATCCCGCATTACGAACTTCTCTAAATACCTCATTTTGCGCCAGTACACTGAGCCCCCCAAAAGGTGCCTCTTGGATTTGCAAAGTCCTGCCTAGCAATTCATCTAACGCTCGCGCATCGTGAGATGGCCAAATGTAATGGGCGGCAACATTGACTTTTTTTGAAAAATCCGAAACCAATGGCCCTTCGGACTGGAGAGCATCAGGCGAGCCATATGTGAAACCCTGCAAGCCGGGGAGTTGACGGACCGCTAACGCCGCAATGGAAGATGAATCAAGTCCACCGCTCAAAGAAACCGCCAAAGGAACATCACTACGCAGACGAAGAGTCACAGCATCCTGAAGCAATCGCTGGCATTCCTCGAGAAGCTCCTGATCTGAGCTTGATTCAATTTTTGAAGTCATGTTGCTTACAGCTGCTTTGAGGTCGTACCAACGACCGTCGCGCAGATCCAAGCTTGTCCCCGAAGGGCTAATTCGTAGCCACCCACCGGCAGGAACACTACGAACACCGACAAACGGGCTGCCGGAGCCTTCAATCTCAAAAGTTTTATAGCGCAACCCCCTCGCACAATAAGAGACGTCCACCGACGCATTGGCAAGCTTGCCAACCGCTGCAACGGATGAGGAAAAAACCACTCCTCCTCCTGGCATGTTTGCCCAAAGCAGTGGTTTAACGCCAAAACGGTCGCGCGCCAGCCATAGGTCACCCGAGATTTTGTTAAGAACGGCAAATGCGAACATGCCATTAAGGCGGGGAAGAACTTCCACACCCCATTCTGCCCATCCTTTTAGAAGCACCTCTGTATCGCTATGACTATTGAAGTTCCACCCCAAATCTTGCAGCTCGCGACGGATTTCCAGATAGTTGTAAATCTCCCCGTTATATGTAATAGACCAATTCGACGCTTCGTCGCGCATCGGCTGACTTCCGTGTACCGAGAGGTCGAGGATCGAAAGTCTAGTGTGCACGAGCACCGCATCAAATTCACCGATTTTTTGCTCTAAAACACCTTGAGCATCAGGTCCCCGAAGGCTAATGGCATTTAAGCCTAAAGAGATCTCGTCCCTCAGTAGTTTTTCATCCGATCCAGAACGCTTTAGAAGCCCAAAGATGCCGCACATTTATAATTCGCCCAACTTCAGATTTTATTTAGAAATTCTTCCGCAAAACCGAGGAAATAGCCTTGGCCAACTACAGGAAAGCTTATTTAACTTCTGGAGTTCGAAAAACAAGTAAAAGAAAAATTGCAACGACAAGGCCATGGGTCAAGATCATATCCGTCATGTCAGCCGAGGTGATCATGGTAATCACCGGAACAATAAATAAAGAGATCACAAACCTGCCGCCCAATTTTTTGGCATAAGCATCCAAAAAGGAAAATAGCATTCCGATCAAAATCGAATACCCAATCACCCCGCCAAAACCAGCATTTGCATAGCCACTACCAATCCACCCCGTGTTGGCGGACATTTCTGGATTCCCAAAATACTGCTGCCCTATTAAATTTGGTGCGCTCAGCTCATGCGCCGAGTCAACCAATCCCAACGATAATTTGGACGAAGCCCAATAGTATTTCTCATAGTGAGAGAAGTAATCAATATATAGAGAATTTAGATATGACGGGACAAGCAATGCACGGTTCACAAACAGTCCCGCAAACCACGAGCTCCAACCGGTTGATTCGTTCTCAAAAATCCACAGATCTAACCCGCTCAACATTACGCCCAACAACAATGCCAATATAAAGTACGCCTTGAGATTTTTGCTTTCCGTGGCAAAGAAAAAAAACAAAACCAGTACTGGATAAAAAAGTGGCGATTTGTGCGCAGTCAGAGCAAAAAACGCAATCGAGGTTAAAAACAACAATATCATCAACGCCCATCGTCGAGCCAAAATGCATAAAATCATTCCAAACGGAATGACAATTTTGGTGGCAATTGAATTTAGGTAGCCAAAAACGCCTGGCACCGCATTTGCCGCTTCACGTCGAATTTCATACACGGCAGAAAAATCAAAATTCAAAAATCTCGCACCGCCAAAAGAAAATATTCCAAAAATGGTGCACAGTGAAAAGAAAAATGACCACAAAAGAAGCGTCGTCGACTTGACTTTTGGAAATTCAATTCTTTTCATTTTCAAATGACTTGCCGTCCCCAGAACAATCGCAAATGCCATACAAGTCAATGCTATGAACTCGCCCCCCAAATTTTGACCCGAATAGAGAACCAAAGAAGGAATAAAAATGAGCCCAAGAATTAAGTGAGTAAAGACACTTGATGGCAATTCGTCATTTTTCATTAATGGCAAAAACGCGACTAGCGCTGCCATGGCCAAGACGAAGCTACCGGAATTGAAATCATCAGAAAACCCTTGATATCCGTAGATGGACACCACCCACTTTTGATACACCCACTGGAGCGCCACAAAATACGCAATATACAAAGCGGCAAGAGTCCATTTCGAATTCCTGAGAACTCGGTGACTTTTCTTATATTCGCCCAAGGGTTCCTTAGGAGATTGCATAACAAGTGGCGCACCCATGTCTCAAGAAGCGATAAAGCTGACGAAAATTCCAAAAGCAATCCAAAGCACGATGCCTTTCCATCTTCGTTTGAAAATCGCTACGATATTCGAAAAGTCAATGGATATTTTTTTAAAAATCACTGCTATATATAGCGAGTAAAAGACAAATCCCGAAATTGCGTACGCCTCGGAGACTCTACCCAAAGCCGCGGCGCCCATAGCTGCAAAACCCACACGCAAAATAAAACCAAAGAGCTGCAGGAGAAGAGCGGCTCGCTGATTGCCTGTTACATGGAGTGCCATTGACACAGGAGACGCGAGAAACTGCATCACAAACCAAGGAGTCATCCAGGCGACTAATTCGCCTGCTCGCTGCCATTCTTTTCCAAAAATCAGCGGAAACAAGAATGGCGCACTCACACCCGCGAATATCAATGGGCCTACTCCTGCTCTTACCAGTCCTTCAATAACTTCAAGAGTATGTTCGGATAATCTTCTTTCGCGATAAGCTGTGGGAGCATTCGACAAATACACTTGAGCGACTGCCCCCCCGATTAGCCCAATTGGAGCTGCCATGACTCTTGTAGCCAGCAACAGATAACCCGCTTCCGGACCAACCACAAGGGCGGCTATTAAAATCATTGGGAATTGAATCCCCCCGCTATTCGCAAGGGCTTCCAAGGCCGAATATTTAGGAAATCGATGATATTCCTTAAATAAAACTTTTATCCGACCCCACCGAACAGAGAGAAAAGATTTTCGATCTTTTCTCCAACTTTTATTCAACAACCCCCAAGTACCCGCCCCGCCATTTATTAGTTGCCCCATCAATAGGCCAATAGGACCCAAGCCAATCCATCCCATTCCCACTTGAACACCCGTGCCCGCAAAAGCTTGAAGCATTCTAGTTCTGGCAATTACGCCAAAGCTTTTCTTTCGCGTCGCCCAGTATTGCGCCGCAGCATATGAGCCGGCAAGCCAGACACCTAATGGAAGCAACCATAAAACAGAGCGAAGCGCAGGCTGCTTAATTAACTCTACGATTTGATCTGGCCAAATAGAAACTGCCAGCCCCATCAAAAGGCCGAGAATTGCCGGCCCTATTAAAGCCAGTGCAAGCAGATTGGCGGCATCTTCGTCTCGCGCTGGTAATGGAATTGCAATTTCAAAGCGCAGACAAGCCACTGACGAGAAGATGGCCAAAATTGCCGAATAAACTGCAAGAGTGCTGAAGTCGGTGGGACTGTAGAGTCTAGTAAGCAACGGCGTTGCCAGCACCACTATCGCTTGGGCTAACGCGGTGCCTCCGGCGAGGGCACCAGCCGATCGGACGAAGCCATTTTTTTTCAGGGTGGCCCATCTCGCTTTTAACGCAGCGATCACGGAGTGTGCTTCATTTGACGTGAAGCGCGAGAGACTTCACAACAATTTCTTGATCCGAGACACTCAAATACGGATGCATGGGCAAGCTAATCACCTGTTCTGCGATCTTGTCTCCGATCGGTAATTGAGCATCCACGTCCCGTACAGCAGGTTGCTTATTCAGTGGAATCGGATAGTGCACCGCAGTTGGAATATCAATCTGGTTAAGCGCGAATGCCACGTCATCCCGGTTTCGACTCAAGACAGTGTATTGAGCGAAAGCGCTCGTGTTGTGAGCTTCGATGTAGGGCGCTCCCTTGACGCCAACTGCTTCAAGCAATTCTCCGTAGGAATGAGCGACTTTATGTCGCATTTTCAGTTCCTCAGGAAAAATCTCTAGCTTTGTTAACAACACGGCTGCCTGTAACGTATCCAGCCGGCTATTCACCCCCACCCGAACATGGTGGTACCGCCGATCCTGTCCATGCCGGGCGATCTGCCGCATCACCTTCGCCAATTCGTCGTCATTGGTGAAGATGGCTCCCCCATCCCCGTAGCAACCCAACGGCTTGCTGGGAAAGAAACTCGCGCACGCAATCGTGCTCAGGTTGCAGCTCTTGCGCCCCTTGTAGGTCGCGCCAAAACTCTGTGCCGCGTCCTCGATCACGGGAATGCCGTGCCGAGCGGCGATTGCATTGATTGCATCAAAGTCCGCGCACTGCCCATACAGGCTCACCGGAACAATGGCCTTGGTCCGCGGCGTGATTGCAGCTTCCAGCAGCGCCGGGTCGAGGTTGTAAGTGCGCGGGTCGATGTCTACATACACCGGCTTGGCCCCCAGCAACGCCACGGTCTCCGCAGTGGCAATGTAGGTAAAGCCAGGCGTAATCACTTCGTCGCCAGGCCCGATGCCCAATGCCATCTGCGCAATCTGCAGGGCATCGGTGCCATTGGCCACGGTAATGCAATGCTTGGCGCCCGTATAGGCCACCAACTTCTCTTCCAGTTCAGCCACTTCAGGGCCAAGGATGTATTGGCCGTGCGCCAGCACGCGCTGAATAGCAGCGTCGATCCGGTTCTTGATGCGGATCTGCTGGGACTTGAGGTCGATGAATTCGATCATGGGGTGTTGGCTTCCAACTTGGTCACGGCCTTGCCGTCGAGTACGTAGCGCGCGCCGGTGTGTGCGCAAATGGCTTCTGCCGCCCCTTGCAGCGGCAGTTCGAGTTGCTCGCCGAACTCGCTCATCCAGCCGATCTGCCTGGCAGGCACGCCCACCATGAGCGCGTAGGCCGGCACGTTCTTGTTGATGACGGCGCCAGCGCCCACAAAAGCGTATTCGCCCACGGTGTTGCCGCAGACGATGGTGCAGTTAGCGCCCAAGGTCGCGCCGCGCTTCACCAGGGTGCGGCGGTATTCGTCCTTGCGCGTGACAGCCGAGCGCGGGTTGTAGACGTTGGTGAAGACCATGCTCGGTCCGCAGAAAACGTCGTCCTCCAGCGTGACCGCGTCGTACACGCTGACGTTGTTCTGAATCTTGACGTTGCGGCCAATGGTCACGTCGTTGCCGACGTACACATTCTGACCTAGCGAGCAGCCTTCGCCGATGGACGCCTGTGCGCTGACGTGCACCCAATGCCAGATGCGGGTGCCGTCGCCAATGCGGGCCCCTTCGTCGACGATCGCGGTGGGGTGGGCTTTGTATGGCATGCCGACTTTCCGATGCGTCAGGTCAGGCTGCGCACGAACGGGTGCACTTCGCCCTGCTCTCCCTGCACAGGCGTGGCGCTGCGGATCACGTTGACGGTCTCGATGCAGTGGCGCGCATCCTCGAGGCCATAGCCTCGACCCCCCAGGATCTCCTGGTAGCTCACAGTGTGCAAGTCGGTGAAGCCTTCGGAGAATTCGAGCTTCTCGCCGCTGATGTCGATGTTGCGGAAGGTGGTCTTCCTGCCCTTCACGTCGGCCGGCAAGTCATTGGCGTCGATCGACAGGAACCAGCGCACGCGAGCCCGTTCGTATTCGAGATAGCCGGCCGCCTTGGCGGTGCCGCTGTAGTGCACCACGTTGCGCTGCAGCTTGCCGAAGATGAAGTGCAGCATGTCGTAGAAGTGCACACCGATGTTGGTCGCCACGCCGAACGACTTGCGGTTGTCTCCCTTCCAGCTTTCCATGTACCACTTGCCACGCGAGGTGATATAGGTCAGCTCCACATCGAACTTGGTATCGGCTGGCGCGGTGGCCACCTTGTCGCGGAGCTTCAGGATGGCGTCATGGTGGCGCAGTTGCAGGATGTTGAAGACACGCTTGCCGGTTTCCTTTTCAACACGCTCGAGTTCATCGACTAGGTCGGGCGTCGGCACCAGCGGTTTCTCGCAAATGACGTCGCAACCCAGGCGCAGGCCGGCGGCAATGTGCGGATGGTGCAGATAGTTGGGGCTGCAGATGGCCACGTAGTCCAAAGCCGTGGCGGGACTGCGCTTGAGCTGCTGCGCGTACTCGTAGAAGCGCTCGAACTCGGTGAAGAACTCGCTCTGCGGCGAGATGCTGTCGATGATGCCGACCGAATCGTTGATGTCGTAGGCCACCGCCAGGTGGTTGGCCGTGTCCTTGATGGCGCGCATGTGGCGGGGAGCGATGTATCCGGCGGCGCCGATCAGTGCAAAGTTTTTCATGTCGAGAAGAGAAGCGAACGGAAAATGACTTAGAGGCGGAACACGGAGAAGCCGCTCTCGCGCGCCTCCTGCGCACTGAAAAGGCTCTTGACGTCGACGAGCACGGGCTCCTCACCACGACACAAGGCGCGCAGTTCGGCCATCGTCGCGCCGCGGTACTCGTTGTGGCCCACGGCGACGACGAGCGCATCGACCGGGTGCTCCGCATCGACCTGGCCGAACTGCAGGCCGTACTCGTGCGCAACCTCTTCGGCATCCGCCCACGGGTCCACGATCTCGACACGCGCGCCCCAAGCCTCGAACTCACGCACCATGTCCACGATCTTGCTGTTGCGGATGTCCGGGCAGTTCTCCTTGAAAGTGATGCCCAGCACACCGATGCGGCAGCGCGGCACGTCCATTCCATTCTTCAACATCAACTTGATGGTGTTGCGCGCCACATAGCGAGCCATGTTGTCGTTGATGCGGCGTCCGGCCAAGATCACCTGCGGGTGGTAGCCAACCTGCTCTGCCTTGTGCGTGAGGTAGTAAGGGTCCACGCCAATGCAGTGCCCGCCCACCAAGCCTGGACGGAAAGGCAGAAAGTTCCATTTGCTGCCGGCGGCTTCGAGCACATCGAGCGTATCGATGCCCAGGCGTTCGAAGATCACAGAGAGCTCATTGACCAGCGCAATATTGAGGTCGCGCTGCGTGTTCTCGATCACCTTGGCGGCCTCGGCCACTTTAAGGCTTGCTGCCTTGTGCGTACCAGCGATGATGATCTCGTTGTAGAGACCATCGACCATGTCGGCCACCGCGGGGGTGCTGCCGCTGGTGATCTTCTTGATCTTGGTGAGAGTGTTGACCTTGTCGCCGGGATTGATCCGCTCCGGGCTATAGCCGCAGAAGAAATCGACGTTGAATTTCTTTCCGCTGTGCTTTTCCAGCACAGGTACGCAAACCTCCTCCGTCGCGCCCGGATATACGGTCGACTCGAAGATCACGATCGCGCCCTGACGCATGACCTTCCCAACAGTTTCGCTGGCCTTGATCAATGGCGTGAGATCGGGTCGATTGGCGTCGTCGATGGGTGTGGGCACAGTGACGATGAAAACGCTGCAGTCGCGCAAATCATCAAGGTGAGAAGTGAAGGTCAACTGGATCGCGTCCTTCAACTCCTCCGATGTGGTTTCGAGCGTGTGATCGTGACCACTCTGAAGCTCGGAGATGCGCTTGACGTTGATATCGAAGCCGACTACGGGACGCTTCTTGCCAAACTCCACAGCAAGAGGAAGCCCCACATAACCAAGGCCGATGATTGCAATGGGCTGATTCGGATGAATGATTTGCATATTGGGAACACGTGAAAATTTTGGCAGCGCCACCCCGATGAGAACCATGCCCCCATCGCGCTCGATCTATCTTCTCTCTATCGCCTTGTCACAGCGCTTGCCATCCAGGCTGGGAATAGACTCCTAGCATCAATTGTTATGCCTGACGTAAATCTCGCTGGCAGTATTGGCCACCGAAGCCGACGGCAGGATCAGGTTGACCACGCGATTCCACTTGACTAGCGGCACAGGGTCGATATAGACCACATCCTGCGACTGCAGCCGGAATTGGCTAGCAATGGCCAATGCCGCAGGGTTCCTGGCATTGAGATTGAAGATGGCAGGTGCGCCGGTCGCGCCTTGGCGAATCACATAGATCTGACCAGCGCTCGCAGTCGCATTCATTGGCCCACCGGCTTCGCCTAGCGCTTCGCTCAAACTGAGGCGGCCGTTGCTGCGCATGGGCAAGGCCAGCGGCGCGAGCACTTCGCCCATCAGAAACACCTTCGTGTCTTCCCGATTGGCGATGCGAACCGTATCGCCGTTCTTCAATGGGATGCTGTTGCCGTCGTAGCCAGCTTCACGCAGAGTTGTCAGATTGATCGGAATCGATACTCCGTCACGAATCAGTGTGACCGCCGAGCGATTGCCCGCTGCGGTAATTCCTCCCGCGCGATTGATTGCCTCGCTCAACGTCATTGGCACATCCGTGAAAATTTGGGAGCCAGGCGTACGCACTTCGCCTTCAACATAGGCACGGCGACTTCTGAATGATTGGATGCGGACGGTCACCTGTGGATCGCGGATGTGAGGCCTCAATAGCTTGACCATCAAGTCCGAGGCATCACCTTCGCTCAGGCCGGCAATGCGAACGCGACCGATATAGGGAAACGCGACCTCACCATCCGCGTCGACGATGAAGCCCGGCGCGACCTGCACGCCGGTCGGGTCCGCAGATTGCGAAATGACCGCGCCAGCATTCGGCAACAGTTCGGGATGGTCGTAAACAATGACACCGACCACATCTCCTGGTCCGATCGTGTACCGCGGCCCCTTGCCAAACAACGCCTGCACCTCAGGCGGCACCCCCTTGGGCGCGGCCTCAGCCAAGGTACGAACCAGTGCCAGCGAAATAGGCGTGATCTCGCCTTCGGGCGCCCCATCCGGCAAATAGCGAAAGTCGTTCGGCAACGGGCCACCGGCGTCGTAAGGCTCGACGTTGCCCATCCCTGGCGCAATCGCACAAGCCTGCAACGCCACCACAGACGCCAACAAGGCCCACTTCAGAAATCTCACGTCTCTTTTCAATTCCAACCCCCACGGAAAATCAATTTTCGCCATCGTCAATTTCGAATCCGGGACAAGCCCTACCTGAACAAAACCCGAACCAAATGATTGGCTGGCCCAATGGGGTGCACATAGCGTCTTCTCAAAACGATCCTCATCGCACGGTGGATTGGTGTTCAACAGCCCAGACCCCCAGGCACATCCGTGCCTGGCTTCTGACGCGGTGGTCAGCAGCCTCCCTGTTTGACTGTTGGTCAAGAGACCCAAGGGATTTCCCTCCCCAGGCCAGCCCAGGATTGTCGCCGCACGTGACGACTACCATCTCGGCTTACGAGTTGCAAAAGATTGTGTCCAACCCTTGCTCGACAGGTCGATCATAGGCGAGTCCCTCAGCCTCTCTTGTCTCAACGCTCCCTGTCCAGCAAACCAATCTACTCGATCAAGAAGACTTTTTTATAACCTTCGTAGCATTGCTGAAGTGTTAGCGATCCGTGTGTCTTTACTGTTTTCCGTGGGCGTTCGTTGCTCGGTGCCCACGAAAAACCCGTGCAGAAGGGCTCGCCGCCCGAATGTAAAGTTGCGAAAAAGTTCGCGCATCCCTCGCTTGAGGGAGTGCAACTGGGCGAGTGCGCGTTCGGCATAGGCCAAGAGCGACACAATCGGACACAAATTAACCTCGTCCGAAGTTGCGATGGGCCCTTGCCGGCAGCAATCCACATTCCGCTTAGCTTTGTGAAAGACTTCATGCGGTGCAGGTGCGACACCGGATCGAACACCCCAGTCTCCCCATGCATACTGGCGCCTCCTCCAACAGCAGCGCCCAGCCGCCTCCCAACCATGACCATCCTCAGCGAATTCAAGGAGTTTGCCGTCAAGGGCAACGTCGTCGACCTGGCGGTCGGCGTGATCATCGGCGCGGCCTTCGGCAAGATCGTCGACTCGCTGGTGGCCGACCTCATCATGCCGGTCATCGGCCTGGTGTTCGGCAAGCTGGACTTCTCGAACCTCTATGTGGTCCTGGGCACGGTGCCGGCAGGTGTCGCCAACACGCTGGCGGAACTGAAGAAGGCCGGAGTGCCGGTGCTGGCGTACGGCAACTTCATCACCATCGTGGTCAACTTCGTGATCCTCGCCTTCATCATCTTCATGATGGTCAAGCAGATCAATCGCCTGCGCCGCACGGAAGAGGCCGCGCCGGCCGCTCCCGCCGCGCCGCCCGAGGACATCGTGCTGCTGCGCGAGATTCGCGACAGCCTCAAGCGCTCCTGATGCGCAGCGCGGCCCGTTGCGGGCCGCGCATCCCTCCTCAGATACCGGCCAGCGCGCGCGCCATGCGCAGCGCTTCGACCAGGCTCGATGCATCCGCTCGGCCGGTGCCCGCAATATCGAACGCCGTCCCGTGATCGGGACTGGTCCGCACCAGCGGCAGCCCGAGCGTCACGTTCACGCCCTTCTCCACGCCCAGGTACTTCACCGGGATCAGTCCCTGGTCGTGGTACATCGCCACCACCACGTCGAACTCGCCGCTGTCGGCCACGCCCGGCTGCTTCGCGCGCGCGCGCATGAACACGGTATCGGGCGCATGCGGGCCATCGGCGGCGATGCCTTCGGCGTGTGCCGCGGCGATGGCGGGCACGATGATCTCCTGCTCTTCCGAGCCGAAGAGTCCGCCCTCCCCAGCATGTGGATTGAGCCCCGCGACTCCGATGCGCGGCGCGCGGCCCAGGGTGCGCGAGAGTGCGTGATGGGTGATGCGCAAGGTCTCGAGCACGCCGTCGAAGGTGACGGCCTCGATCGCCTGGCGCAGCGACATGTGGATGCTGACAAGCACTGTGCGCAGCTCGTCGTTGGCCAGCATCATGCGCACGGGCACCTCGGCCACGTCGCGGCCCAGATGCGCAGCGGCTTCGGCCTGCAGCAGTTCGGTGTGGCCCGGAAAAGGGAATCCCGCGGCGGACAGCGCCTCCTTGTGCAAGGGCGCGGTGACGATGGCGGCGATCTCGCCCCGCAGCGCGACCCGCGCCGCCCAG
>JAGVIV010000319.1 GCA_020055845.1 Betaproteobacteria bacterium
ACAAGTTTATAACGTGTGCTCAGGGCGTCCGGTAAGTCTTAGGATGGCCATCGACGCATTGAAACACATCACTGGGCATGACATACAAATCAAGGTAAATCCGGATTTTATTCGCACCAACGAGGTGCATCGACTGTGCGGCAATCCAGCCAAACTGGAAGCATGTATAGGTAAATTGCAGCACCCTCCGCTGGAGGAAACTTTGCGTTGGATGCTGCTGGGAAACGCATGAAAGTGATTTTGTCGATTGACCCGGTGCGGTTTCCACTTACTGGCATCGGTCGCTACACGTTTGAACTAGCTCAGAACCTAAAAAAAATCCCCCAGATTGAGCAATTGCGTTTTTTTTCGGGACATCGCTTTGTCGATGCCCTACCGGAACCTGAGCTTTCCGCAAGCCCCGCGCCAGCGTCCACAAGGAATTTTCGACAGTCAATTCTAAAAAATCGTTTGACCATTGAGCTGTATCAGTTGGCCTCCCCGCTGTTCAAGCAGCACGCGTTGCGCAACTATGCCGATCATGTTTTTCATGGGCCAAACTATTATTTACCCCCGTTTCAAGGCCCCTCGGTATGCACCTTCCATGATCTTTCGGTCTTCACTTGGGCACACTGTCATCCCCCGGAGCGGGTAAGATTCATGCGCAAAGAAATCGCACTTACCCTTAAGCGGGCGGATATGCTAATCACTGATTCGGAATATACCCGACAGGAGGTCGCGTCCTATTTCAACTGGCCGTTGGAAAAAATTCGTAGCGTACCCTTGGCGTGTTCATCTGACTTTCGACCCCGAACATCCGATGAGTTGATTGCTGTGCTGGCAAAACACAATTTACAACTCGCCGGTTACAGTTTATATGTGGGAACGATTGAGCCGCGTAAAAATCTGGAAACGCTTCTAGATGCCTATGCCCTGCTGCCGCAATCCATGCGCCAACAATGGCCGTTAGTGATAACCGGGTATCGTGGCTGGCGCAGCGAGCAGTTGCATATGCGTATTGAAGCAGCGGTGACAGAAGGTTGGGCGCGCTATCTGGGGTTTGTGAATACTGAAGAACTGCCTTTGATCTATGCCGGCGCACGTCTTTTTGTGTTCCCATCCCTATACGAGGGCTTTGGCTTGCCGATACTTGAAGCGATGGCTTCCGGTATACCGGTTGTATGTTCTAATGCATCGACATTACCTGAAGTGGCAGGAGATGCTGCCGCCATGTGTGCGCCACAGGATGTGGAGACGTTAAACCAATTAATCGCAGCGGGATTAGAGGATGAGGCATGGCGTGCGACGGCTCGACATAAGGGATTATTACGTGCCGCCGACTTTAGTTGGCAGCGTTGCGCTCAGGAAACAGCTGCGGTATATCAAGAGGTCATTTCGTGAGCCAAGAATCGCCGCGTGTCCTGCATTTTTTCAAAACATACTATCCTGATACATTTGGCGGGATTGAGCAGGTGATTTTTCAACTGTGCAAGGGAACTGCCCGCTTTGGATTTACCAGTGAGGTTTTAACGCTCTCCCCTAACGCGCATGAAGCACCTATAGAGTTTTCCGGGCATCTTGTTCATCAGGCTAAACTGGATATTCAAATAGCATCAACAGGAATTTCGTTATCAGCATTTCGCAAGTTCTCCGAGCTTGCGAAACAAGCGGACATTATTCACTTGCACTACCCATGGCCATTTATGGATATCGTGCATTTTGCCACCCGGCACGGCAAGCCAACTGTGGTTACCTACCACTCGGACATTATCCGGCAAAAGACCTTGCTGAAGCTGTACCGCCCGCTCAAGAATTGCTTTCTATCCAGCGTTGACCGGATCGTCGCAACCTCACCTAACTACTTGGCGACCAGCCCGGTGTTAAATAAATTTAGAGACAAGGTTGTGGAAATCACCTACGGTTTGGACAAGTCAACTTATCCGATCCCCACGCCCGAGCTGCTTGAACACTGGCGCGCCAAACTGGGCGGGCGATTTTTCCTTTTCGTAGGGATGCTGCGTTATTACAAGGGATTGCATATTTTGTTGGATGCCATGCAGAGCACGGATTATCCTGTAGTCATTGTCGGCTCAGGGCCGGTTGAAACTGAGCTGAAAGAACATGCTGCCCGCTTGAATTTAAAGAACATCTACTTTTTAGGCGCGTTACCGGATGAGGACAAGGTTGCATTGCTACAACTTTGTTATGCCGTGGTTTTCCCTTCACATCTGCGCTCTGAGGCTTTTGGCCTATCCCTGCTGGAAGGTGCGATGTACGGCAAACCGATGATTTCAAGCGAAATCGGCACAGGCACTAGTTATATCAATGTGAATGACGAAACAGGATTGGTTGTCCAACCCAGCGATCCCAAGGCTTTTCGAGAGGCTATGCGCTTCCTCTGGGACAATCCAACCATAGCCACCGAGATGGGCAAACGGGCGGAGTTACGATATTTGGAATTGTTTACCGCAGAGCGGATGGCATCAAGCTATGCAGCTCTTTATACAGAGCTACTGACAGAAAGAAAAGCATAAAAGTTAGCCCGCTTCGTAAATGATCTTGGCCAATATCTGAGCCTGTTTCAAGCCGCCATAATCAAAAACTTTCGGTATAATCCGCAAGCCGTTCAAACCGACTGGGAGAGCGTGCCGTATTTGGGCACCGCCGAAGGCGCAACACCCGTAACCGCTCAGGCTCAAGAACCAATCGGAACAGGCAAATCTGGAGAGCGTCTGAATTAGTTATTAGGCACTAGTCATTAGCTGTTAGTTAAAGCAAAACCCGCTTAGCGGCCCGCACAACTAATGGCTAACAACTAGGAGCTAACGACTGATTTCAGGCCACCGAAGGGGCACGCGAACAACCAGTTGTCATTCCCGCGAAAGCGGGAATCCAGTTAATAAAATCGCTGGATTCCGGGTCAAGCCCGGAATGACCCAATGGGTTGCACGTAATCTCTCAGGTAACAAGGACAGATGGGGCGCGGCACGAATTCGTGCCGCGCCTTTTTTATTTTTTCGAAAGCGAATAATGACTCTCAAGACAACTCCTTTGAATGCAGCACACCGCGCGATGGGCGCAAAAATGGTGGATTTCGGTGGTTGGGATATGCCGGTGAACTACGGTTCGCAAATTGATGAACACCACCAAGTACGCAACGACGTCGGCATGTTCGACGTGTGTCACATGCGCGTGGTGGATGCCAAGGGCGACGGCGTGCGCGCTTTCCTGCGCTACCTGCTGGCGAACAATGCCGACAAAATCACTCTGCCCGGCAAGGCGCTTTATTCCGCCATGCTGCGTCCTGAAGGCGGCGTCATTGACGACCTGATCATCTACTTCATGACCGAGCAGTGGTTCCGCATCGTGGTGAACGCGGGCACGGCGGACAAAGACATTGCCTGGATGAAGCAGCAGGCTGCGGTACACGCACCGAAGCTCACCATTACTTCGCGCGACGATCTGGCGATGGTCGCCATTCAAGGCCCCAACGCTCGCGCCAAGGTATGGCAAGTGCTGCCGCAGACCAAGGCAGCAACCGAAGGTCTGGTGAATTTCCAGGCGGCCGACTGCGGCGAATATTACGTGGCACGCACCGGCTACACCGGTGAAGACGGCTTTGAAGTAATGCTGCCGAAAGAAAAAGTGGAAGCATTCTGGTACGACCTGAACAAGGCAGGCGTGAAGCCCATCGGCCTCGGCGCGCGCGACACTTTGCGTCTGGAAGCGGGCATGAACCTCTACGGACAAGACATGGACGAGAGCATCAACCCGCTGGAAGCCGGTATGGCATGGACCGTGGACTTAAAGAGCGAGCGCGATTTCATCGGCAAAGCGGCACTGCTGGCACACCCGCCCACACGCAAACTGGTCGGCCTCGTGCTGTTGGATCGCGGAGTGTTGCGCGGCCACCAAAAAGTGCAAACCACCCACGGCGAAGGCGAAATCACCAGCGGCAGCTTCTCGCCCACATTGGAAAAATCCATCGCGCTGGCTCGCGTGCCGAACGGTGTACAGATCGGCGACAGCGTGCAGGTTGCGATCCGCGATAAGATGTTGGCAGCACAAGTTGTTAAATACCCATTCGCCCGCAACGGCAAAGGCTTACTTTAATTTTTCTTAAGGACAAAACCATGAGCAATCCATCCAACCTGAAATACACCGCCTCCCACGAATGGGTCAAAACCGAAGCTGACGGCACTATCACTGTCGGCATCACGCAACACGCACAAGAGCTGCTGGGCGACATGGTATTCGTCGAAGCACCTGCTGCTGGCCGCAAACTGAAAGCCAAAGAAGAGTGCGCCGTAGTGGAATCCGTTAAAGCTGCTGCCGACGTGTACGCCCCTGTGTCCGGCGAAGTCGTTGCCGCCAACAGCGATTTGGATGGAGCGCCTGAGCAGATCAACAGCGATCCTTACGACGCATGGATTTTCAAGATGAAGCCGGACAATGCAGCGGATGTCGCTGCACTGCTGGACGCGACTGCGTATCAAGCTGTTGTTGATAGCGAAGCACATTAAAAGCAGGATTGAGGACTTAGGAATTGGGATTTAGTAAAACCAATTCCGAGTCCTCCCCCTTGCTCAATCCTAATTCCTAAATCCCAGATCCTAATCCCTCACTCCTATGTCAGATCAATTCGTCACTCGCCATAACGGCTCGAACGCACAAGACGTTCAGGCCATGCTGAACAAAATCAACGCACCTTCGCTGGACGCGCTGATCGACCAAACCGTTCCCGCCGCTATCCGTTTGAAGAAGCCGCTGAATCTGCCGGAAGGCATGAGCGAGCATGCATTCTTGCAACACTTGCGCGGCATTGCGGCGAAGAACCGGCTTTACAAATCCTATATCGGCTTGGGCTATTACGACACCGTACTGCCGCCGGTTATTCAGCGCAATATTCTGGAAAATCCGGGTTGGTACACGGCTTACACGCCGTATCAAGCGGAGATCGCGCAGGGCCGTCTGGAAGCGCTGCTGAACTTCCAAACCATGATCGTCGATTTGACGGGCATGGAAATCGCCAATGCTTCGCTGCTGGACGAAGCGACTGCCGCAGCGGAAGCGATGACCATGCTGCACGGACTGCGTTCGCGCGAAACGGTGGAGCAAGGCAAGAACACTTTCTTTGTATCGCACGAGTGCTTCCCGCAAACCATCGAGTTGCTGAAAACCCGCGCCAAGCCGCTGGGCATTGA
>JAGVIV010000006.1 GCA_020055845.1 Betaproteobacteria bacterium
ACCAAAGGGCCGGAAACGGTGAAGCCGTTCTACCCGCTGGATGCGCCCGCGCTCGCTTACAGCATGCCGGAGTTCGGCGTCACCATGCCGTATGCACCGACCGAATTTACGCAAGTGAACAGCACGATGAACCGGCTCATGGTGAGTCGCGCACTGCGTTTGCTCAATCCTCAGGCCAATGAACGCATCGCCGATTTCTTCTGCGGTCTGGGCAACTTCACGCTGCCTATCGCGCGTAGCGGCGCGCAAGTGCTGGGCATCGAAGGCAGTGCCGCGTTGGTGAAACGCGCCGGAGAAAATGCCGCCTATAACAACTTAAACTCCCCTCGCCCGCTTGCGGGAGAGGGGCAGGGGGAGAGGGAGAGGGTAGCGTTCCGTGAAATGAATCTGTTCGAGATGAGCGAAGACGCGCTGGCAAAGCTGGGTCATTTCGACAAATGGCTAATCGACCCGCCGCGCGACGGCGGCTTAGAGCTGGTGCGCGCCATTACGCCGGAAACTGCACCGCAGAGCATCGTCTATGTGAGTTGCAATCCTGCCACGCTGGCGCGCGATGCGGATGTGCTGGTGCATGAGAAGGGTTACGAGCTTAAAGCTGCGGGGGTGATGAACATGTTCCCGCATACCTCGCACGTCGAATCCATCGCGCTGTTCGTCAAAACGTCCGCGTAGCCATCGTTAAGCGTTGCAACAGAAAGCCGACGCTTGCGTGTGAAGCGATTAGTCTTCATAATCGCTTCACATTATGAAGCGATTATGACCTGTAAATGACTCAAACTTGGATATGGCAGCACCCCGGCTGGCCCGGCCTGACTTGGGACGAAGCGCGCCTTGCGCCGTCGTTGTCCGCCGCGCGGCTGGCACAGGGCAAAGTATTGGGTGCTGCGCGCCTGCTCGATACCGGACTGACGCGGGAGGCGATGGCGGTGATCCTTGCCGAGGACGGCCTTACCACTAGTGCGATTGAAGGCGAGACGCTAGACCCAGCCTCCGTGCGCTCTTCCGTGGCGCGTCGCTTGGGCTTGCAGACTGCAGGCTTGCCGAAACCGCCGCGCGCCGTGGACGGTTTGATTGAAGTGCTGCTCGATGCGACGCGCAACCATTCGCAGCCCCTGACGGCGGAGCGGCTATCCGCTTGGCAGGCTGCGCTGTTCCCCACTGGCTATTCCGGCCTGAACGCCATCCGCATCGGCATGTTGCGCGGCGATGAACCCATGCAAGTCATCTCGGGCGGTATAGGCCGGGAGCGCTTGCATTTTCTCGCGCCGCCGCGCGCTGAGCTGGCGGCGCAACTCGAACATTTCTTGCTCTGGTTCAACAGCGCATCCGGCAACGTGGATGGTCTCGTCCGCGCCGGGCTGGCGCATCTCTGGTTCGTTACCCTGCATCCCTATGAAGACGGCAACGGGCGGTTGGCGCGGGCCCTCACCGACATGGCGCTGTCGCAGGATGAAGGCATGACCATGCGTCTGTTCAGCCTGTCGGCGCAGATACTGCGCGAGCGGGATGCTTACTACCGCATGTTGGAACAAACGCAGCGCGGCGGACTCGACGTGACGGAATGGCTTGCGTGGTTTCTCGCGCAAGTTGCAGCGGCGGCCACGGCGGCGGAACAGACCGTCACCCACACGATGGGCAAAGCGCGTTTCTGGCTACGCCACCAGACCACCCACCTTAACGAACGCCAGCGCAAAGCGCTCAACCGTCTGCTTGATGCAGGGCCGGACGGCTTCGAGGGCGGCATCAACACGCGCAAGTACGTGAGCCTCACCAAGGCCAGCCGCGCGACCGCCTACCGCGAATTGGCCGACATGGTGGATAAGGGCTGCCTGCAAGCCGACAGCAAAGGCGGGCGTAGCAGCGGGTATGAGATCGTGTGGTAAACACGAATTATCATTTGCGGGGGGCAGGCATTGCGCGTGAAGCTGGAGCACGCAACCCTACTGAATGTCGGGCTCTCGCCTTACGATTTTTTCAGTTTCAGCGCCTCGCCCTCAAACCCGATTCCTTCCCATCCTGTCTTCATAAAGTTCCTGATGTTCTGATGATCGATGCCGTGCGGGTGCGCGAGCACATCTGCACGGTAATAGTCACCGAAGCAATGCAGGGTTTGTTGTTGTGACAAGTTGTGCAATCGGGCGAAAGCAAAGAGTTTGCACGAGCCGTTGTTCTGTCCTGCCTCGTTGTTCATATCACCGTTCTTGAAGGCGGCTGGGGTGAAAATATACAGTGCTTCGATGAGCGCGATGGTGTCGTTGAAGGTGATGCTGTCGGGCGCGTCGTTCAGGCGTTGCAGAAAATCATTCAAGTTCATTTTTGTTCCAATGTGTTTGTTGTTGCCGCAAGAAAAAGGCGGCTTGCGCCGCCTTTGTATGCTGCTTGTGCGAGGCCTTAGTCCTTCTCGCCCGCGAATGCCATGAGCAGACTCAGCAGATTGACGAAGATGTTGTAGATGTCCAGATACAGCGTCATGGTTGCCATCACATAGTTCGTTTCGCCGCCGTGAATGATCTGGCTGATGTCGAACAGGATGTAAGCCGAGAAGATCAGCACGGCGATGGCCGAGATGGTCAGCGACAGCGCGGGAACCTGGAAGAAAATGTTTGCCAGCGAGGCGATGACCAGCAAGACCACGCCGATGAACAGGAATTTACCCATGAAGCTGAAGTCTTTTTTAGTCACGGTGGCGATGGTTGCCAAGGTGAAAAAGATGATGCCCGTGCCGCCCGCTGCCATGCCCACCAGTTGCGCGCCGTTTCTCAAGTGCAAAGCGTGTTGCAGGATAGGCCCCAGGAAAAAGCCTGCGACGAAGGTGAAACCGAGCAGCATGACAATGCCCCATACGCTATTGCGCAGTGCGGAGACGGCGAACAACATGCCCATCATTACCGCAAACATCAGCAAGGGAGCCATGATCGGATGCTGTGCCATGAATGAAAAATTAGTCGCCAGCCCCATGAATGCACCGATGATTGTGGGGATCATGGTCAGTGCCAGCATCATGTAGGTATTGCGCAGGACTTTATTTTGTTCCAGCCCGATGACGCTGGTTTGGGTAAGGGTTGGGAATTGCATAGTGTTTTCTCCAAGAGATGACGTTTAACGAAAGGGCGACCAGTTACTTGATGCCTTTTCAGCAGCGGGCGTAAGATTACAGAAGCGGGACAAAAGTTGCAATTTTGGTGAAGAAAATATTTCCGCAGGCTATCTCGGCAGGGGCGACTTCGGGTATGATGCGCGCCATTCAGCGATATGCACCTGGTCTGAATGTCACACGGAGGTTTGGGTGAGTGGTTTAACCAGCAGTCTTGACAACAGGCGGTATCAAGCCTGTTGCGGCGCAGACTAACTTTTAGGTTATGTCGTAGCCAAAACTGCCGCCCTGATGCGAAGTGAAAAATATGGAGGTTTGGGTGAGTGGTTTAAACCAGCAGTCTTGAAAACTGCCGAACAGAAATGTTCCGTGAGTTCGAATCTCACAGCCTCCGCCAAAACGTATTAGCAGCAAATCTGAATGGCTTTCGCCAATTCCCTGTAACGCCCCTGTTTATATAAACTCGACAAGATGCAGCGCCCCTGCAGCAAGGAATTTTTTCGCTCGAATTTATATTCTGAAAAGTCCATCGCTAACGCGCAAAATCAGTTTTAACCATTCCCGTAAAAAGGCTATTTATTATCTAGATACATAGTTTCAGACGTGATGGGTATAGGTCATCTGGCCTATAGGGCAGAGTCGTCGTTTGGGCTATATTCGCTCCGCTTTGATTTTGCGGGTGGTCTTAAAAACACCGCCCGCAATTGTGGTACAGAAAGTATTAGTTCAATTATTGATACTTGTAAGGGCAAACCCGTTGAAAGGCGGGGACGCAAAACTTCCGGGCTAAGGGATTCATATCTTGTTCGACGCAAGTCGATAGTCAGCGGGGTCGCCAGGTCATCTGTCTTCATCAGCTCTCGACCTTGTTGCAATTGCCCTTGTAAGTTAGGCAAAAAAATATGCAAACAAGGCGGCTATGAAACTGCAGGAATACACACACTCCCGTTCTTCAAGTTCCACATTCTTTGCTGAGCACAAGCCGTCTGGCGCGCGCCGCATGACTTGCTTACGCGCCGCAAAACACACGCGCCATTTTGATTCCGGTGCGAGATAAAAATGGCGAGCCGCTATTACGGATTGCTGGCATTGGGAATCGCAGCGTTTGGTTTGCTGGTTATGACAGCAATCAATGTACTTAAGCCCGCAGCACGACCAAAGAATATTCAGAAGAAATACGAACACGCCGCGCCGTCTGTGGAGAAAATTTCTCCTCTCGTAAAGCGACCTGCGCCAACCCGGCAGGGGCGCATCAAAGTACCGGTCACGAGCATACCGCAAGATGAACCGGCTTCTAGGCTGCTAAAACTGGACATCGCATTATCATCGGAGCACACGCCTGAATCTCCTGTTATGCCGGAAGCACTGCCGGAAAAGCGCTGTTTTAACATCGAGAAAATAGAAATCGAAGTCCCGGAAAATCTGCCGGAGCATGTCCGTGCCGCAGGTGTCAGCACATTGCCGCAGGATCGATTTTATTTTGTCCATGCAGCACTGGAAAAACACACCGGAGAATGCATCGGACGTGATGAATTAAATTTAATCCTGAAAGAACTGACGACACTTATTTTCGACAAAGGTTACACCACCACCCGTGTGGCCATTCCCGAACAAAACTTATCGAGCGGCACACTCAAAATTAGCCTGATCCCCGGCTTGATCCACGACATTCGCTTCGCGCCGGAAGATAGCGGCGCATCGTGGAAAACCGCCTCTCCCGCACGCGCAGGGGACGTGCTCAACCTGCGCGACCTGGAGCAGGGACTGGAGCAGATGAAACGTGTGCCGAGTCAGGACGTGGACATGCAAATTATTCCGGCAGCACGCGCGGGAGAAAGCGATGTCGTGGTGAATGTTAAACAAAACAGAGCATGGAAATGGACCGCCACACTGGACGATTCGGGAGCCAGCGGCACCGGCAAATACCAAGCCAGCCTCAACCTCGCCGTCGACAAGCTGTTCGGCATAAACGACCTGTTCAACATGGGGATCAACAACGATGCCGGAAATCGCGGGGGCAATCGCGGCACGCGCGGCAACAACGCCTATTACTCCATGCCATACGGCAATTGGACATTCACCCTCGCGGGCAGCAACTATCAATATCACCAGCGCATCGCCGGAACCTATCAGACCTTCGTGTCCAGCGGAGACTCCAACAACTTGGAGCTGAAAATGGCCTATCTGCTGCACCGCGACCAATACAGCAAAACCAGCATCCAAGCGCGCACCGCAAAACGCTGGAACAGCTCCTTCATTGACGACACCGAGATTGACGTACAAAAACGCAACAACACTTTGGCCGAGATCTCGCTCACACACAAACACAACATCGGTGCCGCTCAATTTGAAATCACCGCAGCCCAGCGTGCCGGTGTGCATTGGTTCGGTGCACAGGCGGATTTGGAAAATCGTTTAGAGACTGACCCGACATTCTTTTACGAGATGAGCGTGTTAGACCTCTCACTCAGCATCCCTTTCAAGCTCGCTGGACGGCCATACAAATACCTGCACACCCTGCGCGCACAGAGCTCGCAATCATCGTTGTACGCAACCGAATATATTTCCATGGGTAATCGCTGGACGGTACGCGGCTTCGACGGCGAGACCAGTCTGGCAGCAGAGCGAGGTTGGTTCATCCGCAACGAATTTGAAACGCCCCTCGCGGAAAGCGGCCATGCGGCCTACATCGGATTGGACATGGGCATGGTCTATGGAAACAACGTTCCCAACCTTGTAGGCGACCACCTTGTGGGGGTCGCCATCGGAGCGCGCGGCAGTCTATTCAAAGGCATGTATTACGACCTGTTCAGCGGCTGGCCGCTCTACAAACCCAAACAATATCCCAGCGCAGAACCTGCCGCCGGATTCAGCTTGACGTACCAGTTTTAGAAAATGAAAAACGAATCACGCGGGGAATTCGCGGCTAAAGCCACTCCCACAAGGGAGCAGTGTTTTTTTGTAAGAACAAATTTGATGTCGCAGCGGGTTAAAACGAAGGGTGAACTAAGATGAACAAAAATCTTTACCGCATTATTTTCAACCAAACACGCGGGCTGATGATGGCGGTTGCGGAGACCATCGCAAGCCGGGGCAAGGCACAGCAGAGCGGCAGCGCCACACCCGCCGTGCCAAGACTCATCAACTTGTTCGGCATGCGCCCGCTGGCATTCATCGCACTCTGTCTATTCGGACTGCAACCCGTCTTGCTGCACGCCGCCATCGTCGCTGACTCCGGTGCCGCCACGAATAACCGTCCGGTTGTGGACAACACCGCCAACGGTCTGCCTTTGGTACAGATTGCCACCCCCAACAGCGCTGGCGTATCACACAACAAATACAATCAATTTAACGTCGATGCCAACGGAGCCATCCTCAATAACAGCCAGCGCGACATACAAACCCAGCAAGGCGGATATATAGGCGGCAACCCCTACCTGAACACAGGCAGCGCGCGCATCATCCTCAACGAAGTCACCGGTGCGGGAGCCAGCCAGTTGCGCGGCTACACAGAAGTGGCCGGACAACGTGCCGAAGTCATCATCGCCAACCCCAACGGCATCAACTGTGACGGCTGCGGCTTCATCAATACCAGCCGCGGCGTATTGACCACCGGCATCCCCGTGCTTGGCAACAGCGGCAGTCTCGATGCTTTCCGCGTCAGTGGTGGACAGATCCAGATCGGCACGGGCGGACTCAACGGCAGTAACCTCGACCAACTCGACCTCATCTCGCGCAGCCTGCAAGTGAACGGGCAGCTGTGGGCCAACAACCTCAACGCCATCACCGGTGCGAATCAGGTCAATTACGCCGACTTGGGCGTTACCGTTATTCAGGGTGACAGCAACAAACCCACCGTCGGCATCGACGTTGCCCTGCTGGGCGGCATGTACGCCAACAAGATCAAACTCATCGGCACCGAAGCCGGTGTCGGTGTAAATAGCCGGGGCACCTTAGCCGCACAAGCCGGAGACTTCAGCCTCGACAACCAAGGCCGCATCACCCTGGGCGGCAACACCAATGCCAGCGGCGAACTGCGCATCAACAGCGGCGAAGACATCAACAACAGTGGCACACTGTACGGGCAACACAGCGTGCAATTGCTCAGCAGCGGCGCGTTAAACAACAGCGGCACACTCAGCGCACACAGCGACCTCAGCATCCGCTCCGCCAGCATCGATTCAACCGGCACACTGGGCGCAGGCATCGATGCAGCAGGCAACCCGCATCACGCGGGCAACCTCATCCTCACCAGCACAGGCCAACTCGCTGCTCATGGACAAAATCTCGCGGGCACCGACATCACACTGGTAGCCGCTAATCTGAGCCTGAGCGACAGCCACACCCGCGCGGGCAGAAATATCAGTCTCACAGCAAGCGACAACCTCGACAACAGCCGTGGACATTTGCACAGCGACGGCACACTCACCCTCACCAGCGGCGCACTCCTGCGCAATGATGTGGGCGACATCAGCGCGGCACAAATCAATATCAGCGCCGCAGACCTCAGCAACCGTGGCGGGAAGCTCGCGCAGAGCGGCAGCAACGCCACCACCCTTGCTGTCACCCGTGTACTCGACAACACCGGCGGCAGCATACAAACCAACAGCGCCGACCTCAGCCTCAGCCCGCAACAACTCATCAACGACAACGGCAACATCTCCCACGCCGGGCAGGGCACACTCAATATCAGCACCGGCGCGTTGAGCAACAACGCGGGCAACATCGCCACCAACGGCCAGCTCATCCTGCATACACACAGCCTCAGCAACCGCAGTGGCAGCATCAGTCAAGCCGGTGTCGCCGATACCCTCATCACCAGCACCGGGAGTGCAGACAACAGCGGCGGCACACTCATCAGCAACGGACTAAAACTCAGCCTGCAACTCGGCAGCCTGAACAACACCCAAGGGCAGATCAGCCACCTCGGGGCAGGACAACTCACTCTCGGCACCGGCACCCTCAACAATGCCGGCGGCAACATCAACGCCGCCCAACTCAGCATCGCCGCCACCGATCTCAACAACCGCGCGGGCAACATCGTGCAAAGCGGCAGCAACGCCACCACGCTGGCCGTGAGCAATCTGCTCGACAACACGAGCGGCAACATACAAACCAACAGCGTCGACCTCAGCCTCAGCCCGCAAACTCTCATCAACGACAACGGCAGCATCACCCACACCGGGCAAGGCATACTCAACGTCCGCACCGGCGCATTGAGCAATAACGCAGGCACCCTCGGCACAAACGGACAACTGAGTATTGATGCAGCCAGCCTCAGCAACCGCAGCGGCAAGCTCATTCAAGCTGGCACGGCGAACACACACATCAGCAGCCTGGGCGCGGCAGACAACACCGGCGGCAACATCGCCAGCAACGGGCAGATAACATTCCGCGCAGCTAGCTTAGCCAATCAAGGCGGCAATCTCTCCGCCAACGGACGAATTGATGTAGCGCTCAGTGGCGCGCTCAACAACACACAGGGAAATATTCAGAGCGGCAAAGCACTCAACGTGAGCGCGGCTAGTCTGGACAACAACGCGGGCCGCATCGTTTCGCTCAGTGTTGACGGATTTACCCTCAGCAGTACCGGCCAGCTCAGCAACACCTCCGGCGGAGTCATCGGTGGCAACGGCAATCTCAGCCTGAGCGCGGGCGACCTCATCAACAGCGCCAGCATCATCGCGCAAGACATACTCAGTCTCAGCACATTGCGCACCCTCAACAACAGCAACGGTACACTGCGCGCAGGCACGCTTCTCGACAGCACGGCAGGCACGACATTCAGCAACACCGGCGGCAACATCAGCGCAAGCCAAATGAGCATCAACGCCGCCGACCTGAATAACCAAAGCGGCAGCATCACGCAAAGCGGTAGCAACGCACTGACCGTGTTTAACATCGGCAACACACTAGACAACACACACGGCAGCATACAGATCAACAGCGACAACTTCACTCTGGCATCGGGCAGTGTCAACAACGACAACGGGCAGATCGCCCATGCCGGGCAGGGCGTGCTCACGCTCGACACACGCGCGGCGCTGAGCAACAACGCGGGCAACATCGCCGGTAATGGCGAGCTTAAACTCAATGCCGGAAGCATCAGCAATCGCGGCGGCGCAATGAGTGCGCAAAAACGCGCCTTGCTCAACAGCCTGAGTTATTTTGACAACAGCTTGGCGGGCTACATCGGCGCGGACAGCTTGAGCCTCAGCGACATCGGCTTGTTCAACAACACCGGCGGCACTCTGGAAGCCGCCAACGGCATCACCCTCGACACACAAAACCTTAACAACACCAGCGGCGTGATTCAAAACCTCAATGCCAGTGCA
>JAGVIV010000114.1 GCA_020055845.1 Betaproteobacteria bacterium
ATCAAATCCCCAGCCGCGCATCATGCGCAAGTAATCGGCTTTCTGACGACTGTTTGTTGTTTGCGGGGAGTAACCCGCTTGCTCCGGCTCATCCAGATAGAACGCGGCGTTCATGTGCATGCTGAAAGCATGCGCGCGCTCCTGCGCATCGTCGAGCCTATCCAGCAGCGAAAAAAATCCGTGATGAAATTGGGCGACGCCGTCGAGTTCAAGTGCGACGGGGGCGCGTTGGAAGGTGAGGCCGCCAAGAATAGTTGCGGGCAGATTACAGCGGTTGATCGGCAGGCGCGCGGTGCGCGGCAAAACAGGTGTCGGGCTTGTCGCCACTCCTACAAAGCCCATTGCTTTGTTGTGTTCCAAAGCTGCCAATGCGTTTTGTGCTGAATTATTTTTTGTTGGCATTTCAAGCAATTGGCTATTTATTTGGAGGGTGGCACGGAGCTTGCGATGGTAGGGGGGCAGCAACAGTATTTTTTTAATCGCATCATTAATTCTGAAACTCTTGGGAGACTAACATGGCTCTGCGTCAATGCGCAATTTACGGTAAAGGCGGTATCGGTAAATCGACTACCACCCAAAACCTGGTAGCTGCTCTTGCTGAATCCGGCAAAAAAGTAATGATCGTTGGCTGCGATCCGAAGGCTGACTCAACACGTTTGATTTTGCACTCGAAGGCACAAAACTCCGTGATGGAACTGGCTGCTGAAGCAGGTTCTGTTGAGGACCTGGAACTGGAAGACGTTCTGTCCGTAGGTTACGGCGGCATCAAGTGCGTTGAGTCCGGTGGTCCAGAGCCAGGCGTTGGTTGCGCTGGTCGCGGTGTTATCACTGCCATCAACTTCCTCGAAGAAGAAGGCGCATACGACGACGAACTCGACTTTGTGTTCTACGACGTGTTGGGTGACGTGGTTTGCGGCGGTTTTGCGATGCCAATTCGCGAAAACAAAGCGCAAGAAATCTACATCGTTTGCTCCGGTGAAATGATGGCGATGTACGCGGCTAACAACATTGCCAAGGGTATCGTGAAGTATGCGAATTCCGGCAGCGTGCGTTTGGCTGGCCTGATCTGCAACAGCCGTCAAACCGACCGTGAAGATGAGTTGATCGAGGCGCTGGCTCGCATGCTCGGCACGCAAATGATTCACTTCATTCCTCGCGCCAACGCTGTTCAGCACGCTGAAATTCGCCGTATGACTGTGATCGAATACGACCCAACACACAAACAGGCTGACGAGTATCGTCAACTGGCGAAGAAGATCGTGGAAAACAAGAAGTTTGTTATCCCGACTCCAATCACCATGGACGAGCTGGAAGCCCTGTTAATGGAATTCGGCATCATGGAAGTGGAAGACGCATCCATCATCGGCAAGAAAGCCGCCGAAGTGCCAGTTGCTGCTTGAGTTTGAAAAGCAATTAGCCACAGAGGACACAGAGAGCACAGAGAAGACGGGCGGGAAAGATGTGAGCAGAGGTGGTTTGTGTCTTTCTCTGTGTCCTCTGTGATCTCTGTGGCAAATATAGGCTTTACGAATTTGCCGTGCGTGCCGGATCAACGTTCGGTCACGTTCCAACCCTGACAGACTCCACATATTGGTGGGTCATTAAAGGAGAATGAAATGTCTGCATTAACACGCGAAGAAACCGAAGCGCTGATTCAAGAAGTGCTTGAGGTTTATCCAGAGAAAGCCAGAAAAGATCGCGAGAAGCATCTTGCGGTTAACGATAAATCCATCGAACAGTCCAAGAAGTGCATCACTTCCAACCGCAAATCATTGCCGGGTGTGATGACGATTCGCGGCTGCGCTTACGCCGGTTCCAAGGGCGTGGTGTGGGGGCCGATCAAGGATATGATCCATATTTCCCACGGCCCGGTCGGCTGTGGTCAATACTCCCGCGCAGGTCGCCGTAACTACTACGTCGGCACCACCGGGGTAAATACATTCGGCACGATGAACTTCACTTCCGACTTTCAGGAAAAAGACATCGTGTTCGGCGGCGACAAAAAGCTCGCCAAAGTCATGCTCGAAATCGAAGGTTTGTTCCCTTTGAACAAAGGTATCTCGATTCAATCCGAGTGCCCGATCGGTCTGATCGGTGACGACATCGAAGCAGTTGCGAAGAAAACAGCGGCAGAAATCAACAAGCCGGTTGTGCCGGTGCGCTGCGAAGGTTTTCGTGGCGTGTCGCAATCGCTCGGTCACCACATCGCCAACGACGCGATTCGCGATTGGGTACTGCCGCGCCGCGAAGGTAAGACATACGAAAGCACACCTTACGATGTGGCTGTGATCGGCGACTACAACATCGGCGGCGATGCATGGTCCTCGCGCATCCTGCTGGAAGAAATGGGGCTGCGCGTGGTTGCGCAATGGTCCGGCGACGGCACCATCGCGGAGATGGAAAAGACACCTTACGTCAAAGTGAACCTGATCCACTGCTACCGTTCGATGAACTATATCGCGCGCCACATGGAAGAGAAGTACCGCATCCCCTGGATGGAATACAACTTCTTCGGCCCGACCAAAGTTGCCGAATCGCTGCGTGCCATCGCCGCATTATTCGACGACAAGATTAAAGAAGGTGCCGAGCGCGTTATCGCCAAGTACCAGCCGCTGATGCAAGCCGTGATCGATAAGTACAAGCCGCGTCTGCAAGGCAAGCGCGTCATGCTGTACGTGGGTGGTCTGCGTCCGCGTCACGTCATCGGTGCGTATGAAGATCTGGGTATGGAAGTGGTTGGTACCGGATACGAGTTCGGTCACGGCGACGACTATGATCGCACCATCAAGGATATGGGCAATGCCACCTTGTTGTATGACGACATCACCGGCTTCGAATTCGAAGAGTTCGTTAAGCGCGTCAAGCCTGACCTGGTCGGCTCCGGCATTAAAGAAAAGTTCATCTTCCAAAAGATGGGCGTTCCTTTCCGCCAGATGCACTCCTGGGACTACTCCGGCCCGTATCACGGCTATGACGGCTTTGCCATCTTTGCCCGCGATATGGACATGACTTTGAACAATCCGTGCTGGGGCAAGATGCAGGCACCGTGGTTGAAGAAGGCAGAACCGGAAGCGGAAAAGAAAGCAGCGTAATAAATACGGGGCGGTGGCAACGCCGCCCAATCATCAATCTGTGCCTGCATCTGCAAATTAGCAGTGCGGCTAAGGAGATAAAAATGCAACAAGCTGATGACATCAAACCTTGTTATCCATTGTTCCGTCAGG
>JAGVIV010000076.1 GCA_020055845.1 Betaproteobacteria bacterium
GTCTGCTCGGCACGATCCTGGGTATCATCGACGCTTTCCACAGTCTGGCATCGGGTAATGCCGCTGCCGATCCCGCCGCCGTGAGCAGGGGTATCGGTACGGCACTGTATGCGACGGGTTTTGGTATCTTCATCGCCTTGTACGCCATGATGTTCTTCAACTATTTCAATACCAAGGTCGAAGAGGTTCACAACCAGATGAAGCTGATCTCGTTGACGGTGTTGGGCGCACGTTAAAAGAGTTACGGGGGCGAAATGAATCATCGTATCAAGTTGGGATTGCTGTCGTGCGCGGTGTCGTTGCCGGTATTTGCGGCGACTCCGCCGCAGACACTCACGCCGATAGAGCACGTTATCGTGATCGTGGGCGAGAACCGCTCGTTCGATAATATGTTCGCCACCTATCGCCCCAAAAAAGGCCAAACGATTTCAAATCTGCTGTCGCGCGGCATCGTGAAGGAAGACGGTTCGCCGGGAAAGAATTTCAGTCTGGCAATGCAGCGTCAGGCGCAGAGCAAAGGGGAGTACACCCCTACGCCCAACATTGACGGCGCATACGGCACGCTGCCGCAACCTTATGCATGGGGTGCGTTCGGTCAGCGCAAGGATGTTCCCGATGCGCGCTTTCCGGCGGATATGCCGAACGGCCCGTTCCAGATCACCAAGTATGTGAGTTACGGCACGCACACCGGCGACCCCATCCATCGCTTCTATCAGATGTGGCAGCAGGTGGACGGTGGCAAGAATGATTTGTTCGTGTGGACGGCGGAAACGGTCGGAGTGGGCCCAAGCAACGGCAAATTGCCGTTGGCCAATTACCGTACATTTCAGGGCGCGGTCTCCATGGGTTTCTACAATATGGCGACAGGCGACGCTCCCTATATTCGCCAGCTCGCCGATGAATATGCGATTGCCGATAATTATCATCAGTCCGTCATGGGGGGGACGACCGCGAACTATCTGGCGCTGACCACGGCCGATGTCGCTTACTTTACCCGCGACGGAAAGAATGCAGTGCCGCCGGCCAAGTTCATCGAGAATCCAGATGCGCAGCCGGGCACGAACAACTGGTATACCGAGGACGGTTATCAGGGCGGCACCTATGTGAACTGTTCCGACCTAAAAAATCCGGGCGTAAAAGGCATCACAGATTTTTTGAAAAAACTGCCGTATCACGCGTTTCGCGACGGCAATTGCGCGGCGGACACCTATTATCTGCTGAATAATATGGAGCCGGCATTTTCCCCGAATGGCGAGGCGCTGGCCCTGGGGGATGACAAGCTGATCCTGCCGCCACAAAGCATCCCCACGATAGGTGATGCTTTGACGGCCAAAGGTGTCTCGTGGCGCTGGTATACGGGCGGGCGCAATGACGGCAAAAATGTGGACAAAGAATATTGCGCGATGTGCGATACGCATTTGTACTTTTCTGCTGCCATGCTGGGAACAGACAAGTCCAAGCTGCACGATTTGCAGCAGTTCTATGTGGACGCGCAACAGGCCGAGACGGACTTCCCCGCCGTGTCTATCATTGCGCCTTACGACAGCATCTCCGGGCATCCGGGTTACGCGATGGAAACGGGTTTCGACGAGCTGTTGCGTAGCGTTGTGGATAAGGTCAAACATAATCCCGCCTTATGGAACAAGACGGCAATCATTGTGACCTTCGACGAGAGCGGTGGTTATTACGATTCCGGTTATGTGCAGTTCATCGATTTCTTCGGCGACGGCCCGCGCATCCCTTTGCTCGTGATCTCTCCGCATGCGAAGAAAGGTTATGTCGATCACACGTATTACGATCATGCTTCTGTCCTGAAGTTTATCGAGCGCAATTGGAGCGTGCCGCCGCTGTCCGCGCGCAGCCGCGATAATCTGCCGAATCCCTTGCATGACAAGGCTTCCCCCTATGTCCCCAAGAATCGCCCGGCCATCGGCGATCTGATGAATCTGTTCCAGGAGAGATGATGAAAAAACTACTGTTGCTTCCCTTGTTGCTGGCAGCCGCAACTTTGCAGGCCGAGCCGCTGGTCAAGTCGGTGGAATTCACGCCCACACCCGTGCCCAGCACCGATGTCGAACGTACAACCCCGTTCACCCGTTCCAGCGTCATCGTCACCTATCAGAACGGGCGCAAGAAAACCTTTCCGTTGTCCCATCATGTGTTGTATCGCTCCGCTGACAAGATCGGGAATTGGCAGGCGGGGGCGCTTGTGGATAAGCACGGACAGTTGCTGCAACGTTCGGCGCGCGATGTGGCGGGGAATGTGGCGCAGGGCCCGTTCTTTTCTTATTCCCCGGATGCCAACTCGCTGTTGCAGATGAACGGCGACCACGCGTATCTGCTGACCCATTTTGAATATCACACCGAAGCGCCGAATGTCGACGCGGGCAAGCCTCCTGTACAGATGTATGCGCAGCTGCCCGCGGCGATCAATGCTGCCAAGGTGATGCAGGACAAACACAGCGGACGACTCAGTGTGGTCGATCTGAAGAATGTGGATGCGACGGCGGTGAACGGCATCTGGACACCGTGCGCTGCGACTCAGACCTCTTGGGGAACGCATCTGGGTGGCGAGGAATATGAACCGAATGCGCGCGAGTTCGAGACCGCGCCGTTGCAGGCGATGAATCTGTATCTGGGAACACTAGACAAGACCGCGCAGCAGGGCGGTGCGAATGCTTACGACTACGGCTACAAAATTGAGGTTTCGGTACAGGCGGACGGCACGAGCAAAATCGTCAAACACCATGCGATGGGTCGTTTGGCAAATGAACTGGGTGATGTCATGCCGGATCGCCGCACGGTGTATATGGGCGACGATGGGCGCGACACGGTCATGTTTATGTTTGTTGCCGATCGTGCGGCGGATCTTTCTGAGGGGACACTGTATGCCGCCATGTGGTTGCAGCAGGCCGGTGACAATGCGGGCAGAGCGCTATTGAAATGGGTGCGTCTTGGCCATGCGCGCGATGCGGAAGTGGTGGATTTGATACGCAAGGGTGTCCGTTTTTCGGACATCTTTGAAACGACGACAGCCAGCGCGATAAAAGCGAATCCCTCGCTGGGAAAAGAGTTCACTGCGGTGTATGTGTATCCCGGCACTGGCGTGGCTCCGAATCAACTTGAATATCTCAAGCTTAAGCCGGGAATGGAGCTGGCTGCGGCGTTTCTGGAAAGCCGCCGTTATGCCGCTTTGCTCGGGGCAACTGCGGAGTTCACCAAGATGGAAGGTGTGACGCACAATCAGGAAGACAAGCGTCTGTATATCGCGATGTCCTACATCGAGCGCGGCATGGTGGACAAGGCCAATGAGGACCGTGCGGCCGATCACATCACACTGGACGGCGATAGCAAAGATCTGGCTTGCGGTGCGGTGTACGAGGGGCTGCTGGGCGACAAACAGGATGACACGCAAGGCCATCCGATTGCCAGTGACTGGGTGGCGTACGAGTTGCATGGTTTGGTAACCGGTGCGCGCAAACCGTTCTGGCAGCGTGAGGCACCCTGGGATAAGTGCGATACGGAGCGTATCGCCAATCCCGATAATTTGAAGTATTCCGCAGCGATGCGCACACTGTTTATCGGCGAGGACAGCGGTAATCACCTGAATAACTTCGTGTGGGCTTACAGCGTGGACAAAAAGCAGGCTACCCGTATCTTCTCCGCGCCTATTGGCGGAGAGAATACCGGTCTGCAGGTGGTGGAGGACTGGAACGGACACGCCTATCTGATGGGCAACGTGCAGCATCCCGGCGCGACCGATGATTTGAGCGTTTATGCACCGGCCTATATTCGCGAAGAGCTTGCGGCCAAAGTAAACAAGAAGGGTATCGTGGGCTATATCGGCGGAATGCCCGGCATCAAACGCTGACACACACGGCATCGTCCGTGGCGCAGAGTTGTTATGATGCTGCACCGTGATGAGTGGCAAAGCCAGTGAGGGTGTTGGGTATGGATGAGGCAAGGAAGATAAATACGCGCAAGATCGGTTTGCGGCTGGTGCTGATGGCGCTGTTCTGCGGGCTAGTGTACGCGGCAATTTGTGCGTATTTCTGGGCGGTGCAGGGCGACAAGATATTCGAACCCAGCGCGCTGATACAGAGCACGCCTGACCGAGTTGGCTTGCGCTACGAGCCAGTGCGCATCGTTTCGGGCAGCGCTGCCGAGCGCGGCGAACTGTCGGCATGGTGGATACCTTCCGAACAAAGCAAGGCACCGACCCTGCTCTATCTGCATGGCAATTATCGCAACATCAGCCACAATCTGGAGCATGCCGCGCGGCTGCACGGCATGGGCTATAACCTGTTGCTGGTGGATTATCGCGGCTTCGGCAACAGCAGTGCCGCCAAACCCACGGAGAAAAAAGTCTACGAAGACGCGGCCGCGGCTTGGGACTATCTGGTGCAGCAGCGGCATGTACCCGCACCGCAGATATTCATTTATGGACATTCTCTGGGCGGCGCGATTGCCGTGGAGACGGCGCTGCATCATGCTGATGCGGGTGGACTCATTGTGGAGAGCAGTTTCACATCGATGCAGGCCATGGGCGAGATGAATTATGGCTATCTGCCGATTTCCCTGTTGTTGGATCAGCGTTTCGACTCGCTCGCAAAGATCGCCGGTGTGCGTGTCCCCGTGCTGATTCTGCATGGCAGCTGGGATACGCGTATTCCAGCGTGGATGGGGCAGCAGCTTTACGAGCAGGCGGTGCAGCCCAAGTTCCTCCACCTGTTCGAGGGCGGGGAACATAGCAATAACAGCGGTATCGCGAGTGTGGAGTATCAGACTGCGCTGACCGAATTCACCCGGCGCCTTGTGCGTTGAAGTGTGCGTCGCGGATATGGCCTCATAGTCCGCAGACCTGATTGACCAAGACGCGGCATTACCGGAAGATACGCCAATAGTCCGTCGGGCTTGGCGGTATTCAGGGGCGTAAATGATGAAGAATTTGTGTTGGATGTTATTGCTGGTCTGCGCCGGTGCGGTTCAGGCGGAGGAGCTTTCCAGCGGGCAGGCATTGTATCTGCCGGTCTATTCCTATCTTTGGCATGGTGATCGTATGGGCGATGACAAAACGCCCGCGAAGACACAGCTATCGGCGCTGGTGAGCATACGCAACACCAGTCTCAAGACCCCCCTCACCATTTCATCGGCGCGTTATTACAGTACCGATGGAAAGCTGCTCAGCGAATATGTGTCCAAGCCGACACTGATTCCCGCCATGGGGACGCTGGAGTTGTTTGTGGAGCGCAAGGAAGCCCAGGGTGGTTCGGGTGCAAATTTCATTATCCAGTGGAATTCCGCAACAGCGACCAATCCGCCGGTGGTGGAAGCGGTGCATGCCGACATTCGCGGCGGCAGTCATGCGCTCACACTGATCACCGTCGCACGACCGGTGCATCTGGATAAATAGCTTTTACTTTCCGCTAGATCAATCCCATTGCCACCAGCGCGATAAACGCTGCGAATAAAGCAAAGTGGCTGATGCCCTCGATGGCGTTGGTTTCTCCGTCGTGCAAATTGTTCATCACCGTGACGAAAGTGAGCAGCAGCATGCCGCCCTGCACCGGCGTGAGCGCCATGACGATGCGCTCGCCGTTGAACAGGGCGATGGCTTCGATCACCGGCAGGGTGAGCAGCACGGTGGCGAGCGATGCGCCGAGCGCGATATTGACGGTGGTCTGCATGCGGTTTTGCTGAGCGGCTTTGAGCGCGGTGAGGATCTCAGGGCTGGCGGAGATTAGCGCGACCAATACGGCGGGGATGGATTTGGGCAGGCCGCTACCGGCGAGGCCAGCATCCAGCAATACCGACAATACCTCGGAAAGCAATCCGACCAGCACGATTGCAGCGAGCATGATGCCCACGTGCAGCGAATTCGGGCTGTGCGATTCGTCATGTGCTTCCTCGTCCGTTTCGGATGAGTACTCGAAGAAAGTGCGGTGTTCCACCGTTTGCAAACGCAAAAATCCCATATACATCACTGCCATGATGCCGATGGAAAAGACGGAGTAGATTTGCCATTTTTCATCCGGTACGAAGTCGGGAATGAACATGCCGATGCCGATGGCGACTAGCAGCATGGCGACGAAAGAGTTGGCCGACGAGATGTTGTATTTAGTCTGACCGTGCTTGATTCCGCCGACGATGGCGGCGAGGCCGAGTATGCCGTTGATGTCGAACATGATGGCGGAGAACACCGTGTCGCGCGCCAGTGTGGGGTTGGGTTCGCCCATCAGCAGTACCACCAAGATCACCACCTCAACAGAGACGGCGGCAAGTGTGAGGATGAGCGTGCCATACGGCTCGCCGAAACGCACAGCCAGCACTTCGGCGTGATGCGCGATGCGGAACGCGACACCGATGATGGCGGCGAGGATCACCAGCAGCAGTCCCCACAATGCGCCGCCGCCGTGTTCGACTGCGCCGTGTTCGAGTGCGAAGCCCATGCCGAGCACGGCGAGCGCGA
>JAGVIV010000217.1 GCA_020055845.1 Betaproteobacteria bacterium
CGGCGAGCTGTTGCGCGTGGAGGGCGTGAATTGCGAACGCTTGGGGCACCTCGCCCCGTTGAGCATGCCCGGCGGCGACCGCGCCGCGCGCGAACCGTGGCGCATGGCGGCGGCGGTATTGTTCGACCTGCATCGCGGCGAAGAAATCGCGCACCGCTTTCCGGCGCAGCCTGCTACGGTGACCGTACACGAGATGCTGCAAAAAAAATTGAATTGCGCCACGACCACCAGCATGGGACGCCTGTTCGATGCCGCCGCCGGATTGCTCAAAGTCAGCGAAATCCAGTCCCACGAAGGGCAAGCCGCGATGCTGTTGGAAGGTCTGGCCGAAAGCCATGGCAGAGTCGAGTCCCTCCAAGCAGGTTACACACTCACTCCCTCTCCCTTGATGGGAGAGGGCTGGGGAGAGGGTGGTGCAGTGTTAGATTTTCGCCCGCTGCTGGTCGAACTTGCCAACTGCAAAAATTCCGCCTACGGCGCAGCCCTGTTCCATGCCACGCTTGCAGAGGGATTAAGCGCATGGGTACAGCGTGCCGCAACGCAAAGCAATATCAAACAAGTTGCGCTGGGTGGCGGCTGTTTCCTCAACAATGTATTGTCACAAGTCTTGGCCGATAATTTGTCGGTACACGGCCTGCGTGTGCTCACCGCACAACAGGTGCCGCCCAATGATGGCGGTATTGCCTTGGGACAAGCATGGCTTGCATTGCAAAACATCCGTAGAAGTATTTGACATGTATCTATCAACTAAAGGAAAGACTATGAAAAAATCATTGTTGTCAGTTGTCGCAGTGTTTGCTTTTGTCGGCGTATCGCTGGTGCAGGCTGAGGTGCTTCCAGCATCGGCGGATGTGAAACAGGTCGCGGAATCACAAGCACGGGGCGTGTATCTGCTGGATGTGCGCGAACCGGACGAATTTGCCGAAGTGCATGCCAAAGGTGCCGTGCTTATTCCTTTGGGGCAGTTGTCCTCGCGTTTGAATGAGATTGCACAATACAAGAACAAACCTGTTGCAGTCATTTGCCGCTCGGGCCGCCGCTCGGCTCAGGGAGTAGAAATATTGCGCAAGGCCGGGTTCACTCAAGTCAGCAACGTGTCAGGGGGAACTTCCGCTTGGGTGGATGCGGGTCTGCCAGTAATCAGGAAATAAGCGATGTGCCTCGCCATTCCCGCCCGCATCGAAGAGCTGACGACTCCGGGCAACGCTATCGTCAATCTGGGCGGTGTGCGCAAAGAGATTTCGCTGGCGCTGGTGGAGGATGCTGCCGTCGGCGAATACGTCATCGTGCATGTCGGCTATGCCTTGCAGAAGCTGGATCAGGAGGAGGCGGAGCAGACCTTGGCGCTGTTCGCTGAGATGGGGGCTTTGGATGAGTTGCGCGCCGAGTTGGGAGAGGCGCAATGAAAAATTTTGAAAAACAAATCTCACCACAGAGACACCGAGACACAGAGAAAATCAAACCCACGTTTTGTTTTTCCTCTGTGCCCCCTCTGTGTCTCTGTGCCTCTGTGGTGAAAGGGTTTTAACTCATGAAGTACATCGACGAATTCCGCGACGGTGAACTGGCGAAAAATATTGCCGCCAACATTGCGCGAGAAGCCGGCCCGCACGGGCAAGCCCGTGTCCCTCACCTCAATCCTCTCCCGCAAGCGGGAGAGGAGGCAATCGAATTGCTACGCGAGATTTCAGCTAACCGCACCTATCGTTTGATGGAGTTTTGCGGCGGGCATACACATGCGATTTCGCGTTACGGGCTGGTCGATTTGTTGCCGCCCAATGTGCGCATGATCCACGGCCCCGGTTGTCCGGTGTGCGTGCTGCCTATCGGGCGCGTGGATCAGGCGATACGCTTGGCGCGTGAGCAGGGCGTGATCTTGTGTACCTATGCCGACACGGTGCGCGTACCCGCTTCTGACAATCTGTCGCTGATGCGTGCCAAGGCCGGCGGCGCGGATGTGCGCATGATTTACTCGACGCAGGACGCGCTGAAAATCGCGCGCGACAATCCTGAGCGCGAGGTGGTGTTCCTTGCCATCGGTTTCGAGACCACCACACCGCCGACGGCGGTGGCGATCAAACAGGCTGCCGCCGAGGGGCTCAAAAATTTCAGCATTCTGTGCGACCACGTGCTCACACCCGCCGCGATGCACGCGATTCTAGCGGTGGAGGGCGGTGTGGCGATTGACGGTTTTGTCGGCCCTGCGCATGTCTCCACCGTGATCGGCAGCAAACCGTATGAACCATTCGCCGACGACTATCACAAGCCGGTGGTCATCGCTGGGTTTGAACCGCTGGATGTGATGCAGGCGATTTTGATGCTGGTGCGCCAGATCAACGAAGGGCGCGCTGCTGTCGAAAACGAATTCACCCGCGCCGTCACGCGCGAAGGAAATCTGAAAGCGCAGGCGCTGGTGGCAGAAGTGTTCGAGCTGCGCGACAGTTTCGAGTGGCGTGGCTTGGGCAGCGTGCCGCACAGTGCGTTAAAACTGCGTGCCAAGTTCGCCGCCTTCGATGCCGAGTTGAAATTCAAAGTGGATTACGTGGAAGTGCCGGATAACAAAGCCTGCGAATGCGCCGCGATTTTACGAGGCCAGAAACGCCCGCAGGAATGCAAGATCTTCGGCACGGTGTGCACGCCGGAGAACCCAGTGGGTTCATGTATGGTTTCTTCCGAAGGTGCGTGCGCAGCGCATTACAGTTATGGGCGATTCAGGGAGGCGACTTAGTTCCCCTCGCCCGCAAGCGGGAGAGGGGCTAGGGGTGAGGGTTTGTGAGATGGAATTAACTTTCATGTACTCACCGCCCCTCATCCCCAACCCTTCTCCCGCTTGCGGGCGAAGGGAGTAGAGAGGATCGGAGAAGTACATGCTGCATCACCCCGCCAAACTGCCCGATGACATCCGCACCTACGCACGCGAAATGCGCGGCCGGATGACGGATGCGGAAGCGTTGCTGTGGATGTTGTTGCGTAATCGTCGTATCGCAGGAGCAAAATTCAGGCGGCAGCATCCGGTGGGGCGATACATCCTTGATTTCTACTGTGTCGAAAAACAGTTGGGGGTTGAGCTTGATGGTGGGCAGCATGGCGAGGCGATTGATTACGATCAGCGGCGGGATGATTGGCTGCGGGCGCAAGGAATTCAAGTGCTGCGATTCTGGAATAACCAGATGCTGGCAGAGACAGAGGCTGTGATGGAAGAAATTTATCGGAGGGTTGTTGAGAAAGCCCCTCCCCCGCAGGCGGGGGAGGGGTTGGGGTGAGGGATGTTGAGTTGAAGCTGAACGATGTGAGGTGCTCACCATCCCTCATCCCCAGCCCTTCGCCCGCTTGCGGGAGAAGGGAGTTAGACCGTTGCGCGTTTAGCGTTTGCGGAAAAAATGAAAGAGCATTATGAGCACAATCAAACCCAACTACACTCGCCCCCTCGACCTCAAAAACGGTCGCGTAGATATGTCGCACGGCTCCGGCGGGCGGGCGATGGCGCAACTCATCAGCGAGCTGTTTGCTGCCGCCTTCGATAATGAATATCTGGCGCAAGGCAACGACGGAGCTTTGCTGCCGCAGGCGAATGGGCGGCTGGTGATGGCGACCGACAGTCATGTGGTGTCGCCGCTGTTTTTTGCGGGCGGTGACATCGGTTGTTTGTCGGTGCACGGCACGATCAACGATGTGGCGGTGATGGGTGCGCAGCCGCTGTACCTGTCGGCAGGTTTTATCCTCGAAGAAGGTTTTCCGCTGGCCGATTTGAAGCGCATTGTCGAGTCGATGGCGCGGGCTTCGCGCGAGGCGGGCGTGCCTGTGGTGACGGGCGATACCAAGGTGGTGGAGCAGGGCAAGGGCGACGGCGTGTTCATCACCACTACCGGGGTGGGCGTGGTGCGCGAGGGCGTCAACCTTTCCGGTGATTTGGCAAAGCCGGGCGACAAGATTTTGCTGTCGGGAACTATCGGCGATCACGGCATGGCGATTTTGTCGCAACGCGAAGGGCTGACTTTCTCCGCGCCCATCGTGTCGGACACCGCCGCCTTGCATGGCCTCATTGCCGCGATGCTGGGCAGCGGCGCGCAACTGCGCGTACTGCGTGATCCGACACGCGGTGGGCTGGCGACCACGCTCAACGAAATCGCCAAACAGTCCGGTGTGGGCATGATGCTGCAAGAGTCCTCCATCGCGGTGAACCAGCCGGTCGAAGCCGCGTGCGAGTTCCTCGGCCTCGATCCGCTGTACGTGGCGAACGAAGGCAAGCTGATCGCGATTTGCGCAGCGGAAGATGCGCCACGTTTGCTGGAGGTGATGCGCGCGCATCCGCTGGCGCGCGAGGCCACTATCATCGGTGAAGTGCAGGAAGACGCGCACGGCTTCGTGCAGATGACTACCAAGATGGGTGGTCGGAGAGTTGTAGACTGGTTGGCGGGCGAACAATTACCGAGAATTTGCTGAGAGACTGCCGCCATGTGGAAGGTTTTTTTCTAGACAGACGGAAGTGTCTTTGGGGCTAATTCCACAAGCTTGCGTTGGCTGGCATAAGCTTTATTGAGCAAGTAGATATTTTTTACGGAGCGTTTATGGAAACCCTGTACGGTGGAGTTTATCCTTTGTTCTTGCTGGCTTTGGTGTTGGGCATGAAACACGGCATGGATGCGGATCATCTGGCCACTATCGACGGGCTGACGCGTTTTAATGCCGCTGCGGGTCGCTGCCGCTTGGCGCGTTTATGCGGTTTTCTGTTTTCGCTGGGGCACGGCTGTGTAGTGTGTATCGTGGCGGTTGCCACCGGTTTTCTATTCCAGCAGGGCAGTGTGCCGGAATGGATGAACGACGTGGGGGCCTGGGTATCGGCATTCTTTCTGCTGGCATTGGGAATGCTCAATCTGTACGCGGTGTTTTCCACCCCTGCGCACGAAATGGTGAAGATGGTCGGTATCAAAGGGCGTTTCTTGGGGCAACTCAAATATGCCGGACATTCGTTTCCGGTTGCGCTGGTGGGCGCGCTGTTCGCTTTTTCTTTCGATACCTTGTCCCAGGCGGCTTTCTTTTCCGCCTCCGCCAGCCAATACGGGGGAGCGGGACAGGCATTGTTGCTGGCCGCATGTTTTATGTCGGGAATGATGCTCACTGATGCCGCCAACGGCTTGTGGATATCACATCTGCTGCAGCGCGCCGATGCCACCGCGCGAGCCGCTTCGCGCATCATGGGTGTCACGGTGGCACTGCTCAGCCTATCCGTGGCGGCATTGGGTTTATCGCGCCGTTTCTTTCCCGAAGCTTCATCCTGGCAGGATGGGCGCGAACTGTTCATCGGTTCCGCCATCATCGCCATCATCGCTGTGTGTTTTTTGTTCGCGCGTTATGTTCAGCCGCGCGTATCTGTCCCGGCCTGATTCTCCATATCAAATATTTGATTGTCGCCGAGTGTTTTCGCTCGATGCGACACCGCACATCTCGCCTATTTAAGGAGTGACCACGGCAGCGAGAGTGTTATTAAATATGACATTAAATCCTGAGATTACAGTAGAATATATTTAGGGATACAATTAAATAAACTCACTTGCATGGAGAAACACGATGGGAAACAATAAATTTCGTTTGGTAACGCGAAGCGATTTTGACGGCTTGGTATGCGCCGTTTTGTTGAAGCATTTGGATATGCTTAGCGATATTCAGTTCGTTCACCCCAAAGACATGCAAGACGGCAAGATTCAGATCGGTGCGGGTGACATCACCACCAACCTTCCTTACGTTGCCGGCGCGCATCTGGCTTTCGACCATCACTTGTCCGAGACGATTCGCAACACCGCACACACAAACCATATCATCGATCCGAAAGCGCCTTCCGCTGCACGCGTGGTCTATGATTATTACGGCGGCCTCAAGGCTTTCCCTGCAGCATGGAACGACATGATGGCCGCGGTGGACAAGGCCGATGCCGCGCAATTCTCGCGCGAAGAAGTGCTCAATCCCAAAGGCTGGGTGTTGCTCAATTACCTGATGGACTCGCGCACAGGTTTGGGACGTTTCCGCGAATTCCGCATCTCCAACTATGACCTGATGATGGATCTCATCGATTATTGCAAGAACCACAATATCGACCAGATCATGGAATTGCCGGATGTCAAAGAACGCGCCGACTTGTATTTCAGCCATGAAGAAAAATTCCAAGACCAGATCAAACGCTGCTCGACCGTGTATGGCAATCTGATCGTGCTCGACCTGCGCAAGGAAGAGACTATCTACGCCGGCAATCGCTTCATGATCTACGCGATGTATCCCGACACCAATATCTCCATCCATGTGTTGTGGGGCGTGAAGCAACAGAACACCGTATTTGCCACCGGCAAGTCCATCATCAACCGCAGCTCGAAGACCAACATCGGCGAACTGATGTTGAAACACGCGGGTGGAGGACACCAGAATGCAGGTACGTGCCAAGTGGATAACGATAAAGCCGATGCCGTGCTCAAGACTTTGATTACGACTATCAACGCGGATGGTTGATTAAGGCGGGGGCGAGGAAGCTCCCGTTGCAGCTGCCAGAATAAAAAACGCCCCCGGATTTTCCGGGGGCGTTTTTGTATGCGCACATGTTTTATTGCGTTTGTTGCTCGACTGCTTTGCGTTGTTCCTCGTCCTGTTTTTGCTGTGTGCCTTCGACAGTTTTGGCTTTGTCGAGGGCATCGCGCTGCGCCTCGAACAGTTTAGGCGGCGGTGTCTTTTCATCTTTATTCGGGTCATCTTTATTCGGGCTGCAAGCACCGAGTGACAATACGATGCAGAGTGCGAGGATGCTTTGTTTCATGGTGCTTCCTTAGTCGTTAGGGATGCTGGTGCCTATGGGGCGGGCGAAGACCTCGTCGACGCGATTCCTGTCCATATCCACCACTTCGAAGCGCCATCCGTTCCAGTCGAAGCTTTCGGCTTTCTTCGGGATGCGTCCGATGGCGGTAATGACGAAGCCACCGACGGTGTGATAGTTGCCGAGGTCTTCTTCGGGCAGGCCGTTGAGGCCGAGTTTTTCTTTCATCTCGTCGATGGGGAGCAGTCCGTCGAGCAGCCACGAACCGTCTTCGCGCTGTACTGCAAGCGGCAGTTCGTCCACCGAGCTGGGCACATCGCCCACCACGGAAGCGAGCAGGTCGCTCAGGGTAACCAGTCCTTCGGTCTGGCCGAATTCATTGACGACGATGGCGATGTGTGTCTTCTGGGTGCGGAAGAATTCCAGCACGCCGATGAGTGATTGCGTGTTGGGCATGAACTGCACGGCATGTGTGGGCAGCTTTCCCAGATCGAGCTGGTTACCCGCGAGCAAATGTTGCAGCAGTTCGCGGCTTTCGATGTAGCCCAGTACCTGCGATAGCCCGCCTTTGCACACGATAAAACGCGACACGCTGTGGGTTTTGATCTTGTCCAGATTGACCTGGCTCGGTGCCTGCAGGTCGAGGAAGATGATGCTGTTGGACGGGGTCATCACACCCGCTACTTTGCGGTCATCCAGGCGGAACACATTGCCCAGTAGTTCTCCCGCAGTCTCGTCCAGCCCGCCGTTGCGTCGCCCGGCGGTGATCATGGCGCGGATCTCGTCCGAGGCGACATGCGCGGCACTTTCTTTGAACGGGAAGAAAGACAATAGCTTCTCGCTGGTCAGTGACAAGGCCCAGATGAAGGGCTGGGTGAGTCTGGCGAAGGTGGCCATGAGCGGGGCGAGCAGCGAAGCGATGGCTTCCGGGCGGGCCAGCGCAATGCGCTTGGGAATGATTTCGCCGATTACGATGGTGGCGAACGTGATGCTACCGACGACCAGAAGCAAAGCCAGCGGATACTGGGCGAAAGCCAGCCAGACGAAATCTTTTTCGATTGCGGCCTCGATGCGTGGAACCCACATGGATTCGCCGAATACGCCGAGCAGTGTCGCCAGCGCGGTCAGGCCGATCTGTGTGGCTGCCAACAGGCGTGAAGGTTGTCCGCGCAATTCGGCAGCGATGCGCGCACCGTCGTTGCCGTTTTCCGCCATCTGAATGAGAATGGCGGTGCGGCTTGCGCCTATGCTCATCTCCGACATGGCAAAGAAGCCGCTGAGCAGAATAAGAAAAACGAGAATTCCAATTTCCATGTTGCGCTCCTAGAAACGGAAGAGGGACAGGAGCTTAAATCTTGCCGTTGTCCTGATCGTGTCCGTGTTTTTTATACATCACGCCCATAATCCCCGCCATCAGCAATCCAAACACAACGGTGATGCTGTAGATGGAAAAGTCCATTTTCTCCATGAGCGCGTAGATGCCCAGCATCAGAAAGATGCTGATGTTTTCGTTGAAATTTTGTACGGCGATAGAGCTGCCCGCGCCCATGAGCAAATGGCCGCGGTGTTGCAGCAATGCGTTCATCGGAACCACGAAGAATCCGCCCATCGTGCCGATGCCGATGAGCAGCAGGGTGGCGAGCAGCGGGCTGGTGATGAGCGGCATGGTCAGTACTAGGAGTCCCATGCCGATTCCCACCGGCAGCACTTTGACAGCGTGCTCCAGCTGCACAAAGCGCGCGGCGAGAACGGCGCCGATGGCGATACCCACGGCGAACCAGGCGGTGAGCTTGGCCGCGCTGCTGATGTCGTAGTGCAAGGCGACGGCTGCCCATGCGAGCAGAATCAGCCGTAAGCTCGCACCCGCACCCCAGAACAGCGTGGTGACACCGAGCGATACCTGACCCAGCGGATCTTTCCACAGCAGCTTGAAGCAGTGGCTGAACTCTTTGATGAGAAATACCGGGTCGCGACTTAAGGGTTTATGGTCAATCGGCATGCAGGGGATATAGAGATTGAACAGCGCGGCAGTCGAATAAAGGACGAAGACGACAGCGATAGCCAGTTCGGGGGCATTGTTAATGAACGGCACATGCAGATGCTGTAACAGCGCACCGGTGACGCTCGGGCTAAGCATGATACCGCCGAGTACTGCGCCGAGGATGATGGCAAGAACGGTCAGCCCTTCCATCCAGCTGTTGGCCAGCACGAGTTTTTCCGGCGGCAGGAATTCGGTGAGAATGCCGTACTTGGCCGGAGAGTAGGCCGCCGCACCGAATCCGGCCAAGCCGTACGCTAGCAAAGGGTTTACGCCGAGCAGCATGGCAACGCAGCCCAGCATTTTGATGGCATTGCTGATGAACATCACGCGTCCCTTGGGTAGGGAATCGGCGAAGGCTCCGACGAAGGGAGCAAGGACGATGAAGGAGACAATGAAAGACTGTTGCAGAATGGGCGTATGCCAAGCGGGCGCACTCATCAACTTGAGCAGGGCAATGGCGGCGAACAACAGCGCATTGTCGGCCAGCGCGGAAAAGAACTGTGCCGCTAAAATGGTGTAGAAACCACGCTTCATATTTCAGTTCTTTCGGCGGAGGCTAATGCGCGCAGCGCGTTAAAGACGGGTTTATTGTCTGGCCGGAACCAAAAGAACTGTGCCGCTAAAATGGTGTAGAAACCACGCTTCATATTTCAGTTCTTTCGGCGGAGGCTAATGCGCGAAGCGCGTCAAAGGCAGGTTTGTTGTCTGGTCTGACTCCAAAGAACTGTGCCGCAAGGATTTTATAGAAGCCGCGTTTCATGTTCTTTCGGTGGAAGCCAATGTGTGAAGCATGTTAAAGACAGCCTGTTTTGCGAGGGCGTTTTATAACATGAATAGAAGAGGGCTGCTATCATTCGCCCAATAATTATCCTGCCCGCAACCGAGTAAGTTATGCCACGTCCCATTCAAGCCCATATCGATCTATCCGCGCTTAAGAATAATCTGCGTGTCGCGCGCCGCCATACTTCCAGCCGCATCATGGCTGTGATCAAGGCCAATGCCTACGGCCACGGTTTGCTGCGTATCGCCGGCGCACTGGAAGATGCTGAGGGTATCGCGCTGCTGGACATACAAGACGCCATCAAGTTGCGCGATGCGGGCAACCGTCAAACTATCCTGCTGCTGGAAGGATTTTTCGCGGCGGAGGATCTGCCGCTCATCGCCGAATACGATTTGGCCACCGTCATTCATAGCTCGCGGCAACTTGATTGGCTAGATGCCTATCCGCGCAAGAATGCCTTGCAGGTCTGGCTCAAGATCAACAGCGGCATGAACCGTTTAGGCTTTATGCCGCAAGAAATACCCGCCGTGATGGAACGCTTAAAGTCGCACCGTGCCGTGCGCGAAGTCACCCTGATGACGCACTTCTCGCATGCCGACGAAGCTGCCGGTGTCTCCTCGCAACTTGAAGCATTCAGTGGCCTAACTTCGGTCTACCGCGCACCGCGTTCGATGGCGAACTCCGCCGCGCTGCTGCGCTACCCCTCCACCCACGGCGAATGGGTGCGTCCGGGCATCATGCTGTACGGCGCATCACCTTTCGCCGACGTGAGCGCGCAGCAACTCGGTCTGCAAGCCGTGATGACACTCAGCAGTGAAATCATCTCCGTGCGCGAAATACGTGCCGGTGAACATATCGGTTACGCCGGACTGTTCCGCGCCGAGCGCAGCATGCGCATCGGCACCGTCGCCTGCGGCTACGCAGATGGTTATCCACGCCACGCGCCCACCGGCACACCCGTTCTCGTCAACGGTCAGCGCGCGCAAACATTGGGCCGCGTGTCGATGGACATGCTGGGTGTGGATTTGAGTGATGTAAAAGATGCGCAAATCGGCAGCCGTGTCACGCTGTGGGGCGAGGGTATGCCCGTGGAAGAAGTGGCGCGCGCAGCCGGAACCATCAGCTATGAATTGCTGTGTGCGCTGACGGCGCGGGTGCCGGTGAGATATTGAGTACGGGACGAATGCAATATCTTTGATACTTGAAAAATGATGTTTTCGTTGTTTTCTAGCCGGTGTCTGCTTTTTATCGGACTTTCTATTATCTTGGTCGGCTGCTCCAGCCAGCAATCCAAGCCGATGGTGAAGTCTGCCCCGTCGCCTGTTTTACGCAAGCAGCCCCCTAAGATCATCCCTGCACCAATACCCGCACCAATACCCGCACCCGTGCCAAAGCCTTTGACCGGCTTGGCTTTGGTCAATAGTTTGTTGCCGCCGTTGCTGGCGGATCGTAGCGGCTGGGGCGCGGATATTTATGCGGCATTCGAGGCGCTCAAGATTATTCCCGGCAAAGAGCAGGTGTGCGCGGTTTTGGCGGAGATCGGGCAGGAGTCCTCTTTTCAATCCGAGCCTGTGGTGTTTGGTTTGCGCAAGATTGTCAGGCGGGAACTGGAGATGCGCAGGGAGAAGTACAGCATCCCGCAGTGGCTCATGGAGAACAGTCTCGCGCTGAAGTCTCCCGACGGGCGCAGTTATGACGAGCGTATCGAGGCGTTGCGCACCGAGAATGATGTGAACCGTCTATACGAAGACATGATTTCTGAGATTCCGTTTGGCGGGAAACTCCTCGCTGATTCGAATCCGGTACAAACCGGCGGCCCCATGCAAGTAAGTCTGAGTTTCGCCAAAACTTATACCGCCGTTCATCCCTATCCTTTTGGCGGAGCGAATGCATTGCGCAAAGAGTTGTTCACCCGCAAAGGCGGACTGTATTTCGGCATCGCGTATTTGCTGGATTATCCGGCGAGCTATGGCAGTATGATTTTTCGCTTCGCAGACTTTAATGCCGGGCGCTATTCCAGTCGCAATGCCGCCTTCCAGAGCGCGCTGCATTGGTTGAGTGGCGTAGCGGTGGAGACGGATGGTGATCTGTTGCGCTACAAAGACGGGGTCGCGCTTGAGGAGAATAGCCAGTCTATGCAGGCGCTGCTGAGTATCGCGGCGCAACTGAACATGGACAGGAACGCCATGATGCGCGACCTGTTGCTGGAGAAATCCTTTGCCTTTGAACAAAGCCCTTTGTACAACAGGGTGTTCACGCTGGCCGCGACGATGCCGCGTGCGCGCATTCCCGAGATTACGCTGCAGAGCCCGAAAATATCGCGCAAATTAACCACGGCCATGTATGCCAAGCAAGTCGACGCGCGGTATCAGAGCTGTCTCAAAAAATAGCATCGCCACTCGGCTCGCGGCAGACAGGATTGCTCGCCGGTATTTCGGCAAGATGAAAAAGAGTGGATTTTCATGATTATTCCCCGCTTGATAAAAGCTCCCGGCGTTTATCGTGTGCGCATATCGGAGCCGGGTTATCAGGACGGAATTTTCAGAGCGGGACAGATTTAATGAAAAATGTACGATGGAGTTTTACGCTGGCGGCGCTGCTGCTGTTTTGTTCCGGTGCGGCATTCGCGCGCGAATCTGGTGCCTATTTGGCGTTCGGGCTGGGACATTCGGAAGCCAAGATTGGCGGGGTAAATTACACCAGCGTGGGGGCGGGCATCATGCTGGGGGCGCGGGTCAACAAGAACTTGGCGCTGGAAATCGAATATGCGGATTTCGGCGAAATGGTGGCGGTAGGCGTGACCGTCAATGCAAACAGTCAGGGACTTTCGGGTCTGTTGATGTTGCCGCTGACACAGCATACGTCCGTGTACCTCAAGGCCGGTGTCGCACGCATGAACTCGCTTCTCAGCGGTACGGGTTTGACCGGATGGAATACCGCCCTGTCGATTTTGCCTTATGGATTGGGCGTGCAATATGAACTTTCCCCGAAGACAACAATTCGTATCTTTGCGGACGAAGGTTACGGTTATCAGGTGACTGGAACGACGACGACTGTCGGCGCGACGAATGTCAGCTATAGCGGCGGAATCTCCCGCGTGGGCTTGGCAACGCTATACACTTTCTAGAAAGCTCAGGCTTTTTATCTGCAGCAAGGCATCTGCTCAAGCCATTGAGTCGACAGCTGAAATCTCGAACTGGTACCCCGGACAGGAATCGAACCTGTATCTAGCCCTTAGGAGGGGCTTATTATATCCATTTAACTACCGGGGCAGCGGCGCGCATTCTAACGTAGAATGACGCGGTGAAAATTATGCATATAAAAACAACAGGTTAAAATCTTCCCCAAAACTCCGCCAAAACTCCGCCAAAACTAACCTGCTTTAACCTGTATCCATTCTGAGCCGCGCACGTCACGATAAAGCGATGTGACAGCAGCATTTTTGTGACCGGCAATGGCTTGTCCAAAGTCCAGCCCGTACTGCTCGGTATAGAGTCGGATCGCCAAAGAGCGTATCTCATGGAACGTGGGAGGCGTTTTCCCTGCTTCGACTTTTATCTCAGCCAATACCACCGCTTTTTTAAACATTTGAGCTAATGAGTCACCTGACAGCGGGTCTCCAGGTTTACTAACTCCATGATGTCGGTTTTGATGGACAAGCCAGCGAGTGAGTATGGTGTCTCGGCATGATTTAATTACGCTGCCGACAGTCCACCCGTTCACTCCGACATAGTTGGGTATACGAATTTTCGTTTTCGTTTTTTGCTGAATGATACATAAGGCATCTGGCTCCGCCCATCCTGTACTTTTTTTGCCCTGTTTGAATTCAAAGCAGGTGATGTCTTCTCGACGCTGCGCAGTAACCAACGCAAGCTCCATCGCTCTTGCCAGCCACTTGTTTTTCAACTTTAGTGCGACTGAGTGAATCTTTTGGAAGTCCGTTATAGAAAGGCGTGATCTCTTGACCTTAATGGTTGGGTTGCGCGTCTTTAGGGGGATATTGTCATCCGCCCATCCTTCTTGAATGGCATCTTTCCAAATATCTATAGCTGCGGATCTCATGACTAATAACGATCCTGGTCTATCTTCGTAGCTATTCAGAATTTCAACAAAGTCGCGTACCTTGATAGAGGAAAAAATAGTTTCTTTACCCAAGAGTTTTTGCCACATGTTGATGTGACCTGTTTTATTCCTAATCGTGTTTTGTGCCAAGCCTCGCTTGCCAACCAGTTCAAGGTGACGAGTGATAACTTTTTCTACGGTAACGCCGTCTGATTGAGGAGTAATGATTGCGGCAAGTGCGGCGCTTCTGATGCTGGTATAGATTGCAGCATTCAATGCCCTCGCATCGTTTACTGCTTCCTCATGAGAAATACCCAAGCCATGCAACTTGCCGCTCTGAGGGTTGCGGTATGTGTAGTAAGTTTTTTCAGTGCGTTTGTCGTACTTCCTGTACAAATTGTCTGGAAGGTTGAAATTGCCTTGCTTGCGAGGGCGGCTCATGCTGAACGAAGTATCCGTAGTGCGCGGTCAGACATGTTAGCGACTTCCGTAATTTCTTGCATGGGGATTCTAACCGCACGTTCATCTACCATCAGTCTTTGGCCAACACGTTCTGGGGCAGGGCATATCTGTCCTGATTTAGCCCATGCTCTCAAGGTGCGTGCAGATGGGGCCGGTGAGTAGTTTCGTGCAGCCCATTCGGATATTGTGATTTTCATCACGCACCCTGCCGATATACATGTTGACTAAAAATACTTGTTGTGGAGATGGGAATCTCCTTCCATTTTGTATTTCGTTGCTGCGTCACTAAATGCATTTTGAGAAACTCTGTAGCCAGTTCAAAATTTAGCGTTTCCATGATGATCAACCTGTTAGTAATAAAATAGCTGACGCGTCTCGTCAAGCTGTTTTGGAACCACAGGGACTCCAATCTGCTGCGCTATGTCTGACCATGGAATATCACGGAAATTATTAAATACGATTGTGCCGTCAACAGTTTCTAAGGTGATTACAGGATGCGGATGTCGAGACCAATTCATCGGTGGATGACGTTGGCTTGGAATTTTCCAGTACATGCCTTGATGCCATACATAGAGGGAGAAGGATCGCTTGCCAATTTCGATGAAGAAAGGCTCACTTTGCAATTTGCTTTGCATCAACCCGAGATTGTGTTGGCTGCATGGCATCAGTTGCAGCTTTTGATAAGCAACAGCAACTGTTGGGTCTTTACCAATTTGTTTGAACTCGATTGGCTTGTCCTGAGGAGATGAAATAAAGTAGCCTGACATTTCCTGCCAAACGGGCACAAGGTATTGGTGATCACCATAAATGTTATTTTTACGATAGAGCAGGTCTGCCTTCTGCCAAGCATCTCTTGAGTCAGGTATGTACTTTTCAGTTTTCTCAGGCTCGCGCGAGAAGTTAAGCTCAATGTGCCACTGTCTAGGTGATTTATTGATCGAAAAAAATGTCGGTATCAACAAATTTTTTATTGTTATTGCCATGTGCTCTTCCTTATTAGGTAATTTCGTTTAAATTGATGATGCAAGCAACTCGCTTAAATATCCGTTGCACTAATTAGAGAAGGGAAATTTGTGACAGTCCCTAATTCTTTTTGGATGCAAGTAGAGCTCGCCTTATTGCGAGTGCTTTGTCCTGCCCGCAGTGCATGAATTTTCTAATTCCGGATACAGTCGCAGGGCATTCACCGGAATCTACTGCTGTGCGTAGTTCACCAATTGGGTCGTGCGCGATTTGCAACTCGTTGGCGACATTAGAAATGCCGGATTGCCTAGGTAATCGCAGTGCAGTCCTCCAAAGTAACGCACCCATTAATTCTAGAAGAATCGCAAAAAATAGACTTACGACTAGGGTAATACTGGTGGCGCTACTGCCGGTTACATATGCGATGCTGGTGACTACTGGATCGTTACTGGCCACTACTGCTGCAGTAGTGGCGGTAGCGGATAAGAGTATCAAATCGTCACGGAGTACAGCGGCGCGCTTTGCTTCGGCTAGTTCAGCCCGCAATGCTGGCCGCTGCCTCCAGTCGTGAGAGCTGGCAAGTACATCCGCAACGACAGCTATCGGACGCGACTTTATTGTTGCCAACGTCTCATTGGCGACTTTGATCTGACGCTCAATCTCAGTTTTTTGAACTGAATGCTGTGCGCGTACTTCTCCTGCGCGAATATTTGCATGCGTTAAGAAGGTGAGATGAACAAACACCGTTCCCAGCATGCAGCAAATCCACAAAAACCAAGCAGTCGGATGATTCGAAAATGCTAGGATAAAATGGGTGCCTGCGCAGATCGCAACATACAGAGCTATCATGAGCATCTGATCCAGAATTGTTCCCCCTCGATCAAGGGCAGAGACAGCAGCGATGGCCATGGCAGTCGCGGTGACACATGTAGCAAACGCTCTCGTACCCTTTGCAATAGACTGGTTATTTTGCATTCTGCTCCCCTTCGTTACTCACGCGCCTGAATGCAGCCATTTTGCGGGGTCTTCCGGCACTTGATTTATCGCGGGGCAGCACTCCCTTGCTGAATACTCTGCAAGCGCTGCCAAGCTTCGTAGAGCGAAGATATTGCTCCTTTTTGCAAAGGTACTTGATGGCAAGTAGCAAGTTGCTCCGTTTCACTTCGTCGTTATGAGATATAGTCCCGATGCCTAGTCGCTTGTATTTATTTTTGCTCGCGTTGCAGTTGTAGTACGTACCTCTTCCTTCTGTTAGCTCCTGCCAATACTGAGAAATTTGTAGTGCTATGTAGCCGTCTTTAAATACCTTTGCTCCATCGTAGAAGAATACCGAGTGAAAATGTATGCCCTTCTCAGGCCCATCTTCGATCTTCAAGATATATCCGACACACGCTGCAAAAATTCTCTTGTTCCCTCTCCGGTTATTTAGAAAATGCTCTATGTCAGCCTTAGCATTCTCAACGGTAATGGTGTGCGCAATTTGATGTCGATAACCGAAATCAATCCGTATTACTTCAATTCTTGAAAATCGATCAAAAAGGCCATTAACATAAGTCACAGCGCTTTTATTGTTTCTTATGGAGTTGTACTCGCGTGCATCTACTAGCCGTTTGAACTCAGGTTTCCGACCTGCGTTTCCAATCCACATCACAACGTCATTAAAAATTTCAAAGTGCAATTTACCGGGGAATAAAGACTCAGCTCTGGGGGTGGTGAACCTCACCATTTCTAACCCTAGGGCTGTATAGCATTGACGGAACAATTCAACGTGTGCGCTGTAAGTAAGGTCTGACATGACATCGTTCTTAAACCGGTTGAATTGAGTAAAGTATCGAGCAAGAGGACGCTGCTCTAGCACTGCGTTTCCAATCTTAATTTCGTTTCTTCTCGCTTGTCTTTCAGTCAAGACAAACGCTGGCTGAGCGGTATTAATAGCCTCCATCACAAATTCTTCAAGAAGGTGTAGGCCATTACCGAATTGCATACCTAGCATGGTGGTTGGTTTACCCTCAACTTCGGTCTCGAATATGTTTGCATCAACATCGATCATTTTGTACGTGTCTAGCGCTGACATATCAGTGCTGTAATCAATTGTGTCCATTCCTTTTCCTTCAAGTTTTTCCTATTTCAAGATTGATTTAATAGTTAACTAACTGATATTAATAATATATATATCCAATATTCGGCCTCTCTAAAAAATGATCTATTCTTTACCTTTCAATTGCAGATCGAATGAAAATGCCAGTCTGCAATTAACTTATTTGCATACAAAGTTATGCGCGATTTAATGTCTTAAAATCAAATAATTAATCCTATAAAATTGTTGTTAATAATTGCGAACTCAGTTCAACAACTGCACTTCCTGAATGAAAATAGATTCCCTCTGCAACCGTCTTGCGGAGCAGAATATTTGGATTGAATATTTAGGGTCAATTTGAAAAATAGGCGAGGAATAGGCGAAGCCTTATTTAACAAGGGTTGCAGCGCACCATCCTCGACTGTTCTTCGACAATAATTTTTTGAAGAGGGATCGTTTTTGCCAGTAAGGTGATCATGGCTTAAGCCAAGAGGCTCACTGAAGTTGCTACGATGGCGGTGCTATTTGAAAGGCGAGGTGGCGTGACTGCTGATTTAACTACAAGGCAGTGTTGCTAAATTAGATGCGCTGCATGTAATGGTACTTTAGGCGATGCCGACATTATGTCGCTTATGTCCGATGAGTAATTACTGATGAATAAAACTCAGGGAATAAATTTACCAATATATTGGGAGCATTGCTTTTGCGGCGGCCTGAGGATTCGCATCCGCAAAGCCCTTTCAGGTACGTGTTAAATGTACGTTGAGATTCGTAGTCCAGAATTGGATCGAATTTCCCAGCAGCGATTCGGAGTTGCTCTCTACTGCAAGGTAACTGATGTATCTCAACTACTAGGCCATCTTTAGCTGCACGATCAACGATTGTTGCCAGAAATTTGCGCATGCCTTCGACAAATGCAGGAGGTGTAGTGCTATTGGACTGCGGATTTTCACGTATGAATGTTTGCAATTCGGCGTGCGTAATTTGAATGTCGTCCTGTGTTATTTCAATAGGACAGCATTCATTCCCGCTAAATGCACGCCACGCGGCTCTTGAAAACGCAGGATCAGCATAGCCAGTGAGTCTTAGAATGGGTTTGCCAAAACTCAAAACATACCCCCTTGGAAAATCACTTTGCACCATTTTTTGATGTTCTAAAATTTGTTTGCAATGCCAGTCTTCCAAAATTAATTTTTCAGGGGGCGGGAGAATCTTTGCAATACCCTTAGTTTCACTATATTTATCAAATGGGTACAAACTTACCCCATCTGGAATAGGAATGCACAACTTGATTTTGTTTTCACTGGCAGCTTCTAGCAATTTATTTTCCGAGCAATTTGCTTTTTTAGCGGCCTTTGTCAATGAAAGGTACTGCTCATCCTGCGGGTAATTTGGGTTGCTTAAAGGCTTCTGAACTGCCTGATGACTGGTTAGTGTGATGACTCTGTTTGTACCGTCACCCACTAGGCGTAAAAGTTGTAATGTACCAAAACGTGGATAAAGGCTATGACCATTCTTCGATAGCGCAATGTGCCTCTGCTCTATTAATCTCTCCCTAATACTCAGTGGAGTATCGCGAGTTATGCTCCCAGCACTAGATAAACGAAGCAATTCTGCTGCCCCGATGAATTTGTAACTCCCGTTTGCGGCGATTAAGGCAAATCGTTCTGTTTTACGCTCTCCTCTGGAATCCTTTGTTACCGTAAATGTAACCGCAACGCCGATCCGACTGTGAAATCGGAATCGGCATGAGCGAGCACTCCATCGAACATTTGAATCTGGACAGCATAAAAAAAACCCTAATCGGCCTTCCTGCAGCTTTACCACTAATTTTGATTTCCTTGTTATAGAGCGACTTGTTGAATCTATGCTGAAATTTTCTCTGGCAAATGGAAGCATTTTTCGCTGTGCATTTGATGGGGCTAAAATAATACGCGCTCTTGCCAGTGGGGCTGTTCTTGGCATGGCTAAACGCATTTTTGCGCCCATGTTTAAAAATGAGAATGAGGCATTTTTTTTACTCGGTTCAGATGGAATGAGATGAGCTGTTTCTTCCAAGCCTTCTGCGACCGGTACATGCTGATTCTTCGAAACCATGACGCTCCCTAGCGCTTCAATTTTAAGCAAGTTTACAGACAGAACACTTCAAGCCTAACCTACAAGTTATGCGGATTTGATACAAGTTACGAGGATCATTGTAAATACATGTGGTTGCAGTGCTCCATCTGTGTTTGCTATTTTACCTCTTGGCTATCCAAATTTACCTTCCTCGACGCTTCCCCGCTTCAACGCATCTGCGAAATTAAGGCTTCTGCTCAGCGTACCTTCCATTTTTGAAGCTATCGCCTCCGTCATATTGTTGACCGCCACGGTAAATTTTAACTGGCCGACCTGGTTTATATGAAGCAGCAACACAGAGCCTGATCTATATATAAGGACGAGCATTCGATTGGTTGGCATTGCTGCTATTAGCCTGTCTGTATCGCTGATATATGTCCAGCCATCTCATTTTGACAGATCTTGAAACACTATGAGTACCTCACGGTCAATCATTTACAATACAGCCCACAGTGCCACGTTAGTCATTGAACTTCGAACGGACACGAGCGGAAATAATCACACAGGCAAGATGCTCCATGAATGCAGTAGAAATCGAAGAAGCCATATCTGATTTAGCCCTTCAACCCTTCGATGCGGCTGAGTTTCCATTCGAGTTCCTGGCCGCTTTCGGCAATAAGGACACAGCACTCAAGCGCCTGCGTACTGGCAACAACAATGCTTCTGACGTGCCCGGTGGCGTACTCCAGCGTAACTACATCCATATTGCCGTGTGCGAAGCTGGCAGCGTGGGTGAATCCCTCAAGGCGTTGCGCGCCAGCCCTGCCACCACAAAAGCCAAGGCCAAGTTCATTCTCGCCACGGATGGTCAGACTCTGGAAGCTGAAGAATTAGCCGGAGGCGAAACCATCGCCTGCGCCTACCAAGACTTTCCCAACCATTTCGGGTTCTTTCTGCCGCTGGCTGGCATTTCCACTATTAAGGAGATCAGGGACAACCCCATCGACGTGCGCGCCACTGCGCGGCTGAACAAGCTATACGTCGAATTGCTAAATGAGAACCCCGAATGGGCAAAGGATGAACGCCGCGCTGACATGAATCACTTCATGGCACGGCTGGTGTTTTGTTTTTTTGCCGAAGACACCGATATTTTCAACGGCACTGGTTTGTTCACCCAATCTATTGAGCAGATGAGCGAGCGCGATGGCTCGAATACCCATGAAGTAATGCAATCCATCTTCCGTGCCATGAACATCAAGGATGCCGAGCGCGCCAATGCCGAGCCCCGTTTGCCAAACTGGGCAAATGGCTTCCCTTATGTGAATGGCGGCCTGTTCTCCGGCAGTACCGAAGTGCCGCGTTTCACGCGCATGGCGCGCTCCTACCTGATACACGCAGGCAACCTGAACTGGCAACAGATCAACCCCGACATCTTCGGCAGCATGATTCAAGCCGTGGCCGATGACGAAGAGCGCGGCTCCTTGGGAATGCACTACACCAGCGTGCCCAACATCTTGAAGGTGTTGAACCCCTTATTTCTGGATGACTTGCGCGCCGTTTTGAACGAGGCAGGCGATAACAAAATCAAGCTGCTGAACTTACGCAAGCGCATGGCGCGTATTCGCGTGTTTGACCCAGCCTGCGGCTCCGGCAATTTCTTGGTTATTGCCTACAAGCAGATGCGCGAGATCGAGGCAGAAATTAACCGCCGCCGTGGCGAGCGCTTGGGTAGCGAGATTCCGCTAACCAACTTCCGTGGCATCGAGCTGCGCGACTTTCCAGCGGAAATTGCTCGCTTGGCGCTCATCATTGCCGAATTCCAATGCGACGTACTGTATCGAGGGCAGAAGGATGCGCTAGCGGAATTCCTGCCGCTGGATGCTCAGAATTGGATTGTTTGCGGCAATTCGCTCCGGTTGGATTGGTTGAGCATTTGTCCCCCAACGGGTACAGGCGTGAAGCTGGTGGCTGATGATTTGTTTGGTACGCCGCTAGACCAAGCGCAGATTGATTTTCAGAATGAGGGGGGTGAGACATATATTTGCGGAAATCCGCCATATCTAGGTTCAGTTTATCAGACAGATGAACAAAAATCCGATTTGAGAGCGGTGTTTGAGCGATACACCTCTGATTGGAAATCATTGGATTATGTCGCTGGATGGTTTCAAAAAGCAGCCCAATACGGAACTCAAACAATGGCGGTGTCGGCATTTGTATCCACCAATTCAATTTGCCAAGGTGAGCAGGTTCCTATTCTCTGGCCACTGATTTTCAAGACTGGGCATCAAATTTCATTCGCCTATAGGTCGTTCAAGTGGGCTAACTTAGCGAGCAATAAAGCTGGCGTAACTGTCGTAATTGTTGGAATTTCGGCTGCGCCACATGCGAAGCGCATGCTGTTTGATTCAGATTTTGCGGGTGTCGAGCACGTTAAGCTGACCGACAATATTGGTCCATATCTTGTGTCTGGGCCAAACATCACAGTTGAAGCAACAAGCGGCGTGCCTGATGAGAGAGGGAAAATGATACGGGGTAACATGGCTAATGATGGCGGGCATCTAGTGCTTACTGCTTATGCTGCCGAACAGATTGTCGCCAGTTACCCCGATGCCGCTAAGTTCATCAAGATATTCGTTGGTTCGAGGGAATTCATCAACTCACTGCCGAAATATTGCATATGGATCGAGGATGATGAACTTGAAGAAGCAAGTCAATTTCCACCAATTTTGGAACGCATCGAAAAAGTAAAAAAGGCAAGAATGCAGGGAGGGCAACAAGCAAGAGACAGTGCGAACACTCCGCACCGATTTGTATTTGCGCCGCATCGAGACGGTGCAGCGATTATTGTTCCTCGTGTCTCCTCCGAAAATCGAGAGTATCTTCCAGTCGGTGTCACGGATGGCGGTATCGTTGTAAGTGAAAGAAACTTCGTGCTCTACAACGCGCCTCTATGGAATATGGCTCTAATCGCCTCGCGCTTGCACTGGGTCTGGATTGGAACAGTCTGCGTAAGAATGCGCACCGATTTTTCGTACTCTAACACCCTCGGCTGGAACACCTTTCCCGTGCCGTTGCTCACCGAGCAGAACAAGGCTGACTTGACCGCTTGTGCCGAAAACATTCTGTTGGCGCGAGAATCCCATTTTCCGGCCACCATCGCCGACCTATACGACCCGGCCACCATGCCGGATAATCTGCGCCATGCCCACGAACGCAACGACGAAGTGCTGGAGCGTATCTACATCGGTCGCCGCTTTAAGAACGACACAGAGCGGCTGGAAAAACTGTTTGAAAATTATACGAAGATGACGGCGGTAGCGACCAAGGCGAAGCCTGCTATCAGAGCGACAAGGGGAATGAAAACATAATGATCGAAAAAACCAGCAACCCGACCAATGCCTACACCGTGCCGTCAGTGTCCATCACCACGGGGCGCACCGGCGCATCCAGCAAAGCCAATGCGCTGGGAATGCGCGCCATGCAAGAGCGCGCTTACGCCAAGCGTGGTGAACAATATTTGCTGATTAAATCGCCACCAGCATCGGGCAAATCCCGAGCGCTGATGTTTATCGCGCTGGACAAGCTCAACAATCAGGGCGTGCAGCAGGCCATCATCGTTGTGCCCGAGCGTTCCATCGGCAGCAGCTTTGCCGATGAACCTCTGAGCCAGTATGGCTTTTATTGGGATTGGCAGGTCGCCCCGCAATGGAATCTGTGCAACGCTCCTGGTGTAGACGAGCCACGTGTGGCCAAGTCCAAGGTGGACGCGGTGCGCAAGTTTTTGGAAAGTACCGACAAGTTGCTAGTTTGCACCCATGCCACCTTTCGCTTTGCGGTCGAAGAGCTGGGCGTTCAGGCATTCGATAACCGCCTGATTGCCATTGATGAGTTTCATCACGTCTCCAGCAACCCTGGCAACGTGCTGGGCAGTCAGTTGGGTGCATTCATCACACGCGACAAGGTGCACATGGTTGCAATGACCGGTTCCTACTTCCGAGGCGACAGCGAAGCCGTGTTGGGGCCGGTGGACGAGGCCAAGTTCGAGACGATCACTTACACCTACTACGAGCAGCTTAACGGCTACCAGTGGCTTAAATCGCTGGACATCGGTTACTTCTTCTACACGGGAGCTTACGTTGATGCCGTCACCAAGGTGTTAGACCCGGCATTAAAAACCATCGTCCATATTCCCAATGTGAATGCCCGCGAAAGCCTCAAAGATAAAGAGCGCGAGGTGAATGAAATCATGCAGGGCTTGGGTGAATGGAAAGGCGTTGACCCGGTTACCAGCTTCCATCTGGTACAGGGCAAAGATGGTCGCACCCTGAAGGTGGCGGACTTAGTGGATGACAGCGATCCGGTAAAGCGTTCCAAAGTGCTTACCGCTTTGAAAGACCCGTTGCAGAAGAATAACCGCGATCACGTGGATGTCATCATCGCACTGGGTATGGCGAAGGAAGGTTTTGATTGGATATGGTGCGAACACGCATTGACCATTGGCTATCGCAGCAGCTTGACTGAAATCGTGCAGATCATTGGCCGCGCCACCCGTGATGCAAAAGGCAAGGAGCGGTCACGCTTCACCAATCTAATCGCCGAACCCGCAGCCGAACAAGCAGCAGTGGCCGATGCGGTAAATGACATGCTCAAGGCTATTTCCGCCAGCTTGCTGATGGAACAGGTGCTAGCCCCGCGTTATGAGTTCACACCAAGAAACAACGGCCCGAAGGAAGGCTTTGATTACGGCGAGGAAGGTTACAAGAACGACAAACACAACATCGGGGTTAACACGGACACCGGCGAAATTCATGTGGAAATCAATGGGCTGTCAACACCACAAAGCCCTGAGGCTACGCGCATCTGCAAGGAGGACTTGAACGAAGTTGTCACCAGTTTTTTGCAGAACAAAACCGTGCTGGAACGCGGCTTGTTCGACAAAGAAAACACCCTGCCGGAAGAACTGACCCAGTTGCACATGGGCAAGATCGTGCGCGAGCGTTACCCAGACTTGAGCGATACTGACCAAGAGGCCATTCGACAACACGCTATCGCTGCAATGAACATCACACAGCAGGCCAAGCTGGCCTTGGCACAGGCAGATGCTCTTGGTGGTACTGGCGACGGCACAATACAAGGCAGTACGGCCTTGCTGGATGGAGTGCGCAAGTTTATCAACGTGCGCGACTTGGACATTGACCTGATCGACCGCATCAACCCCTTCGATGCAGCCTATGCTGTGTTGGCGAAAGCGATGGATGAAAAATCGCTGCGCCAGGTGCAGGCCAGTATTGCCGCCAAGAAGGTGAGCATCCCTGTAGATGAAGCCCGCGATTTGGCAAAGCGCGCTTTGCAGTTCAAGAATGAGCGAGGCCGCCTGCCGGACATCAACGCCGCCGATGCATGGGAAAAGAAAATGGCTGAAGGTGTGGCCGCTTTCGCGCGTTACAAGGCTCAGGACTTGGCGGCTAAGCAGAGCGAGGAAAGCAATGGCTGAGATGGATGATGACGAACTGCTGGACGCGCTGGGTGTTGAAGTCACCCCGCTTAAGGTTTCCAGCCGAACCCCGCAGGAGGAACGCATCATCGCGGGCTTTGAGGACATCCTACGCTTCCATCAAGCGCATGGCCGCGCCCCGCTGCATGGCGAGGGGCGTGACATCTTTGAACGATTGTATGCCGTGCGCTTGGATCAGCTACGAAAATTACCAGAGGCACACACACAGTTGGCTGAGTTGGATGGCCCAGGTCTGCTGTCTGGTGTGGCAGCTGTTCATGTCGATGTGGATGACTTAGACGAGGATGCCTTGCTGGCCGAGCTGGGTATTGGCGTTGAACCCGCCGATCAAAACGACATCACCGTATTACGTCATGTACGTTCTAGCGTTGAAAAACGTGCGGCAGAGGAAATTGCCGACCGCACATCATGCAAAGATTTTGACAAGTTTCAACCGCTATTTGAACGTGTGGAGCGGGAGTTGAAGGCGGGCATTCGCAAAACGCTGCGCTTCGGAGGCGATGCTAGCATTGCCATAGGGAGCTACTTTATCGTCGGCGGGCAGCTTGCGTATGTGGCCGAAATTGGCGAAATGACCAAGACACAAAGCGGACATGACGATGCACGCTTGCGGTTGATTTACAACAATGGCACGGAAAGCAATTTGCTAATGCGCTCACTCCAAAAGGCGCTTTTCAAAGATGAGACTGGCCGCCGCCTGACCGACACGGATATGGGGCCGCTATTTGGGGACGCGCCGGAAACAGACGACATTGCTTCCGGCACAATCTACGTGTTGCGCAGCCTATCCAGCCACCCATTCGTCGCCGAACACCGCGAACTGATCCACAAAATCGGCGTGACAGGCGGCAAAGTGGAAGCCCGCATTGCAGGCGCAGAAAAGGACGCAACCTATCTGTTGGCCGAAGTGGAAATAGTTGCCGAATACAAGCTCCACAACCTGAACCGCACTAAGCTGGAAAACATCTTCCACCGCTTGTTTGGAGCCGCGCAGCTCGACTTAACTATAGAAGACCGTTTCGGCCATCCAGTGAAGCCGAGAGAGTGGTTTCTGGTGCCGCTCCAAGTGATTGACGAAGCGGTTGAGCGAATTCGTGACGGTTCAATTACCGAAGTGATCTACGACCCGAAGACGGCTCGGTTGGAAGGTTGAGCGCGTGAAGTACAGACCTTTTCAGTACAAGAAAAACACCGATGCCTATATGAACACCGGTGAATTAAATGGCCAATTACTGCAACCTCATTTCTGAGGTAGTGACAGTAAGTTGTCAGTCTTGCGACCATCGGCAATGGTTTGAACATACTTGATTCGACCATTGCTGTGGACATGAACCCAAGCCCCTGTAAGTTGCGGATTACGGTCAGGGCACCACACAGAGCTATTTCCGTTCTTTTCGATGTAGGCAACCATCTCTTCCCGGGTGGAATTACCGCTTTGAAGCACCTTTCTGGACTCATCAACCTGATCCCACCAGAGGTGGCTGATGTGCTCATGTCCTGTGCCGCCTGCCATGCGTCGTGCCGTGCATTTGATTGTCGTTGCCATGTTAAAGCCCTTTATGTAAAGCGCCAAATATGAAAAGTTCGGTGTAGGCGCACTAATAGTATCTGACTATAAAATCCTATTGTCAAGCAAAATTAATACGCCTACACTGAACTTCTGAGTTTAGGGGGGAAATTATGGCGACCATTATTGGCGAAAAAATACGAGCACAAAGAAAGCTCATGAAGTTGACGTTGGATCAGCTCGCAGAGAAGACAGGATCAAGCAAGAGCTACATCTGGGAACTAGAAAACCGTCCTGTAGTGAGGCCATCTGCGGAGAAAATATCCCGCATAGCCGAAGTTTTTGGAGTCACAGTGGAGTTCCTTCTTGATGATGAGAAGCAGGAAATCACCAGTACCGATGCTGATCAAGTTTTTTTTCGTCGTGTTTCACAGCTAGATTCAACAAAACGCGCACAGCTCGAAAAATTCTTGAAAGCAATCGACGATGAGTGATCCGACAACACCTGTAGCATGGGGCATTCAACTTTCAAAGCTTTGGCTTGCTAGTGGTCAAAGTTTCCCTGTCAGGGTGAAGGACATCGCACTTGAGGTTACGAGAACGAAATTTGCCGACCCGGTAGGTTGCGTGATCCCACACGGAATTGCCGGGATAGATGGCATGCTCTCGAAGCGCCTGAAGAAAAATGACTGGTGCATCTCTTATGACGAGAAAGTGACCGTGCCAGGGCGAATCAATTTCACAACTGCTCACGAACTCGGACACTACCTACTACATCGGCAACAGCGCGACACATTCCAATGCGGCCAAGTACAGATAATAGAGTACGGCAGCCCCGAGTCTAAGCGCATCGAGTCGCAGGCCAATACTTTTGCGTCTTACTTGCTAATGCCAAGAAATGACTTCGACACCCAAATAGCCGGTCACGAATTGTCATTTGAGCTGCTAGGCCACTGCGCTGACCGCTACGAAACCTCCCTAACGGCCACAGCATTAAAATGGTTGGAGTTCACAGCGGAAGCCGCTATGTTGGTAGTTGCCGACCACGATGAGTTCATCTGCTGGTCGTACTGTAGTCGTGCGGCAAGGCGTATCGGTGCATACATTTCACCGGGGCAAGAAGTACCGGCATCGGTACAGGAACATATGAGAAGCAATGCGCTAGCTGTTAGTGAACCTCGGCGTGTCGCGGCAGGTGTATGGCACTCTACAGAGGAAGCTGTTGAGTCCGTCATCGTGTCGGATCAGTTTGAACAGAACATCTTCTTGATTCGGTTTCCACTTGCATTGATGGTAGACCACGCAGAAGAACCCGAGACGGATACGTTCACCGTGTTTGAGGAAAACGGTCAGGGGCTAAACTGGAAGAAGTAGGAGTTCCTTACCCTGAAAATATACGGCATGTTTACGCAAAGATTAAAGCAAATAATCGGCAAGCCAGCTGCACGTATTCGTTCTCTCAACTATGTGATGCATTCAGTCTCTTTCCAAGAGCTTGCTCACACTCCATTCAGCGGTTGTTCATAAAGCCATTTACTTTGTGGTCGAAATTTTGTTGCTCTCTATGATCTTCGAGGTAAAGTAATAGCGCTTTCAAACAGCGCACTAATTCACTATCCTGATCATTTGGAGTGGCTAAGTCGAGATTGATTTCCTCCCGTTCATGCATTGCCTCAATAAAATTATCAGAAAGTTGATATATCAGGTTGGCCTCTTCAAATATCTCACCTGCATTAATTCCGTAATCTAGCTGCTCCTTAAGCTCATCAAAATGATTAACGGCTATTTCCGCAACTGGGCGAATCTTATCGTTATCCAAAACTCTAAAAATTGTTTTAAATCGAATCATCGCGTGTTCGAGATTATTCTTGGCTTTTTGGATCTGCTCTGGATTAGATTTCGAGTGTTCTTGTACTGCTTCAATAAGACAATTTGAAAGCGACAACAGTAAATTTTTTAATTGCTCAGCCTTTACCTTTGAACCCGTTAAACCAAATTTACATACTGGCGACAACACCAAGTTCGAGCCATCGGTAATCATATCGTCGACACAATCAATTAACTCCTCCCAAGTGAGTGAGTTCTTTCTGGATTCAACTGTCCAGTCGTTGTTCCAATACAGGCCGCTTAAACAAATTGCCATGCCATTTTTTGCAGAGCCAAAAACTGTTGCATCAATTAATGCCAGTACTTTTTCATTGGAATCTAAATTGTAATTGCTGTAGGCCGCATCAAGTTTTTTGGCGGGAATTTCGTTAAGAATGTAATAGTCGGATGAGTGGAATTTTCTCAACTCGGCAATCAGAATATTTTCCATTTTGTTACTTACCTTTATCAATCAAATAGCCAGCTGCTTCGTTAAGATGGGCAGATAGTGAATGGGACTTATGGGGGAGTGGTAAATGCTGTTAATCGAGGACACCATTCCAGCATTGCCATGCTGTAAGTACGAGATCATTAGTGAGTAGCTCAAGATATTTGCAGTTGGCAAGAACATGAAGCAAAACACAAACCCTGCTCTTTGCAAGTCTGTTTGGAGATGATGAGTTTCGGTCCAAGTGGAGGCGATGTGATATGCAATAGATGCACCCAGGGCAATGTAGATCACATGAGTCCAGTTGGGGCTAATAAACGCAATAGAGACTAAAAGTACGACCGAGACAGTAGGAAAAAAATATGGCGATACCATGATGAGCCAGTTCGGCGTACCTTCATAGCTCATGTGTCCGCCAGATCGGAGCGTTGCCTTAATTGCAGTGACTTTATTGAGCGTAAGCCAAGCGAAGATACAGTGCGTAAATTCGTGTTCAAGAGTGCTTAGCCAACTTATAGATGTTCGTCGGATTACCGCAAACCAAAGAATGCAATACCCAGTAAAACCAAAAATTAGCGGCCACAAATAGTGACCGCTAATAACTAATGAGTATAGTTGGCGAAACAGAAAGACAGTAGCTGAAGGAAGAAATGCAAAAAATCCTATGGCTAATGGCCACTTCGTTAATGCGAGCAATATAGCAATAGTTTTGTTGTTCATTGTAGGTTGAAATTGCCATTCAAAATGAATGGCATTTACCTCAGAATGCTATTCACTTTTGTTGTTAGCAAAAAATAGCACACCCCCAATAATCACCATCCAAATTATTCCGGTGACGATGGCTCCGAATTCAGGGAACATTACTACCGGCCATACGATACCTTTCCCTAAATTGAAGGCAAAACTCTTGTATTCACCACTTCCCCATTGCGATTCATAAATTGCGAACAGTAAACCGATCACAAAATATCCGGCAAAAAGTTTCTGCTTAAATGTCACTATATTCTCCTTAAAGATTTATAAATTAAAACCACATGCAACTGCTGCTTCGTTGTAGACATCAAAAGAAATTCCGCTTTCTGAATCACCGCGCTCTTTTTTGATGACTGCAATTCGTTGATCCGTGCATGCTTGCACCGCAGGGTCTTTGATTTCGACCATGCCCTCACTGATCGCTTTTTCCGCCGCCGGTGATAGCTTTTGAGGCTTTGGATTTCCTGCTGCGGGTGGTGAGTCCTGAAGTTGTGCTCGAACATCGGAAAGTGTCGTGGTGTTATCTATTACTAGAGATGATTTCGAGGCAATTGATTGACCTGAATCACTATCTGAACAACCTGCAATCGATGAGGCGATGACTAGTAAACTTACGAGTACAAATATTGACGAACGAGACATAGGGTTTCCTTAAAGTTAATTTCTTATGCAGGAAGTCGAAGCCTTCAATACGACTTCATTGAATTTTTTTGGAATGAGTTGGTTTCTATCCATTGCATCCAACTCTTCTTTAGTGAAATTTTCTTCAATGGCAGTGAAGATGCATGAGCAAGCAGATTTAGAGCCACCTTGCGATGTGCATCCCTTCATAAATTCGCCCTTTTGACTATGATCCGAACACGCGGACAGAATTAATGCCGCAGCAATTAAAATCGATTTTTTTATCATTTCCATAATCTCCAAAAACTAATTAAATTTGTTTGATTTTACAACCTAATAGTTGTTAAGCACAACCAGTTGGTTTCCTTATTGGGCGAAACATTATTCAGACTTTGCCCATGCCTACATATACTGATGAAAAAGTTGCTTTTTCGAACCGTCTCAAGCAGGCGCTTAAGCGGAGTAAAAAGCGAATTGAGACGCCTGCCGAACTCGCGTTGCATTTTAATTTGCGACATAAGACATCCCCCATCACGCCGCAAGCAGCCCAAAAGTGGTTGAGCGGAAAATCCCGTCCCACAATCGACAAAATCAGTACGTTGGCTGCTTGGTTAAATGTATCGGAGCAATGGTTGAGATTTGGAATTGCAGAATCCAAACCTGCTAAAAACGCCAAGTCGTCTGCATCTGGCTTAACTGCCTTAAATGATCTGAAGCCTAAAGAGTCTGAGTTGATGCTTATTCACCGGCTTCGAAAGCTTCCGGAAACCCGTCGTTTACTCGTACTGGAAATTGTTGAGCAGTTTTCTATTGAAGGAGATATTTGGGAGTAGACACTACGGTTGCTTGCATTGCCGCGACAACTGGCAAGTGCTGTGGCAACGTTGGGGTATTAATTTGCCTATACACGTTGCCACGATTGGTGCCTTCGGTCTGCTATCCTTCCACGCTTCGTAACCCTCCCATGTAAAGTTCTGAACTGGTGGCTCTTCTTTAAGATAGGCGGCGTTTAGTGCGTTGATGCGTGTTTGCTCTGGTGTGATCTCAGTACTCCCTTGTTAAAAGCATAATTCCGTCGATCAGATAGAATTCCCACACACCTGGCGGACAGTCAGTGAATTCAATCGTTCTACTCCATAGCTGATTGTCATTGCCATCGTCGGCGGTGATTGTTGCTTTGTTTTCTACTTCATTTGAATCCAAGCTGATGTGGATAAACGGTTCTGACTGGTGCAACTGCACGATTTCAGTGCCGACAATATCCAAAAACCAATAAGCGCCACCTCCGGCATTCTCTGCAAAGAATTTAACCCCGTCCGTGTACTTCATTGTTCCAAGCGCATGTTTGTAGTAGTTCTCTGTCCCGGTGAATAGAGACAGCCCGTTTTTCAACTCAGTACTGTTCATGTCTTTCTCCTTAGTGTTGTGTGAATTGCTCACGCAAGCGAATGCCTGCCGATGAGCTGGCATTGATAGCTTGGTGAGCAATAGGTGGTGACTACAGAAGTCCTCGTTCTGCGAAGCTGAGTACGTTTGACTCTGCCACAATGAAGTGGTCGAGCACTCGAACATCAACCAAGCTGAGAGCTTGTTTTAGAGCAGTGGTGAGGAGCTGGTCTGACTGACTGGGTTCGGCAACGCCTGAAGGGTGGTTATGGGCAAATATGACGGCTGCTGCGTTCTCCCTCAATGCTGCCTTAACCACTTCACGAGGATAGACCGAGGTTTGCGTTAGCGTGCCTCGGAATAACTCATCGACTACGATTACCTGATGCTGAGCGTCGAGGAAAACTGCTACGAACGACTCATGCTCGCGTCCTGCAAAATGCATCTTCAGATAATCCCGCACGTTAGCCGGAGAGTTCAGCATATCGCCATGCTTGATTTCTTCTCCCAGCCATCGTTTGACCAACTCCCTTGCAACAAAACATTTTTCAGGCTGCTTATCTCCCCCATGTGCAGGAGAAAACATCGCCGCTAGAGATCCGCGATAATGCTTCTGTGTTTGTCGTACACCGATAAGCTTGCTAAGCAAGTCGGCATCCGACAATGTTGAATAGATGTTCATGGCTTTCCTCCTTCCTTAGGCAACCAATCGAACGATCTCAGGTTCACTCACCGGCTCTTGAACCCATGCTGGCGAAGATTTACTTGGCTCTACTTTGAGCGGCATCGTGACTACCAAGAACCCCTCATCAATGACAGACATGCCGGAACTGTTCCCATTATGGGCAATGCCAGTAAATAACTTGTAGCCCAGAATCGAACACGCTTTATCAATGCGGTTGACGAACTTCGGATCAAATTGGGCAATAGTGCCATCCACTTCAGCGGGAACTACACGGCGGTATTCGGGATATTTCCCGTCCAGTTCTTTAGCCGTCGTAGTGAGCTCACCAAACGTCAGGGTAATGTCACGGGCAATAAACGCACCTTTATCAGCCCCACTTTTCTTGTACGACTGCGTGCCTTCTTTGAATTCCAGCACCACATGCTGCGGCCCCTTGGCTTTGGTTTTAACTGCCGCCACTAAGCTGCCGGGAATAATAATGGTGGCATTTGGATAGCAGCCCTCCAATTTAGCAACGGCAAGTTGATGGCCATCGCAGCCGACAAGTCTGGCACCAAAGGCACCCGTTTCGAGATACAGGCCGTTTAAGTAATAGCGAATATCTTCAACGCCCCGAAATAGTGAAGCAGCGGCGAAGATGTCTGTGTTGATTGTTATGTTCATGTTTGTCTCCTTAAAAATGATTGGCGAACAAACTCATGCAGCAGCGAAATGCCACGGCAAAAATTCATTCGATTGGACTGATTAACTTGCTTTGCTATTCAGCTTGTCCTGCAAGCTCGGTTTGCCCGTGCTCTTGGCCTTGCTTGCTGTACTGCCACCCTCATCGCCACTTTCCTGAAAAAACTCCTCCAACACATCTGGAATTTCATCCTCCGTTTCTTCAAATGCACCATTCATAAATCCTTCTCGTGCTGCTTGCTCCAGCGCCTCCTGGTCAAAGCCAACTGACTTCCTGGTTTCGTGCAGTGCTCGTGCATTGGCAATGGCGTCTTCCAGCTTCATTCCATCCCGCGTTGTGATGTCCACGTAGTAAACCGCCGCACGATGGCTCAATGTGGTGGACTTGCCGCGTAGCCGCATGGTCAAAGGAAGGCAAGACAGCAAGGTTCCAGAAACGGCTTTGAAATAACTCAGCCGTGCCGCCAGTGTGCGGATTGAGTTGAATCCTGTTGTCCTGAAGATGAAACTGCCAAATGCATCTTCTTGTTCAGCGATCAGCACGTTGAGCCTGCAGTAGGGTTTACATCCGGCTTTGCCGCCCCAGTCACAGCTACTGGGAGAAGGGCAGGGGAGCGACTGCATTCCCTCAGCACTGATCCGTTTACAAGTTTCCCCATCGCCGATACAGACGGGTCTTCCTGTTGCACGATCAAACAAGCTGTACTCAGCTCGCAGGTTCAAATCAGGATCGTTAAAAATCAGTTGAATGGGGATGGAGCGAATCTTGCCGTCTGTTGCGGTGCGGATGGCTTTATCGAGTGGATGCAACACCCAGCCATCTTTGTTTTGTACGAGAGAGGTAATGGTGAACTGGTCATCTTTTTCAGGGAGACGTTTGCCATTCTTTTCTACAATTTTTCCGATACTGATACGCCCTACAACAGGCGGCGTAATTGCTAAGCCCTTAATCATGGTGAACTCCTAAATAGAAAAGCCCACCCCGATTCCGCAGGGTGGGCTGATAAATGGTTTCCCCCGGAACAGGGTGTTGATTCAGACTGAAATCAAAAAACGTCGACTGCCAGACTTCGGCAATGGATAGCGTTTCAGTAGTTGGGGCTGGTCAATGAGTAACTTGGGCACATCCAAAACAACACTGTCCTTGCTGCGCTTCCAGCTCACTTCGCCGTTCTCGAATGTAGCTTTGCTGGCATTGCCCATGCGTTGTTGAATTTTTTGCTTTAACTGTGCTTCAGATTTTTCCTGCTCATACAGAACTTCTCTAACAGCGAGCAAATCTGCAAAGGCCGCAACCATGTCAGCGTCATCAGACAAGTCCAATGTATTGCCATCGTCACTTGGGAATAGAGCCTGCAAAGCAGTAGCGGCAGAATCAGAACCGTCAGCGGGAGGAGGTGTGTCCGTTTCAACGTAATGCCAGAACTTTCCTTCCAACTCAATCAGCCTAGAAATTAAAGCGTCATCCCGTTCAATCCGAAAAGTCTGAAACTCATTTCCGCATACCAGCACTGCCACATCGGCAGCTTGTTTGCCCGTGACTGCGAGTTGGTGATGTACTTGTAGCTGTACATATTCCGGCACCCCCTCTCGCCACAGCTTCGCCCCGTTCATGCCTGCCGTCTTACATTCGAGGATTTGTACCTCAGGCACACCAATGACTTCCCGATCAATATTCGCCAGCATCCATGCATGCTCAGGATGTTGAAGCACTGCATTGATCTTCCTGATACGGTTCCCCGATTTCTTGGTGTAATGCGCTGCTACAAACGCCTCCAGCAATGTGCCCCAGAACATCGGGCTGCTGTCGTCATTCGGATCAATCTGGGGCAAGGCACCGCCACGGCCAGTTTTTACCATCCATAATTCCAGCTGAGACTGATAGGGATTAAGCCCGACGGATGCAGCTGCATCGCTGCTGCCAATGCCGGTCTTTCTGACCTCTAGCCAATCATCCCTGCTCAGTTCATTTGTTTTGACCAGCTTTAGTGCCGGACGAGGTTTGCTGCTTGCTACTGACACAGCTGCTTTCATCATTACCTCCGTTGAAATGAAAACGCCCCGAGAGAAATTCTCCCGAGGCGTTATCTGTTGTGGTCAAAGACCAGTGCGCTGAGTTGTCAGATTTATTGTCCCCATCCCCTCAGCCAAAGAGACTTGTTGTTGTGTTGCTATGCTGCCAATGCCATCGCTTCTTCATATGCCCGTTGCTTGATCTGCGCGCCCTGACCGAACCATGCACTGTCGAGTCGATTATCTTGCGATCGCGCACGACGATGAACATCAACAAACTCGGTGACACCGTTGACCAATCCCCAGGCAGTACCCGCAGCAGACTTCAACTTGCTGCCACGGCCTTCACCGGAGTACAGGCCGTAGACCGTCTGGATCGCTTTCTGGTTGGGTTGCCCGTTGAGTGGCAGTGCGGGGTCGCCCAGCACATTGACGAGGTAGGACATGGCCTCAAACTTGTTTACTGGGCGATTAGACATGGCTTTGATGTTCGTCATAAATAGATCCCATGCACTCATGCCAAGCCCAAGCTCCTGTTTTACAGCGGCAGGGTCAAAGAGTGTGGAGTGAGGTACGCGGACAGCGCCCTTTCTTTCCCCGACAGCGCATTGGAGCGTGTTGTTGCACACGACGCGGACAGAGGTGAACTGAGCTGTAGTGGCAAGGCTTCCATCGCAGCTGGTAGCAAGCAACAGATAGGCATTAACCTTGTCGCCACCGGCCAGTATTGTTTCCTGTCCGGTCTTGGCTAATGCCCAGAGCTTTTTACCGCCCTTGAGTACCCCAGCTGTTTCCAACTCGAAGCCACCCACTGAAACGAGGTCACGATAGAATCCGAGCACATCTTTTGGTTGGACTACTTTGTAACGCTTGGATACAACAGAAAGTGCTTCGTTATTATCCGAGCGATACAACACGGTTGCATCGGGGTTGCTACGCAGATTGAGCAGATTGCCATCGCCATTGGCTGCGTTGAAAAGCACATCGGTTTGCTTGATCTCAAAATCCATACCGGCTGATTTTTGCCAGACCTCGATAGGTTGGTTTTTTGGGAGTTGGTTGCCTAAGCCGTGCCAAGGGGTTTCACCGACATAGGCCATGTCGTTTGCTGTGGCGAGATCGTGTGCCATGATGATTTCCTTTTCTAAAATGTATGAATTAAATAAAGCCCTGCACGGATCGCGTGAGGGCGTTGCGGATGATTTTAAGCAGTGATGAAGTGAAGCTTTGCGACTAAACAGATACGGCAATTTGCCAATCAGTTATCGGACTTACCGAAGGTGTGATCGCAATCTAAACAGTGGTAATTGCTCATGATGGTGTTATCTACGACTTCCCCTAACTTGGCTCCGGCTGCACACCCGGCACTGCCACCCACCACAGCGCCGAACAATGCTCCGATTAACCCGCCCACAGCGACACCAAGTGGTCCTGCGACCATTCCTGCCGTAGCACCGATTTCAGCGCCACTCATAGCGCCGATATAGCCCGCTGCCCCTCCTGCAACTGTACCAATGGCACCACCAGTCTTTTTGGCATAGTTTAGTGACTCAATACGAGTCGAGTCGCATCTTGGGCAGATGAGTGGGGTTGATGAATCTTTGTGTTGCCCTTTTATAGTTACGTTTTCTTGTTGCATGGTGTTTCCTTTTTGAATTGAATTTGGTTTTGGATTGCGGCATGAACGGAGCGCACTTCCTCTTCCGATATGCCCTGTGTGAAGAATGCGGCAACTTCCTTTGCAAGCCATGAATCAGCTTCTGCCTGCGAAGGTGCATTGCCGTGTTGAAGGATGAACTCCCCGAACCACTTGCCGAACGGACTGCTGACTTCATAATCGAACACGCCAGGGTAGAGGTCGTCATTCGCCGATGCGGCTGCATTGCACAGTCGTATGGTCAGGGGCACGTAGCTCACCAGTGCATCCACCAGCTCAACGCAGCCTTTCCCCCATGTTTCGATCAGCACGTCATAGTTAGCAGGAACGGCAGGGGCAGGACGAGCATCGTGCAGCCCTTCCATGAAGAAGGCAGCGGTGATGAGCATCTGAGGCACATCACAATCCCTGCCGGAATTTCCCGATGAGTGATCAGACATCGTCATCTTCCCGACCTTCCGGCTTGTACTTCAACTGACCGATGATGCATGCGGCTATATCCAAGTCCATGCGCTTGCCGTGATACACCGGCTGGAAAAGACTGCCGCCCTTGTAGGCGTACAGATACTCCACTTCCACGATCTCACCCATTGCAGGAACATCATGGTTGGCTGGTATGGTTACGTTGCCGACCGGAATAAGCGGGGCGGAGTCGCCTTGATCGAACAAACCGATCTGCACGCTACGCTTGCCCACATTGATAGCCATCACACAACAACTGGCCGAATCGGTGAACTTGAATTTGAGCCAGTCGCCTCCGCTGTTGGGACGGCCTGCTGTGACGAGGCTATTGATGCGTTTGAAGACGATCCCTTCGCGGTGTGCTGCCTTGACCTTGTTCCACAGGCTACGCTTTTCTTTCTGGGACACCGCAACGGGAACAGTCTTGATGTGACTGCATCCGGCTAGAACTGCTTCGGCAAGGTGCATGCGTTGAATCCACGGTAGGGCGCAAATGGATTTGCCTTGGTGGACATGAAGATCGAACACGAAAAGGATGTCGCCGATGATTTCGCCGTCTACTCGAATTGCGCCGCTATTGACTGAAATGGTTTGCAACTCATCCGCAAGAGCTTGGGGTAGGGGAACGTTAAGCCCTTTTCGGTTGATTCCGATGACACCATGATTATCGGCATGGGCGGCACGTCGTTCGCCGTCCATCTTCTCCTGTGCAGTCCAAGCGTTATCTTCAATCTGCCGCATGGCTTCGGCTTCAGTGATGGGATTGAGCAGTTGCGGCATAAAGCCGGTTTTGAGACCGGCTGCGTCTGTGCATTGGTAGGGTGTGCCTGATACGGATGGGGTATAGCCTTTGGAGGTCTTCGATTGGAGGAGTTTGTTGTAAATCTTTCTGGCTGAATCCAAGTCAACTGGCGCGGATGTCTTGGTGCCGCTGGTCAGTGTTCCTCCACGGCGACCATAGCGGAAGTTGACGACATTACCACCGGGAACTGCAACGATCTCGGCGTGGTACTCCTTGTTGCTGCTACCCTCGGCGTAATACAGGTGGGTACTGGCGACTGCGTTCATAATTTTTCTCCGGAATAAAAAAGTCCACGACCGCCTGTGACGGAACGTGGACTTGGGTTTGAAGTGTTGGGTTAGTCGATTATCTGGATGGCAGATAATTTTTATAAAAATGAGACGTGAATGGGCGGATTAAGCGCATACATTGCCCTGTCTCATATAGGTTATATGTTGCCAAGAATTTCTAGGATCGACTTTTTTCGACATAAAAGCAGGGCAGACCTGCTCCCTATTTCAATGTTTAGCATTCAAGTAAAATGGTGCAATGGAAAATTACTATGCCAAGCAATTCAAAGTCGGCACTGAAGTTAAAGTGCATGCTTTTAAGTCGATGCAGGAGCGTGATGCTTGGGTGCAGACGCATTATGATGAACTGGGAGCAAGACAATGTTCTGCGGTAGAAGCAAAGCAAATCGCTAATGCTGATAACTTCATCAAGCATTGAATGACAACATTGGATAGATCAAAAATTTCAGTGATCAATTCCCCCTCGCTTGATGCTGAGCGTGGGACATGCGTTGCTTTGATTTATGCCCTCGTGGCTGAGCGCCTATCGGCTTTCTACGAACACCATCAATGGTTGACTGTCGCCCAAGGGGCAAGTCTCTGCTCTGAATGGTTGACTAGAAATAAGCGCAGCCTGCCAAATGACGTGCGCAAGCACTTATCCGCGTTGAGCGACCAGTTGGCCAAGCAGATCGCAGAATCTATTTCACGAGAAGCGGGACTTTTTATAGCGCATGAAATGATGGAATCGCTTGATCCAAACTATCAGTCTGAAATAAGTCAATCAATCATGGAGGAGTGCGAGCAAATGCTTGATAACAACTCTTTCTGTTAGTGCGTTCACTTTTTCCGGTGGCGAACGGCGGCTTTCCGGCAAGCAATTAGATAACTTGTAGTTCGGCTTTGTGCCATGAAGCGACGGACGGGGATGAGATTGACATGCTCCAAACCGGTCACTCGAGATTAACATATCAGATCACCAGTTAGTGGCTGGTGGTGAATTCATACAATGTGGAAATTTTGCAGAGTTGTAGATATCTATGCCATTTGCAGTCCGACCAGAACAACTACACGACTTTGATTAGACGACGGCTCCTTTCAAATTATTATCTTGCTAATTCTGTGCTAATTCTTGATTGCTATCTTCACAACCACGCGAATATCCGCGCTATTTGTAAGGAGCGATCATCATGAAACAAAAATACAATTTTTTGGCATTTGCCATTTTTTCAGTGGCTGCCATCGCAACCGCATACGCCGCAACTTCCTCAGAAAATGACGCGCTTGCAATTGCATCGGCAAATGTCAGTCTGACTCAAGCCGTGACAACTGCCGAACAGCATGTCGGTGGAAAGGCGGCGCGCGCAGAATATGAGCATCACAAAGGGCAGTGGGTGTTTGATGTAGAGGTAGTGAAAGGCAAGCAGGTCATGGATGTGAAGGTTGATCCAATTAGCGGAAAAATCCTTTCCGCTGTTAAGGACGACACAGATCATGATGATGCGCATGACAAAGAAGATTGATCGAAATTAACACCCAGCGACTATGCCGTTTGGGTGGCTTTTTGATCAACGGCTCACTATCAATATCGGGAGAACGCCAAATGAAAACCCTAACGCGCGACGGCGCAATACAGATGCTGAATAAGGTTCCTGATGTCACCCTCTATTTCTGGATCATCAAGATTATGTGCACCACTGTCGGCGAAACCGCTGCAGATTTTTTGAACGTTGATTTACAGTTCGGATTGGCTGCTACTTCCGCCGTGACTAGTGTCCTGCTGGCTGTTTTTATGGTCATGCAACTGCGCAGTAAAAAATATGTGCCGTGGTTATATTGGGTTGTGGTGGTGCTGATCAGCACTGTCGGAACGCTGATAACGGACAATCTCGTGGATAATTTCGGTGTTGCGCTGGAAACTACGACCATCGCATTTAGCCTTGCACTCGTGGCAACCTTTGCAGCGTGGTACATCAGCGAAAAAACCTTATCTATTCACTCCATATTTACAAGAAAGCGAGAGCTATTTTACTGGGCGGCAATATTGTTCACGTTTGCGCTCGGTACGGCAGCTGGCGACCTAGTGGCAGAAGGATTGAGTCTGGGTTACGCGAAATCTGCCTTGATGTTTGCGGGCATGATAGGAATCGTAATGACGGCCTACTACGGCTTCAAGGCAAATGCCATTGCAGCATTCTGGGTGGCTTATATTTTGACCAGACCGCTGGGCGCATCGTTAGGCGATTATTTAATGCAGCCAAATGCGAATGGCGGTATTGGTTTGGGAGCTGCCTTCACGAATGCAGTCTTTTTTATAGGCATCATAGGCTTGGTAATTTATTTGACTGTCACACGTCAAAAAATAGGGGAACAAACATGAACGACACAACCAAAAATGCGTTGAGCAAAGTACCAGAGGTAACCTTACTCTTCTGGATCATCAAAATCGCTGCAACAACGTTGGGCGAAACGGGGGGCGATGCAGTATCCATGTCGATGCACCTGGGTTATCTTATTGGTACGGTTATTTTCGCAGCAATTTTTCTTGTGGCCGTGGCTATCCAGATCAAGGCAAAGGGGTTTCATCCATTGCTGTATTGGACGACCATCATTGCAACTACCACGGTGGGCACTACTTTGGCGGATTATGCAGACCGTTCGCTTGGTATCGGCTATGCAGGTGGTTCATCACTCTTGCTAATTCTACTGATGGCGTCTCTGGCTATCTGGTACCGAAGCTTAGGCTCGGTATCAGTCGTGAGTATAAGTTCTACCAAGGCCGAAGTATTCTATTGGGTCACAATCATGTTTTCTCAGACACTAGGCACTGCACTGGGCGACTGGACGGCTGATACGGCAGGTCTTGGTTATGAGGGGGGAGCTATAGTATTTGGCGCGCTGCTGTTACTCGTTGCTGCGGCTTATTTCTGGACTAAGCTATCTCGTATCATACTGTTTTGGACTGCATTCATACTCACCCGCCCACTGGGTGCTGTTGTAGGCGATTTTCTGGACAAACCAATTGATGCCGGTGGGCTGGCATTAAGTCGCTACACTGCGTCGGCATTACTCCTAGTATTTATTGTGGCCTGCATCTTGATCTTCGAACATCGGGCAGCCAAAAAAACTCATTGATGTATTACGAAACCATGAGACTAATTGGGTGCGGAAGCAATATGAAACACGCTACTTCTTCTGCTGGACGCAGGTAATTCGTCCAGCAGAAGAATGCCGCTAGTGCGTAGATTCGCTTGTTGTATACGGGCATACGCCATGATTATTGCGTTAAGCTCAATTGAGTATTCATTGAACTAAGTTTGTACAATCACTCTAAAACTGGCGCTTACATTCTTCGTCAGGATAAGGAATAGATCATATGACTCCAGTAATTTTCACCCGCTTATTAACGCCTAATTCTTTTTCCACCAAGACCGTATTCATTGCCAGTAGTTTATTTATGGCAGGTGTATTTGCTGCCGACTTGTTTTTACCTGCCGACATTCGTCTGCATGTGCTTTATATTTTTCCTTTGGCTTTCATAGCTCTGCATTGTGAGCAAGCGAGCATGGTTGCTGGGGGATTGGTTCTTTCATTTGCATTCCAGTTGCTGACATTTTTCATGGATGACATGTCGCTTGGGACGCTGGCTACTGATATCGTCATCGCTTTCGCGGCATCCGCATTGACTATTGTATTGTCCCGTATTGCGCGACAACGAGAGAAAGCGCTGCGCAGCAGCCACGACACACTGCGCAGTATTTTGGACACCTCTCTGGACGGCTTTTGGCACGCCGATACTCAAGGCAATTTGTTTGATGTCAACCCGGCCTACTGTAAACATTCTGGATACACGCGTGAGGAGTTGCTTGGGTTAAAAATTACCGATCTGGAAGTTGCGGGGAATGCGGCCAATATCTCAGGTCTCATGCAATACATCAACGAGCGTGACAATGGTCTGTTTGAATTCACGCATCGCCGCAAGGATGGATCAATTTGGCATGTCGAAGCAAGCATCACTTACCATAATGAGAGCCGACAGTTCTATGTGTTTTTGCGCGACATTACCGGGCGCAAGCAAGCTGAAGAGGAGCGTCGCATCGCCGCTATCGCTTTCGACTCACATGCAGGAATGATAATAACTGACGCATCGGGAAATATTTTGATGGTTAACCGTTCATTCACGCAGATTACCGGCTACAGCGCCACAGAAGCGATAGGAAAGACACCGGCGCTACTTAAGTCGGGTCGCCAGGATAGAGAATTCTATCAGCGCATGTGGAACACCTTGAGCGAACGAGGCCATTGGCAAGGGGAGATGTGGAATAAATGCAAGAACGGCAGCATTTATGCCGAGCTTCTGACAATCACTGCCGTTACCGCACCTGACGGCAGTATTACCCATTATGTGGGCACTTTTTCCGACATTACCCAGAGCAAAGCGACAGAAGCCGAGATACACCGCTTGGCTTATTACGATCCGCTCACACAACTTCCTAATCGTCGCTTATTGCAAGACCGCCTGAGCCAGGCATTGATTGCCACTGCCCGGAGCGGACTTTATGGCTCGCTACTGTTCATCGATCTGGACCACTTCAAAACACTTAACGACACGCGAGGCCACGATGCCGGTGATCTGTTGCTGCAACATGTCGCGCAGCGCCTTGTCACTTGCGTGCGCGAGGGTGATACCGTGGCACGTCTGGGGGGAGACGAGTTCGTGGTGATGCTTGAAGGTCTAAACAAAAACCCTTTAGAAGCAGCTACGCTGGCCGAAACAGTGGGTGAAAAAATACTCGCTGCGCTTAATCAGCCGTACATGCTCGCCGACTATGAACACAGCAGCACACCCAGCATCGGAGCCACGCTGTTCGGCGGCGAACCAATCACTTCTGAAGAGTTGCTGAAGCAGGCCGATCTAGCCATGTACCAGTCCAAAACAGCGGGACGCAACACCTTGAGTTTTTTTGATCCCGTGATGCAGTCTTCCGTATCCGAACGTGCCGCCCTTGAGTTCGACCTGCGTTCCGCAGTGTCACATCAACAATTCGTTCTTTACTACCAGCCGCAAGTGATCGGCAATGGGCGGCTGACGGGCGCAGAGGCTTTGGTGCGCTGGCAGCATCCCATGCGCGGAATGGTATCACCTGCCGATTTTATTCCGCTGGCCGAGGAAACAGGGTTGATCCTACCTTTGGGGCTATGGGTACTGGAAACCGCCTGCACACAACTGGCAAAATGGGCTCACAAGAAAAACATGGAACATCTTACTCTGGCGGTGAATGTTAGTGCCAGCCAGATACAGCAAGCCGATTTTGTGGATCAGATCATTGCGGTAATCAGCCGCACCGGTGCCAATCCGAACAGGCTCAAGCTGGAATTGACGGAGAGTATGCTAGTGTCAGATGTCGAAGATATTATTGCCAAAATGTCCATCTTAAAAGCGAGGGGCGTAGGTTTCTCGCTGGATGATTTTGGCACAGGTTATTCGTCGCTCTCATACTTGAAGCGATTGCCGCTGGATCAGCTAAAAATAGATCAAAGTTTTGTTAGGGACATTCTCGTTGATTCCAATGATGCCGCGATAGCGAAAATGGTCATAACCCTATCTGAAAGTCTAGGACTGACCGTCATTGCGGAGGGTGTTGAAATCGAGTCGCAAAGAGAATTTCTCGCACGTCACGGCTGCCACGCTTATCAAGGATATTTTTTCAGCAGACCATTGCCTATCGATGGTTTTGACGAGTTTGCTCAACGGGTTTGATCGGGTAGTTATCATTCTCTTTTCCATCCTTGGTGTGCTGATCGCTATTGTAAAGATTCGAGTGGATGGTTAATTTCAACCTCCAATCCGATCAAATAAATAAAGGTGAAATAATGAGAATATTGCTTGTCGAAGATGACCCAATGATCGGCGCAGCAGTATCCCTCGCGCTCAAAGATGCCGCCTATAGCGTGGACTGGGTCAATGACGGTGTAACCGCCAGCAGTGTGCTGGAACAGGGTGAACACCAGTGCGTATTGCTTGATCTGGGTTTGCCAAAACGGGATGGATTGGAAGTGTTGCGCCGCCTGCGCCTTGGCGGTAACACTATGCCGGTGATCGTCATTACCGCGCGCGATGGCGTTGATGATCGTGTTAAAGGGTTGGACTTCGGTGCCGATGATTATCTGGTGAAACCTTTTGATGTCAACGAATTGTTGGCGCGAATTCGTGCAGTCATACGACGCAAAGGTGGACAAGCGGCACCGCTACTCAGTAACGGCAAAGTGAGCCTTGATCAGGCAACCAGAGAAGCTTGCTGTGGCGATACGGTGGCGCTTTTGAGTGCACGAGAGTTTGCGCTGTTACATGCACTGCTGCTGCGTCCAGGCGTGATACTTACCCGTTTTGAGCTGGAAGAACGTATTTATGGCTGGAACGAAGAAGTGGAAAGCAATGCAGTTGATTTTTTGATTCACGGTGTGCGCAAGAAGCTTGGGCCAAATGCCATCAAAAATGTGCGCGGTGCTGGCTGGATGGTGGAAAATTCATTATGAAGCGTTCTTTACAGTGGCATCTTTCGTTGGTGTTGGGAAGTGCCGTTTTGCTTGCAGGATTAGTGGCTGCTGCGACGTCTTTTGGTCTCGCGTATTTCGAGGCGAAGGAGTTTCAGGACGATATGCTGCGACAGATTGCCTTGCTGTCACTCAGCGAAAGCGCAAATGCCGCTACATCAACTTCGCAACAGTCGGGACTGAATAATGATGCAATTACTGATCCGGAGTCCCGCGTCACGATTTTTCATCTGCCCAGTGATACTGCTCCCATCTGGCTCAAACGCGATTTGTCTCCCGGCCTGCACACACTGAAGACCGATGTGGAGCAGATACGTGTCTTTGTGCGTGGCGATCAGGTGCGCACGATCGTAGTGCAGCCCACAGAAGTGAGAGATGAGCTGGCGATCAATAGCGCATTGCGCACCCTGATCCCTTTACTACTGTTACTGCCCCTGCTGATGTGGCTGATTGTGCGCATTGTGCGCAGTCAACTCGCGCCAATCAGCAGTCTGTCCAAAAGTCTGGACGAGCAGTCTGCGCACCACCTCGGTCCACTGCAAAGCGATGGTCTTCCACAGGAAATTACCCCCTTTGTTTATGCTATCAACCGATTACTGGAACGGGTCAATCTTCTGATGGGTCAACAAAGGCGTTTCATTGCTGATGCTGCACATGAACTGCGTAGCCCTCTCACTGCCCTGTCAATTCAAGCACAGAACCTGACACACGCTGACTCATTGGATGCCATGCGTGAGCGAGTGGCCCCGTTACAGAATGGCATCGAGCGTGCTCGACAGCTGACTGAACAACTATTGAGCCTCGCCAGAACACAAGCCGGAACAGAAGGAGATTCGGCGGTTAACGTCTCGGTAATGGCGCGAGAACTGATCGCCGAATATTTGCCGCTGGCTGAAGCCAAGCGCATTGATCTGGGGCTGGATGAAATCGCGCCGCTTTTTCTGCGAGCTGAGGCTGATGCGCTGCGACTAATACTCAAAAACGCGCTGGAAAATGCTCTTAAGTACACGCAGGAAGGGGGGGAAGTGACGCTTCGGCTCTTGCCTGGCGACAGGGACGCTCTCATTGAAGTCGTCGATAACGGGCAGGGAATTCCGGTCTCGGAACGCGAGCGGGTTTTTGATTCGTTTTACCGGATACCCGGGGTATCTGGCGAAGGTAGTGGACTTGGACTGGCGATTGCAAGGGAAGCAGCAAACCGTTTGGGCGGCACAGTGAGCGTAAATGAGCGATCAGAAGTACGCGGCCTTGTGTTTCGTTACCGACAAAGCTTGTGAGTAGTGCTCTGACAGACGCAACAGCGGTGTGCGATTATTCAAATTACCAGTAAGGATGGGCTTATGTCGTGGAAAGTATTTGCGCTGGGCTCCGCTTTTTTTGCGGGCCTAACAGCAATTTTTGGCAAGCTTGGCGTCGAAGGTCTTAACTCAAATCTGGCGACGTTAATTCGGACGGCGATCATTTTTGCAATGACTGTTGCTATCGTGGCTTTTCGCGGTGAATGGCAATTACCCAGAACATGGGAAGCAAACATACTTGCAACAGTTGTCATGCGCACCACCATAACTC
>JAGVIV010000300.1 GCA_020055845.1 Betaproteobacteria bacterium
CATCAACCTGAAATTCGATTCCATCACATCCGCCGCAACGAAAGGTCCAACGTTGTGCGCTGTCGCCGCGATGATGCACACCATGGCGAGCGAACTGATGGTGGCAATACCGGCGAGTCCGGCGTTGAACGACAAAATTAACAACAGCGGCAGAATGAAAAATATTGCGCCCGGCAGCAGCGTAAATCCCAGCAGCAACAGCAACAACACCCCCAAGCTCGTGCCCGCCAACCAGTATTTTTCATGCCAGCGCAGCGTCATCTCTTCACGCCAGCCTTGATATATCTGATAGACCAAAAGTATTCCAAGGCTGTCACCCAGCATCAGCGTGAGCAAGAAATCCCCGGCTTTATGCCACGGAATATAACCGCCCTGCGCCAGATTGAACGACAGGATTAAACTGGTGAACGCGGTGGGAACGATACAAACCCAAAAGCCGAAAGGCAGCAGATCATTGGTGCGCGTCAGCCCGTTGGGCAAGAAACGACGCAACAGATAACCGGAGATGAGGCCGACAGAACCATCCGCCAATCCGTTGATTGCGACATGCAGCAGCGGTGCATGCGCGCCGTCGTGGAGTCCCGGATAGTTCGCCGTGAAACTGGCCAGCGCCACCACGGGCAGAGAGCGATATCCCCACTGCAGATACATCACCAGCGCAATTCCCGACGGCAACCAGATGAGCGTGATGTTGCTCGGCTGCAGCGCAAACAAAGCCATGCCGAATCGCGCCAGTGCAAAGTAGACCAATCCGGCGACGGCCAATCCGGCAACGTCAGAATTTTTTTGACCCCACATTTGACGCAGCATAATTATGGCCCACTCTTTCGGTCTTACATCAGGAGAACCCCTCGCTGCGGCGGATTATAAACCCCGCTGCCGCGACACCATTCTAAACCCGCGCCAACGCCTGCAACACCACCTTGAGCAGCGTCCAGCAATGCGCAACCGAAGCGACCTCCACCCGCTCGCCGGGCGCGTGCGCGCCGCGTATGTCCGGCCCGAACGAAATCATCTCCAGATGCGGATGGCTGGCCGCCAGCAGACCGCACTCCAGACCCGCATGAATCACCTGCAAGGAAGCGGGCTGGCCGAACTGCGCGGCATATACCTGCTGGCACAAAGCCAGCAAGCGCGAAGACGGATCAGGTGTCCAGCCCGGATACGCGCCATCCTTCCACGCTTGCAAAGCGTAACTCTGCGCAAAGACAAGCAGCTTGTCCGCCAGCGCATCGGCGCGTGTATCGCACAGCGAACGCACCTTGAACGTCACCTTAATCTCGCCGCGCTGCAGCGAAAACACACCGAGATTGCTGGAGGTATCCGTCACACCGGGAAAATCCTCGCTCATCTGTGCCACGCCGTTGAGCGCATTGTCGAGAAAAGCCAGTACACGCTCGCGTTCCGGTTGCCGGATAGCATTACTTACCGGCATCTCATCCAGCTCATAGCGAAACCCCACCTTGGCATCCGTCGCGGCAAAGCGTTGCTGCCATGCCGCCAGTCTGTGCTCCACCCACTCGTTGATTCCTGGCACCGCCGCGGAAGGCACTGCGCACACCGCAAATGCCTCGCGTGGAATCGCATTGCGTGCCGAGCCGCCCTGCATCTCGATCAAACGCACATCGGTATGCGCGGCCAGATCGCGCAACGCTTCCGCCAGCAGTTTGATGGCATTGCCGCGCCCCAGATGAATGTCGATACCGGAATGGCCGCCGCGCAGACCGGACACATCAAAACGCAACAGCGCATAATCGTCCGGCACTGCTTCCTGCTCGCAATCGCAGCGCACCTCGACATCCACGCCTCCCGCGCAGCCCAGATAGAAATGTCCCCACTCCTCGGTGTCCAGGTTGATAAGCAATTTCCCCTGCAGCGTGCCCGCCGCCAAACCGCGCGCGCCGTCCATGCCGGACTCCTCGTTCACGGTGAGCAACACCTCCAGCGCGGGATGCAGCAAGCCCGGCTCTTCCAGTGCTGCAAGTGCCAAGGCCACACCGATACCATTGTCCGCCCCCAGCGTCGTGTCCTGCGCAATAAGCCAGCCGTCGCGCAGCACCGTGCGGATAGGATCGCGCTCGAAATCGTGCAGCGTTCCGGCATTGGCCTGACACACCATATCGAGGTGCCCTTGCATGACTACACCGGGTGCCGATTCACAGCCTGCGCTCGCGGATTTTTTCAGAATCAGATTGCCGGCGGCATCGACGACGGCCGCGATGCCGCGCGCCTGCGCCCATTCAATCAGATGTTGTTTAATTGCGGCCTCGCGGTACGAGGCGCGCGGTATCTCGCATAGCGCGGCGAAATGAAACCAGACGCTGCGCGGTTGCAAAGATGCAAAATAATTTGTCGTCATTGCCGAACACCCGCATACAAAACGCTATTCTAGCAGCGAAGACACATGCACCGCGCGCGCGGCACACGCCCTCTGTTATCATCGCGGCATGCTCAACATCCAGAATCTTTCCTACCTACAAGGCGGTATCCCGCTACTCCAGAACGTGAATCTACAGGCCTTCGCCGACCAGCGCATCGGCCTGGTCGGCAAGAACGGCTGCGGCAAATCCACCCTGTTCCGCCTCATCCGCGGCGAGATCAAACCCGACGGCGGCGAAGTCTCCCTGCAGTCCGGCAAGACCATCGCCTTCGTCGAACAGGAGATCGCCAACTCGGATTTATCCGCTTTGGAATTCGTGCTCGACGGCGATACCGAGCTGCGCCGGATGGAAAAAATACTGGCGCAGGAAAATCATGACACGGCCTGGTTCGATGCCCAGCACCGCTTTGAGGCCATCGACGGCTACGGTGCCAAAGCGCGCGCCGCGCAACTGCTCAACGGACTGGGTTTCGCCAACGACACGCTGGAACGCAGCGTCGAAAGTTTCTCCGGCGGCTGGCGCATGCGTCTCAACCTGGCGCGCGCGCTGATGCACCGCGCCGACCTGCTGTTGCTAGACGAACCCACCAACCACCTCGACCTCGAAGCCATACTCTGGCTAGAACAGTATCTGGCACGTTACCCCGGCAGCATCCTCTTGGTATCGCACGACCGCGAATTTCTCAACGCCTGCGTCAACCGCATCGCGCATGTGCACGACAAAACTATAGACTGCTACACCGGCGACTACGACGACTTCGAGCGCACCCGTGCGGAAAAGATCGCGCAACAAAATCAAGCGTTCGAGCGCCAGCAGGAAAAAATTGCGCACATGGAAGATTTCGTGCGCCGCTTCCGTGCCCAGGCCACCAAGGCCAAACAGGCACAGAGCCGCATCAAGGCGCTGGACCGCATCCAGCGCATCGCCGCCGTGCATATCACCGACGGCCATTTTGAACTGGAGATCGAAGCGCCGGAACGCGGCCCCGACCTGCTGCTGCGTGCCGATAAAATGGGCTTCGCCTACGGCGACAAACAGCTGTTCAAGAATATCGAAATGGTGCTGCGTGCCGGTGCGCGCATCGCGCTGCTCGGCCCCAACGGCGCGGGTAAATCCACCCTCATCAAATTGCTGGTAGGAGAATTGCAGCCAACCTCGGGCAAACTCGAACTCACACCCGACATCCGCATCGGCTACTTCGCGCAGCACCAGCTGGAAAATCTCGACAGCGCCGCCACGCCACTGCAGCACATGGAACGCGTCGCCCCCAAAGAGACCACACTCGCCTTGCGCAACTTCCTCGGGCGCTTCGGCTTGGCGGGCGACAGCGAAGACCGTCCGGTGGAAAGTTTTTCCGGCGGAGAAAAAAGCCGCCTCGCTCTGGCACTGCTGGCCTGGCAGAAACCGCACCTGCTGCTGCTCGACGAACCCACCAATCATCTCGACCTCGACATGCGCGACGCACTCACCATCGCGCTGGAGGAATACACCGGTGCTGTGCTCATCGTATCGCACGACCGCAGCCTCATTCGCGCCGTGGCCGATGAACTGTGGCTGGTGGCCGACGGCGAAGCCAAATTATTCGACGGCGATCTGGAAGACTACAAGAGCTGGATAGAAACACGCCGTCCGCGCGAAGCTGTTGCGCAAACGCCGCAGGAAAAACCCAAAGCCCAGGCCGCTCCCAAACAGAACCGCAAAGCATTACAGTCAAAACAGAACAAACTTGAGACCGAACTAAACAAAGCGCAAACCGAACTCGCCGCTCTCAACCAGCAACTCGCCGATCCCGATACTTATGCGAATCCCGACCGCACGAAAGTCGAGAAGCTGAATACCGACCATGCGCGGCTGCAAGCCAAAGTCGCCGAGTTGGAAGAAGGCTGGCTAGAACTCGAGATGGCAAAGGAAGAGGCGAACTGAAACAATAACCGTAG
>JAGVIV010000275.1 GCA_020055845.1 Betaproteobacteria bacterium
AGCGAACCGGTTTGGCTGCAGCAGGTGCACGGCACAGTGGTGATCAACGCAGCCACGGCAAATTGTCTGCCGCAAGCCGATGCCTGTATCACAAATCATCGCGGTGCAGTCTGCGCGGTGATGACGGCAGATTGTCTGCCGGTCCTGTTGTGCGACGAGGATGGCAGCGTGGTGGCTGCGGCGCATGCCGGCTGGAAAGGTCTGGCGGACGGGGTGCTGGAGTCCACGGTGAAAGCGATGGATGTCGCTCCGCATAAATTACTGGCTTGGTTCGGCCCGGCCATAAGCCAGCGGGCATTCGAAGTGGGGGAGGAGGTGCGTGAGGTTTTTATGACTCATGACGTTGATGCCGCATCCGCGTTTTTGCCCGGCGCGCAAGGTAAGTGGATGGCAGATATTTTTATGCTCGCCCGCCAGCGCTTGCATGCATGCGGTGTCACCCGTGTCTACGGCGGGGCGTTGTGCACTCACAGTAACCCAGCACGTTTTTTTTCCTACCGGCGTGACGGCGTGACCGGACGTATGGGCACGTTCATCTGGCTGGAGTGAGGGCCAGGCAGAATCTGCTGTTCGGATGCTCCGCGAAGTCATCGCTGGTTTGCGGCAGGCCTTGGGTATAATCCGCGTCTGATCTATTTTCGTATTCCTTCATGAGTGTTTTAGCCTGGATCATCTTTGCGAGTCTGTTCGGCGGAGTATTGAGCGTGATATGCGCCGCATTGTTCGCGCTCAACACCCGCGCCCACTGGGTCGGCGGATTGGTCAGTTACGCCATTGGCGCGCTGCTAGGAGCGGTGTTCCTAGATATGCTGCCCGAGGCAATCGAACTCAGTCCCAGCGTCGCATCCGTAAGTGCCACAGTGCTGTTCGGCATTCTGTTGTTTTTTACTTTGGAAAAAGTGCTGATCTGGCGGCATTGCCATCATGACCATTGCGAGGCGCACGAGCCGCAAGAGACGGCGGTACATGATCACGGGCGCAGCGGCGCGATGGTCATCGTGGGAGACACCTTCCATAACTTCATCGACGGCATCATTATCGCGGCGGCATTTTTGACTGACATTAATCTGGGGGTTGTCACCGCGCTTGCCATCATCGCGCACGAGATACCGCAGGAAGTCGGCGATTTCGCGGTCTTGCTGAACTCGGGTTATAGCAAAACGCGCGCTTTCCAAATGAATCTGATCTCCAGTTTTGCCACGGTGGTGGGCGGGGTGTTGGGTTACTTCACTTTGCAGACCATGCAGTCGTGGGTGCCGTCGTTATTGGCGCTGGCGGCGGCCAGTATGATTTATGTGGCGGTGGCCGATCTGATTCCGGGTCTGCACAAACGCACCCGTTTGCGCGACACCATTCAGCAAGTGCTGCTCATCGCACTGGGGGTGGGGACAGTCGCGCTGCTGGGGTCGGTCGTGTCAGCCTAAGGGGAAATTATGGCAACGGTTCGTTTGCAGCGTTATGCCTGGCTTTCCATCGCGGCGGCTATCGCGACCATATTGCTCAAAGGATGGGCGTGGTGGCTCACCGGTTCGGTCGGTCTGTTGTCGGACGCACTGGAGTCCTTTGTTAATCTGGCGGGGGCTGTGATGGCCTTGGCGATGTTGTCCTTGGCGCAAGCGCCGGCGGATGACAAACATGCGTACGGGCACGGCAAGGCGGAATATTTCTCCAGTGCCTTCGAGGGTTTCCTCATTCTGTTGGCGGCAGTCAGTATCGCGTATACCGCTTTGGACCGGATGTTGCATCCGCAGGCGATTGAGGCCGTGGGTGTCGGTCTGCTGGTGTCCGTGCTGGCGTCGCTCATCAATCTGTTTGCCGCACGCGCGTTGCTTAATGCCGGACGCGCACACAATTCGATCACGCTGGAGGCGGATGCGAGGCATCTGATGACGGACGTGTGGACCTCGGTCGGTGTCATTATCGGCGTGGCTTTGGTATGGGTGAGCGGCTGGTTGTGGCTGGACCCGCTGGTTGCGTTGCTGGTGGCCGCAAATATCGTGTGGACGGGATGGGCTCTGTTGCGGCGTTCGGCTGCGGGTCTGATGGATGCGGCGATACCCGACGAGCAGATTGCGGCTATCGAGGTCGTGCTGGAAGACCAGCGCCGCACGGGCTTGGGCTTTCATGCTTTGCGCACGCGTCAGGCGGGTAGGCAGGCATTCATTTCTTTGCATGTGCTGGTGCCCGGAGATTGGACGGTGCAGCGCGGACATGATCGTTTGGAGCAGATTGAGGCGGCTATCAGGGCGGTTGTGCCCGGTAGTCATCTGACCACCCATCTTGAACCGATAGAAGACCCTGTGTCACTTGTCGACGAGACGCTGGAGCGGCGTGATGCGATGCAATGAATATAAGGATTAGGACATGAGTAAAGCAATACCCAAAATCGGATTCGTCTCGCTGGGCTGCCCCAAGGCAACGGTGGACTCGGAGCATATCCTCACACGCATGCGCGCCGAGGGTTACGAGATTACGCCCAGTTATCAGGAGGCCGATCTGGTGGTGGTCAACACCTGCGGTTTCATTGATAGCGCGGTGGCCGAGTCTTTGGATGCGATTGGTGAAGCTTTGCAGGAGAACGGCAAGGTCATCGTCACGGGGTGTCTCGGTGCCAAAGGCGACATCGTGCAGAAGACCCACCCCAAGGTACTTTCCGTCACAGGGCCGCACGAGACTGATGCGGTGATGAAGGCGGTGCACCAGTATCTGCCGCGCTTGCACGACCCATACAGCGATCTGGTGCCGCCGCAGGGTGTACGTCTTACGCCGCAGCATTTTGCCTATCTGAAGATATCCGAAGGCTGCAACCACAGTTGCTCGTTCTGTATCATTCCCGCTTTGCGCGGCGATCTGGTGAGTCGCCCCATTCATGAAGTAATGAGCGAGGCGGAGAAGCTGGTCGAATCCGGTGTGAAAGAGTTGCTGGTCATCTCGCAGGACACCAGTGCCTATGGTGTGGATGTGAAATACCGCACCGGTTTCTGGAACGGCAAGCCGCTCAAGACACGCATGACCGAATTGGCCGGCGCGCTCGGCAGTCTAGGCGTGTGGACGCGGCTGCATTATGTCTATCCCTATCCGAGTGTGGACGATGTCATTCCGCTGATGGCGGAAGGTAAGATACTTCCTTATCTCGACATCCCGTTTCAGCATGCCAACGAGCGCATATTGAAGCTGATGAAGCGTCCGGCCAGCAGCGAGAACGTACTCAAACGCATCCAGCAGTGGCGTGCAACCTGTCCCGACATCGTGCTGCGCAGCACTTTCATCGTCGGTTTTCCCGGAGAAACTGAAGAGGAATTCGAGGAGCTGCTCGACTTCCTCGAGGAGGCCCAGCTCGACCGCGTTGGGGCGTTCAAATATTCGCCGGTGGAAGGCGCTGCGGCGAATGCGCTGCCAGACCATATCGATCCCGAAGAACAGGAAGAGCGACTCGCGCGTTTGATGTATCTGCAGGAAGAGATCAGCGCCGGGAAGCTGGCGAAAAAGGTCGGTCAGACCATCACCGTGCTGGTGGACGACGTGGACGAAGAAGGATCTGTGGCGCGTAGCGCTGCCGATGCACCGGAAATCGACGGCTTGGTGTATATCAACGGCGAGGAACTCGAAGTGGGCGAATTCGTCACCGTACGAATCACAGACTCGGATGAGCACGATCTGTGGGGTGAGGTGGTTTAGAAATATTATCCGGGCACGATGAATCAGACTTGATCAGACCTGCTTTAGTTTTTCCTCTGAAACAGCTTCATCACCCCTGCTACAATCTAGCCACTATGTTAAATGCTTTCCTCGCTATCGGTTTCGGAGCAGCCATCGGTGCATGGCTGCGCTGGGGCTTGGGGCTGTGGCTCAACCCGGTAATGTCGGAGTTCCCTCTGGGGACGCTGGCGGCTAATCTCATCGGTGGTTATCTGGTCGGATTCGCAGTGGCGTTTTTTATGCAGCATCCCGGACTGTCGCCGGAGTGGCGCTTGTTGCTGATTACCGGATTTCTTGGCGGTCTGACCACGTTTTCCACTTTTTCCGCGGAGACGGTTACCTTGTTGATGCGCGGACAATATGTATGGGGGAGCGCGGTCATCGCTGCACATTTGGGTGGATCTTTGATGATGACGGTGCTCGGTATCCAGACGCTCAAGTATTTTCAGCAATAGGAGACATCATGCAATCCATCTATCTCAAGTTTTATCTGACCGAGAAACAAAAGCGCGGTGATAAACCCTTGTATGGATGGCTACTGGAACAAGCCAAGGCGATTGGCGTGCCGGGCGGTTCGGTGTTTCGTGCCATCGCCGGATATGGTCGGCACGGCAATCTGCACGCGGAGACATTCATTGAGCTTGGGGGCGAGTTGCCGATACAAGTCGAATTTTTGCTGGAAGAACGGCAGGCGGAGGAGCTTCTGGCGACGCTGCGGGCTTATGAGTTGAACATCCGCTATGTGAGTTATCCCGTCACGGTCGGTGGCGTGTAATTTGCGGTTAATTTTTCAGTTAAGCCAAGGAACGGATCCCTACGCTGGCTTCTGTTTTGCGTCCTCTGTAGCAAAGCGTTTTTAAGTTACAGAGCCAGCATCCCGCCCGGGCAGCTTTGTGCCTGTTCCAGTCGCGTGAGTGTCGGCAACAGATTCAACCCTGTCTTCTCTTTCAATTCGGCAGCCTGATCTTTAAGGTCGTCCAGCGACACATTGATGCTGTCGCCCGCCGCCGCGAAGCAAATCGTATTGCCGCTGTCGCAGGAGGGGAATGCGATGGCGCGCCGGTCGAATGCTTTGCCGATACGTTCCACACTCGCCTCGAAACCTTTGCTGCGCCCGAGCAGATTCACTGCCATGATGCCGTTGTCGTTGAGGTGCGCGCGCACCGCCTGATAAAACGGCTCGGTATCCAGTGCGCCGGCGCGTGCATCGGCATCGAAGCCATCCACTAGGATCAAATCATAGGTCTGCGAACTGTTCAGAATGAAATCGGCACCGTCGCCAATCACCATCTTCAGGCGCATCGGGTCTTCCGGGAGTTTGAAGAACTGTTTGGCTGCTGCCACCACGCGCGGCTCAATCTCTACTACAGTGAGTTTTGCGAGGGGATAATTGCGATACAGGAACTTGGTGAGGGATGCTGCACCAAGTCCGATGAGCAAGACCTTGCGCGGAAAATGCGAATCCTCGCGCAGCAGTAGACTCGCCATCATTTCTTTGGTGTATTCCAGTTCCAGATTCCACGGGCGCGCGATGCGCATCGCGCCCTGTATCCATGATGAGCCGAAGTGCAGATAACGCACGCCGGATTCTTCGCTGATGTCGATCGAGAGTGCCATGTTTATATTGTATGGGCAGCTTTTATTGCCGGTATAGAGAGATGGATATTGATGAAAATATTTTCCGCGCGGCTACTTAAAGTACCCGCCTTAGCGGGATTAACGCAGCCACTGATTGAGCAACCAGCGCGCCCACTCGATCACTTCGGTGGCACTCATGCCGATAGTCGCCTGTTGCTGTGCCAGCGCGTCGCCCGCCGCGCCGTGTAGGTGTACACCGAGCAGCAAGGCCTCATCCGTGCTCAAGCCCTGTGCAATGAAGGCGGCGATCATGCCGCTCAATACATCGCCCATACCCGCGCTGCTCATGCCGGGGTTGCCGGTCTGATTGAGGTACAACTTGCCGTCGCTGGTGACGCAGAGGCTGTCCGCACCTTTTAGCACCACGCTGCCGTGGAGGCGTTTGCCGAGTATCAGCGCCGAGGTGGGGCGCGCGGCCTGAATGTCTTCTGTGCCGCAAGCCAATAGACGCGCCGCTTCACCGGGATGAGGGGTGAATACAGCGGGTGTTTTGCGGGTTTGCAGCATGCTGCGCAAGTCGGGGCGCAGTGCAATGATGTTGAGCGCGTCGGCATCCAGCAGGGTCGGCACGTCGAGTTGCAGTGCGTCGTAGAGCAATTTTTGTGCGGGGAGGCTTTTGCCCAGGCCGCAACCGATCACCAGGACATCGGGCTTGACGGTCTGCAACACGGCTTTGGCGCTGTCCAGCATCAGTTCCGGCATCTGCGTATCCACCGCCGGGGCATTGTCCGCCAGCAGTCCGATATGCACGCAGCCCGCGCCCAGCTTGAACGCAGCACGTCCGGCCAGCAGGGCGGCTCCGACCATCCCGGTATCGCCGCCGATGATGGCGACCGTACCGAACATGCCTTTGTGGCTGTCTTTGGGGCGCGGCTTTAGATAAGCAAGGACTTGTTTTTGCGTGATGGGAGTGGGGTGTACGGCGGGCATGTTGTTTTCCTGAGAGTGAACGGCGCGGTGCATTATAATTGCATCCTGTCCTCAACGCTTCCATGAGATCGATCTATGTCCCGCGCTACCCCTAGTAAAGTATCCATCGGTAATTCCGCACTCTCTGTTTTCCGCCTTGAAAAGCTTCGTGCCGCCCTCAAAGCGCTTGCGCCCAATGTGCTTGTGCTGGATACGCGTCATTGGTATTTCACCGAAATTAAGGCTGCACTGACTGCGGATGAAGAAAAATTGCTGGCGCGTTTGTTGAATCTGGATGCGAACGCGAGCCAGCCCACCGGCCGCTTGCAAAAATTATTGGTGGTGCCGCGTCTGGGTACTATTTCGCCCTGGTCGTCCAAGGCGACCGATATTGCGCAGCACTGCGCTTTGCCGAGCGTGGCGCGCATCGAACGCGGCGTAGTGTATTACCTTGCCAGCAAGAACGGCGGGCCCATGACGGAAGCGGAAAAGCAGGCAGTGCTGCCTTTGTTGCATGACCGCATGACCGAGTCGGTCGTGGTGGATATCGCCGGTATTGAAGATAAAATATTCACACACGGCACGCCGCAGCCGCTTGCCAGCGTGGATATTCTCAAAGGGGGAAAGCACGCGCTGGAGTCGGCGAATCGTGAGCTGGGCTTGGCACTTTCCGCTGACGAGATCGATTATCTGGTGGAGAGTTTTAATAAGTTGAAACGCAATCCCACCGATGTCGAGTTGATGATGTTTGCGCAGGCCAATTCCGAGCACTGTCGCCATAAGATATTCAATGCGGACTGGATCATCGACGACGAGCAGCAGGCTATCTCGCTGTTCGGCATGATACGCAACACCCACAAGCTGCATCCGCGGGGAACGGTGGTGGCTTATTCCGACAATTCGTCTGTCATCGAGGGTGCGGAGATTGAGCGTTTCTATCCGCGCGCGGACGGTACTTATGCATTCAGCAGTGAACTCACGCACACTTTGATGAAGGTGGAGACGCACAACCACCCGACGGCTATTGCGCCATTCGCGGGGGCTGCGACGGGTTCGGGCGGAGAAATACGCGACGAGGGAGCGACCGGTTCCGGTTCCAAGCCCAAGGCGGGTCTGGTGGGTTTTTCAGTTTCCAATTTGAATATACCGGGCTTTATTCAGCCTTGGGAAATATACGAGAAAGGTGACGGCGGAAAAGAGGATGCCGCTGCTCCGTTGGCTTCCCCGTCGAGCGACAAAGCTGCGTCCCTTTCTCCTGTTTATGGGAAGCCTTCCCGAATCGCCTCTGCACTCCAGATCATGATTGATGGCCCGCTTGGCGGCGCGGCTTTTAATAACGAATTCGGACGGCCGAATCTGACCGGTTATTTCCGCACCTTTGAAGAGACTGTGAATGGCGAGGTTCGCGGTTACCACAAGCCCATCATGCTGGCCGGTGGTGTGGGTAGCATCGCTGCGCAGCACACGCATAAGCATGATCTGCCGGGAGGTGCGTTGCTCATCCAGATTGGCGGCCCCGGCATGCTGATCGGATTGGGCGGCGGCGCTGCATCCAGTATGGACACCGGCGCAAACGCCGAAAACCTCGACTTCGATTCCGTGCAGCGTGGCAACCCCGAGATGCAGCGTCGCGCACAGGAAGTCATCGACCGTTGCTGGCAGATGGGTAAGAACAACCCGATTCTTTCTATCCATGATGTGGGAGCGGGCGGCATTTCCAATGCGTTGCCGGAGTTGGTGCATGGCGGTGGCAAGGGCGCGAAATTTGAATTGCGTGCCGTGCCAAACGAAGAACGCGGCATGACGCCGATGCAAATATGGAGCAACGAGGCGCAGGAGCGTTATGTATTGGCGATACCGCCGGAGCGTTTGGACGAGTTTGCCGCGCTGTGCGAGCGCGAGCGTTGCCCGTTCGCGGTGCTGGGTAAGGCCACCGCCGGCGACCAGTTGACCGTACATGATGCCGAGTTTAACAACCATCCGGTCAACATGCCGCTCTCGGTGTTGTTGGGTAAGCCGCCCAAGATGACACGCAGGGTGAAGCGCGAAAAGGCGCGTTTGCCTAAATTTGATACGAGTGCAATTGAGCTGAAGGACGCGATTGAGCGTGTGCTGCGTTTGCCTTCGGTTGCGGACAAGACTTTCCTTATCAGTATCGGCGACCGCACCGTGGGTGGGATGACCGCGCGCGACCAGATGGTCGGTCCGTGGCAGGTGCCGGTGGCCGATGTGGCGGTCACCCTGATGGGTTACAACACCAATCTTGCCGAAGCTTTTGCGCTCGGTGAGCGCACGCCTATTGCTATTGTCAATGCGCCGGCATCCGGGCGTATGGCGATAGGTGAGGCAATTACCAATATAGCTGCTGCGCAGATTGAAAAAATCGGTGACATCAAGCTCTCCGCCAACTGGATGGCGGCTGCAGGGCATCATGGCGAAGATGCTGCCTTGTTTGATACCGTCGAAGCTGTGGGTATGGAGCTGTGTCCGCAACTCGGCATCAGCATCCCGGTGGGCAAAGATTCAATGTCGATGAAGAGCACGTGGAAGGAGGGCGAGCAGAGTAAGGCTGTCACTGCGCCGCTGTCGCTCATTGTCACCGCTTTTGCGCCGTGCAGTGATGCGCGCAAGACACTGACCCCGCAACTCGTTGCGGATACTGATACTGTGGTGTTGCTATTCGATTTGGGGGCGGGCAAGAATCGTCTGGGCGGCTCTGCCTTGGCGCAGGTTTACAAACAAGTTGGAGATATAGCGCCGGATGTGAATGACGCGCTGAAGCTGAAAGCCTTCTTCGATATTATCCAGCGCTTTAACCGCGAAGATAAATTGCTGGCTTATCACGACCGCTCCGACGGGGGGATGCTGGCGGCATTGTGTGAGATGAGCTTCGCTTCACACATCGGTTTGAATATCAGTCTGGATGAATTTAAGGGCGATGATTTGAGCTGCCTGTTCAATGAGGAATTGGGGGCGCTTGTTCAGGTGCGCCGTAGCGATTTGGCCGAAATTTTTGTGCAGTGTGATGAGGCTGGCATCGGGAGCGTGCATGAAGTTGCACGCCTTAATACGTGCGGTACGATTGAAATTTCGCGTGGTGGAAAGATTGTGTATAGCGAGAATGCAGTCACGTTACGCCGCATCTGGTCCGAAACGACTTATCAAATGCAGAAGCTGCGCGACAACCCGGTTTGTGCGCAACAAGAGTATGACCGCAGTCTAGATGTGAAAGACACAGGCCTGCATACGCTGCTCACCTATGATCTTAATGAGAGTGTCGCTCCGGCCTTGCTTAAGGCGCGTCCCAAAATGGCTATTTTGCGCGAGCAGGGCGTGAACGGGCATGTGGAGATGGCTGCCGCGTTTGATCGTGCCGGATTCGCCGCTGTGGATGTGCACATGAGCGACATCATCAGCGGCCGTGTGAGTTTGGCCGCTTTCAAAGGTGTGGCCGCGTGCGGAGGTTTCTCTTACGGCGACGTGTTGGGTGCTGGCGAAGGCTGGGCTAAATCCATCCTATTCAACCCGCGAGCACGCGACGAATTTGAAGCGTTTTTTAAACGCAATGACACGTTTGCGTTGGGCGTGTGCAACGGCTGCCAGATGATGAGTAATCTGCATGAGATTATTCCGGGTGCGGAAAACTGGGCGCACTTTGCGCGCAACCAGTCGGAACAGTTTGAAGCGCGTTTTGTGATGGTGGAAGTGCAGCAATCGCCGTCCATTCTGTTCGACGGCATGGCCGGCAGCCGCATGCCTATCGTCGTGGCGCACGGCGAAGGCTATGCCGACTTCGGCAACGTCGCGAAACTGAAAGCCGTGCAGCCTTTGGTATCGCTGCGTTACGTCGATCACGCAGGCAAGTCCACCGAAATCTATCCGCTCAACCCCAACGGTTCGCCGCAAGGCATCACCGGACTCACCACGCCGGACGGTCGCTTCAGCATCATGATGCCGCACCCCGAGCGCGTCTTCCGTGCGGTGCAGAACTCTTGGTATCCAGGGGAATGGAAAGAAAATGGCGCATGGTTGCGTATGTTCCAAAATGCAAGGAAATGGGTGGGCTGATTGGTGATGAGGGCGTAAATCAGTTGACGTGATGAAGGATCTTCGCTATAGTCTCGCCTCTTCGCTGACGCGGGGTGGAGCAGTCTGGCAGCTCGTCGGGCTCATAACCCGAAGGTCGTAGGTTCAAATCCTGCCCCCGCAACCCACGAATGAAATGCAAGGCGTAAAAAAACAGATTGACGATGTTAAATTGCTCTGTATAATGCGCACCTCTTCGCTGCACGGCAGAAGAAGAGTTGGTAGAAAAAGTTCTTTAAAATTTAAATAAAACAACCGATTAGTGTGGGTATGTGC
>JAGVIV010000043.1 GCA_020055845.1 Betaproteobacteria bacterium
AGCGGCATCAGCAGTAGAGGCGGTGGTTGCAGCAGCGAGTGCAGCGGCTTGCGCAGTGGCCGCAACGGCAGCAGCTTGAGCGGCGGTAGCGGTCGCGGAATCCAGTGCGGCTTGTGTGCTTGCTTCGGCAGCTTGAGCGGCGGTGAGGGCGGAATTTGCAGCGGTGACTGCAGCAGCGTCGGCAGTGAGTTGAGCATCTGCGGCGGCAGCGTGAGCAGCCTGAGCCCTGTCCGCAGCAATGACAGCCGCATCGGCGGCGGTATCGGCGATTGCAGCTTTGTCAGCGGCGGCGGCTTTGTCAGCAGCCGTTGCATCAGCGGCGGCCGCGCGTGTTGCAGCGGCGGAAGCATCAGCGGCAGCGGCATCGGCAGCAGATTGTGCGGCGACAGCAGTGGCAGCAGCTGTGGTTGCGGCCGCTTGAGCGGTGGCAGCAGCGGCATCAGCAGTAGAGGCGGTGGTTGCAGCAGCGAGTGCAGCGGCTTGCGCAGTGGCCGCAACGGCAGCAGCTTGAGCAGCGGTAGCGGTTGAGGAATCCAGAGCGGCTTGAGCGCTTGTTTCGGCAGCTTGAGCGGCGGCGAGTGCAGAGTTTGCAGCGGTGACAGCAGCAGCGTCGGCAGTGAGTTGAGCATCCGCGGCGGCGGCATGAGCAGCCTGAGCTCTGTCTGCAGCAACGACAGCCGCATCAGCGGCGGTATCGGCGATTGCAGCTTTGTCAGCGGCGGCGGCTTTGTCAGCAGCTGTTGCATCAGCTGCGGCCGCGCGGGTTGCAGCGGCGGAAGCATCAGCGGCGGCAGCATCGGCGGTTGCTTGTGCGGCAGCTGCTTGAGCGGCAGCCGTGGCGGCAGCGGCTTGCGCGGAAGCTGCATCAATGGCGGCAGCGTCGGCTACTGCTTGGTTGTAAACGGAAGTCAATTCGGCGACCTTGTTCTTGTCGGCATCAACCGCAGCTTTAGCAGCAGCAACGTCTGCATCGGCTTGGGTCGCAGCAGCGACCGCAGCGTCCGCAACTTGCACAGCATGAATTGCATCGGCATCGGCAATTGTGTCGGACTGATCGGCTTTGGCTGCTTCAGCCAGTGCTGCGCTAACTTGTTGCGCTGCAGTTTCTACATTGGCCACGTCTATTGCAATGATGATGTCTGCATTCACAGTTGCGATTGCAGTGGATGCGGCAGTTGCAGCCAATGTTGCTGCACTTGCAGCAGCGTTGGCTGCAGTCTGTGCTGCATCGATCGTGGTTGCAGTTGCGGCAGTTTGGGCGGCAACTTGAGCGACTGCAGCCTGAGCACTTGCCTCTGCGGCAGCAGCGACAACAGCGGCTGCATTTGCACCGCCAACAGGTTCGTTTGCGGCTGCTTTGCTCGCATCTGCTGCGGACTGCGCACTCGCGGCAGCGGATGCTGTCGCAGAAACAACGAGTGCGGCTATGGTTGCAGCAGTGGCTTGAGCAGCTGCATCGGCAGCTGCTTGTGCAACCGCTGTTGCTGCGTCTGCGGCGGCTTGAACGGCGGCGGCATCCGCAGCGGCTTGAGCCGCAACAGCGGCAGCTTGAGCGGCAGCAGCTTGAGCAGCGGCTTGAGCTGCTGCATCTGCGGCAGCTTGAGCAAGGGCTGCTGTTTTAGCAGCGGCAGCCTGTGCCGCCGCTGCATCGGCAGCTGCTTGAGCCGCAGCGTCGGAAACTGTGCTTGCCGGACCACGACCCGTAGTTGTGTCTATGGTTTTCGGGGTTGGGGCAATGGTCTCAACAACGCTTTTTAAGTGAATCAAGTCTGCGCCAGTAGAGTGATTTTTATCTTCGTTTGCTTTACCAGCATCCAAACCGGATGCGGTTGACTCCAGCTTGCCGTCTAGGCTAGTGCCGTTACTAATTGCATTGATAATGGCGCTGATATCGCTGCCATTGGCCATGACGCTGTCTTTTGCGCCGTTGCCAAAAATGGGGAAGAACTCTTCGTCTAGCGTTACGGTTTGTTTGGCCTTGATGGTGACTGAGGCACCATCTTCTGTAACGAGATTGACCTTGGCACCATCAGCTGTTTTGACGACTTCGCCCTGTTCAATCTTTTCACCTTCATGGAGCTGGCGAACTTCACATTTTGCGTTGGTAACGGTGGCATTACCTTGAACGTTGGTTGCTTTAAATTGAGCCATGATGATCCCCTGATGAATTGATGCGTTACATTAAATGTGCTGACGGTGCGGGATAGTAAGTGGATGTGGCAAGTGAATCTATTGTACTGAAGTCTAATGCCCGCATAATTGGGGGTGTAGATTCAGGCGGGATGCCGGTGTAGCCCGGGTGATGAAGCCAATGGTATGTTTAGTTCTGTATTACGCCATTGATTAATAAGGTTAGATGCATGCGGTCGCGCAGCTTTAGTTTATCGAAGACCGAGCCCATGTGAGCTTTGACCGTACGCTCTGTGATGATGAGCTGGTTGGCAATCTCTTTGTTGCTGAGTCCTTTGGCTGCGGCACATGCCACTTCGATTTCGCGTTGGGTGAGGCCGGATGACCAAGAGGCCAGTTCAGGTGGGGTGAATTTTTGGGTGGCAGCACGCGCCACACTGGCTAATAGTTTTTGCAGCAGCCATTGCCCGACCCATAAGCCGCCATTTTGTACGGTATCTGCGACTTGTCGTAATACGGAGGAGGCAGCATGCCCATTGCAGTATCCTGTAACACCTGCACCCAATGCGGCTAATCCTTGCGGGTCGCTTGGTAAATCGGAAATGGCGACTACTGGGGTATCTCCTGCCGCGGTACGGCAAGCGATGAGCGGGCTGACGAAATCACCTTCTTCCGGCAGTAATACCCAGATCACATCGGCATTGGGTAAAGCTGGGATTCGTTTGCACACTTTGGCGTGTGGAAATGCTTCCAGCCAGTTATCCCTAAGCTGGTTGTCTGCGGCGACGAAAAGATGTCTGGCTTGGTTGATTTTAGATCCCCTTCAGGCAATTTAGCGTTCGGACAAAGCGCGCCCCTTGGCGCGCAATACCGGTTTAAGTAGATAGCTCAGCACGGATTTTTCTCCCGTTAATATGTCTACTTCCACCACCATGCCGGGCATAATCGGCAGTCCTTTGCCCAGATTGGATTGGTGAGTTTTAATCCGTACAGTATAAAAGGCATTGCCTTTTTCATCTATCACGGTATCCGCACCTATGGTTTCCAGTGTCCCTTCCAGTCCCCCGTAGATTACGAAATCATAGGCGGATACCTTGACGGTGGCTTTGAGTCCTGGGCGCAAAAAGGCGATGTCTTTGGGTTGTACTCTGGCTTCCACCAGTAGATTGTCTTCCATGGGGACAATCTCAATGATGTCTTTTCCAGCTTGAACTACCCCGCCGACGGTATTAACCATCATGCGTTTGACGATCCCTTTTACCGGGGAGCGGATGATAGAGCGTGCTACCTTGTCAGTGAGGCCGGCACTGCCCTGAGACAGGCTGTTTAATTTTGCCATCGCTTCGCTCAGGTCTTTGCGCGCGTCATTGCGGAAAGTAATCTCGACTTCCTGTACTTTGCGGCTCGCTTCCACAACGGCCGCCTGAACTCGTGAGATTTGTGCAGCCGCCATGTCGCGCTCTCCCCGGAAACGTGCAACGTCGCGCTCCAAACGCAAAATTTCCACATCGGATACAGCACCCGCCGCGAGTAGCGGCTTGGTCGCGACCAGTTCTTTGGAGGTCAGATCATAGGCCTTGGACGCTTGCTCCTCTTTGGCTACCAACTCTCTTTGTTCCTGTTGGCGCTGAATCATCTGTTGTTTGGTGAGGGACACGATACCGTCCAGTTCGGATTTTTTAGCCTCATAAAGGCGGCGCTCTTCCTCGGCTGTTGCCGGGTCTTCTTTTAGGACCTCAGGTGGAATCTCGAACGGACTATCTTCCGCCAGTGCCCGCAGGCGCGCCACTTTGGCCGCCATAGAAAGGTATTGCGCCCGGCTTTCATTTACTGATGACAGGAAACGGGTCTGATCTATGCGCAACAAAATCTGATCCTTCTCAACCGAATCACCTTCGTGTACCAGCAACTCATCGACGATACCGCCATCCATGCTTTGTAAAATCTGTATTTGGCTGAAAGGGATGATTTTGCCTTCGCCGCGGGTGACCTCGGCAACTTTGGCTAGGCTGGCCCAAACCAGAAAGATCACGGTGATCCAGATCAATGCACGCAACAATGCGCGGGCACGGATAGGTTCCTGCTTCAGAATGGCGTAATCGGCCTCGGCCGCGAAATCCTGCAGCTTAGAGTCGTCGAACTTTTCGCCTTTTTCACTCCCTCTGCTAATCAGCCAATCCAATAAGGGCTGCAATTGCCGCCGCGGACCTTCCATCCAAGTTGTTATGCGCGTACCTGCAGCTTGTAGCCAAGGCAAAGCCTCGACGAAACGATCCGCGGTCGGATTGATGCGCTGCAAGAAGGCTCGCACCTGAGCAATGCGCTCAGTGATGATGTGCCACCAGAGACGGGACTCCACAGCGGCTGGTGCCGCTGTTTGCACTGGGGCGCTTTCCTGTTTTTTCGAATCCATGTCTTGTTCGCTCATGGCTTGTGCCCCACTTTTCCGGCCTTTAGGGCTTCAAGTACTTCTGCGCGGGGGCCGTCGGCCACGATGCGCCCATCGTCAATTACGATGATGCGATCCGCCAAGTCAATCAGGCTGGAGCGGTGGGTCGCGATGAACAGCGTTTTTCCCGGACTGAAACGTTTGGCAAAGCGTCCCAGACGAATCTTGAATTCGTTTTCCGTGGTGTAGTCCATCGAGCTGGTCGGCTCATCCAATAGCAGGATGGGCGGCTCCATCAGGAAAGCGCGGGCGATGGACACACACTGGCGCTGACCGCCAGAAAGAGAAGCTCCGCGTTCACCGATATGCATGTCGAAACCGCGCGGATGTTTGTTGACGAAGTCGCGCAGGCCGGCCAGTTCCGCGGCGGAAACAATCGCCGAGTCATCGGCATAAGGCGCGCCGTAGGCAATGTTCTCGCGTAGCGTGCCGTAAAACAAAATGGCATCCTGATCGACGCAGCCGATGTTGCGACGCAGGTCGGCGGGGTCGAGTTGGCGCAGATCAATGCCGTCGACCAGTACCGAACCTTCCTGCGGCTCATAGAACCCCAGTACAAGTTTCTGTATGGTCGATTTGCCGGAACCCACGCGCCCGAGGAATACCACCGACTCGCCCGGCTCGACTTTGAATGTGACATTTTTCAGTATCGGGTCCGAATTTGGATAGCCGAAAGTGACATTACGGAATTCGATACCGCCGCGGATCTCAGGGCGGTGTACGAATGAAGATTCGGGGGGGCGTTCGATGGGTTTTTCCATCAACTTGTTCAAGGAGTCGAGTGCGGTTTTGGCTCCCTGATATTGAATCAACAGGCTGGCGAGTTGGCCGAGCGGTGCCATCGCACGGCCGGTCAGCATAGTGCAGGCGATCAATCCGCCCTGACTCAAAAATCCGCTGTGGATCAGATACACACCGCCGACCAAGACTCCGACGTTGACGACCTGTTGGATGGTTTGCACACTGTTAGTGGCCGACGCAGACAACATGCGCAACTGATTGTTGGTTTTGGACAGGAAGGCTCCCGATTTCTCCCAAGTTGCCTGCACATGGCTTTCCGCACTGAGCGCTTTGATGGTCTCCATTGCGGTCAAGCTCTCGACCAGAGTGGCATTGCGCAACGAGGCTGCGCGGTAGGTGGTTTCGGACAGTTCGTGCATCTTTTGCTGCAGCGCGTAGATGTAGATGGTCACGGCGACGAAACCGAGGATGGGAATGAACACCAGTGGCCAGGCAATCCAGGCGATGACGACGTAGAAGAACAGCGCAAAAGGCAAATCTATCAGTGTCGAGACTGTCGCCGACGCGATGAAGTCGCGTACTGTCTCGAATGATTTCATGGTTGAAGCGAACGCGCCCACGGAGGAAGGCTTGGCTTCCATCTTGAGGCCGAGTACGCGTTCCATGAGCAGTGAAGAGAGTTGGATGTCGATGCGTGAAGAGGCCAGATCGACAAAGTGTCCGCGCATCAGGCGCAGCAGCATGTCCAAGCCGAGCAACAGAATGACGCTGATTGCCAGAACCCATAATGTGTCCAGCGCATTATTGGGCACCACGCGGTCATACACGTTCATGGAGAACAGCGGAATCGACAGCGCAAAAACGTTAATCAGCAGGGCGGCACTCAATACATCGCGGTAGACCTGCCACTGTTCGAGCATTGCACCCCAGAACCAGTGGCGCTTGGACAATTTCGCGATTTCGGGTGTGCGGCTATCGAACTTGACGCGTGGCTGGATAAAAATCGCAATCCCGATATAGCGGGCGATGAGCTCCTCGTGAGAAAGACTGAACGCCATTTGTCCCGACTCGGGGAAGAGCAGCTGTGCCTGTTTATTCTCGTCACTCCATGCCAGCAATACGCACGCTTCGTTGTCTTTGAGCAGCAAGATGACAGGCATCTGTACGGCATCAATCTTGTCCAGTTTGCGGCGCACCAGTCTGCAGTTCAGGCCGGCACGGTTGGCAGAGCGCGCCACCAATGCAGGGGTCAGGCGGCCATTTTGCAGCGGAAGTCCGGCGGAAAGTGCGGCACGTGTGCTAGGGCGACCGTGGATACGCGCTACCTCGAGCAGGCTGTCCAGCAGCGGATCGTGCAACAGCAAATCTTCCCGCAAACCGAGATTCGCGGGACTCTTGCCTGTATTGTCAGCGCCGGGGGCGGCTGTCGGATTGTCGCTCATGTGTCTGGATTGCCCGCTTACCAATTGTTCGTTAGATGCGGACGCATCCGGCTCTAAATTGAGCGCGCAGACTACACTATCACGGCGTAATTGTGTAGGGTTACGGCTGTAGTCGCAGGAGTAGTATCGTTTTGTTGGTGTGGTAGGATGGCTCAGCCTTCTGCCTGTCTGTGGATTTGTTCGTGTCATGTGCTTTGCGCATTGTTAGGAGATCAAATGTCTGTATCCCCCTCCTCCAAATATAAATTCCCTGTTAAGGCCGTCTTGATTTTGTTGTTGATCGCAGTCCCATTGGCGGGTGCGGCGTGGTACTTCACTCGTGCTAAAACGATCGCTGTGGTATTGAGCAAAGTTGATCGGGGCAATGTAGAAGCCGCCGTGAGCAACACTCGCGCGGGAACTGTCAAAGCCTGTCGCCGTGCCAAATTGTCCCCGCCTGCGGGAGGTCAGATTTCGCATATGCGGGTAAAAAAGGGCGACCGCGTGATTGCCGGGCAGATATTGTTGGAGCTCTGGGATGAAGATATGCATGCGCAAGAAAGGCTTTCGCGCGACCAGTTGAAAACTTCCGAGTTGCGTGTGCGCGAAGTGTGCAGCATGGCGGAGGCTGCGCAGCGTGATGCGGAGCGATCCAAAGAGCTTGTGGCAAAAGGTTTTATTTCATCGCAGCAACTCGACCGCGCGTTGACCGATGCCAAAGCTCGGCAGGCATCGTGCGAGGGCGCGCGTAGCGACATTGCGCAATCCAAATCGCGCATCAAAGTAGTAGAGGCTGGGCTGGAGCGCATGGTGTTGCGCGCGCCTTTCGCGGGCATCGTGGCCGACATCAGTGGCGAGTTGGGCGAATACGCCACGCCTTCGCCGCCCGGCATTGCAACCTTGCCCGCCGTTGATCTGATCGACGATAGCTGTCTGTATGTCAGCGCGCCTATCGACGAGGTGGATGCGGCCAAAATAAAGCTGGGGCAGAGCGGTCGTATCACGCTGGATGCAATCAAGGGGCAAACTTTTGCGGGTAAGGTAAAACGCATCGCACCGTATGTGCTGGAGCTGGAAAAGCAGGCACGCACGGTGGAAGTCGAAGTGGAATTCAGCGCGTTGCCGAAAGCGGAAAATCTGCTGGTGGGCTACAGTGCGGATGTGGAAATCGTGCATGACGTGCATGAGAAAGTGCTGCGCATCCCGACGCAGACGCTGATGGAAGGCAAGCGTGTGCTGCTGTACCAGAACGACGGTAAGCTGGTGGAGCGCAGCGTGGTCACCGGGTTGGCGAATTGGGAATACACCGAAATCAAAGCCGGTTTGAACGAAGGTGAGCAGATTGTGTTTTCTTTGGATAGGCCGGGTGTTAAAGCCGGTGCGCTCGTTATGCCCGAAGTTGCACCGGCAGCAAAATGATTTTAAATCTATCACCACAGAGACACGGAGACACAGAGAAAAACAAACCGCTCCGTTATGGGCTGCGTAATCTCGGCGTTCTCTGTGCCTCTGTGGTGGGGGCGGGGGGGATTAAATGATCGAGCTGCAAAACGTCAGCCGTAATTTCACTGTCGGCGACCAGCAGGTCACCGCACTGCGCGACATCAATTTGAAGTTGGGTGACGGTGAATATCTCTCCATCATGGGGCCGTCCGGCTCCGGCAAATCCACTTTACTCAATTTGCTTGGTTTGCTTGACCGCCCCAGTGCGGGGGCGTATCTGCTGGACGGGGGCAATGTCAGCGATCTGAGTGACGAGCAACAAGCGCGCGTGCGCAGCGAAAAAATCGGTTTCGTGTTCCAGTCGTTCCATCTTGTCCCGCGCCTTAGTGCCGCGCAAAACATTGAGTTGCCGATGATGCTGGCGGGTGTTGCGGTCGAGGAGCGCAAACAGCGTGTTGCCGAGTTGATTGCCAGTTATGGTTTGAGTGAACGCGCCGACCATAGACCCGACCAGCTTTCCGGCGGGCAGCGCCAGCGCGTGGCCATTGCGCGGGCGACCGTGATGAATCCCGCCGTGCTGCTGGCCGACGAGCCTACCGGAAATCTGGATCGCGCCACGGGATGGGAGGTGCTGAAGTTGCTGGAACAGTTGACCGAGCGCGGCATCACGCTGGTGATTGTGACCCATGATGCCGAAATCGGCGCGCGGGCGCAGCGGCAGATACACATGCTGGACGGGCACATTCTCTCCGACGAACAACGGGCATCATGAAATTTTCAGATACCCTATCTTTTGCCTTGGGTAGCCTGCGCGGTAGCCCGACGCGCACCCTGTTGATGATGTTGGCAATGTCTATCGGTGTCGCGGCCGTGGTGGTGCTTACCGCATTGGGCGAGGGCGCGCGCCGCTATGTTATCAATCAGTTTTCCTCGCTCGGCACCAATCTGGTAATCGTGCTGCCCGGACGTACCGAAACAGCGGGGATTGGTCCCGGCATGCTGAGCGGACAAACCCCGCGCGATATAACACTGGACGATGCCGATGCACTTTTACGCAGCACCGCAATCAAGCGTATCGCTCCGCTGACGGTCGGCTCGGCGACGCTCTCGCTTGATGCGCTCAACCGCGAAGTGGTGGTGCTGGGTTCGACCGCCAGCTTGCTGGCAGTGCGCCACATGGATATCGGGATAGGGCGATTTCTGCCGCCGGGTGACATCCACGAAAGTGCTTCGGTATGCGTGCTGGGCAATAAAATAAAACAGGAGTTGTTCGGTAATGCGCAGGCGGTGGGGCAATGGGTTCGGCTGGGCGAAAGACGTTTCCGGGTCATTGGCATCATGGCATCGCAGGGCGAATCCATGGGGCTCAATACTGATGAAATCGTCATCGTGCCGGTGGCCTCGGCACACCAGTTATTCAACACCGCAGGGTTGTTTCGCGTACTGATAGAAGCCAAGAGTCGAGATGTCATCGAACAGGCAAAACGCGACGCCGAAGAGATTATGCTGCAGCGTCACAACAACGAAAAAGATGTCACCGTTATTACTCAGGATGCGGTATTGCAGACCTTTGACCGTATCCTCACCGCGTTGACCATGGCCGTGGGCGGTATCGCCGCAATCAGTCTGGCTGTGGCCGGTGTCCTCGTCATGAATGTGATGCTGATTGCCGTGGCACAGCGCGTTAAAGAAATCGGCCTGCTCAAAGCGCTGGGAGCGCCGGGCGGACAAATACGCAATCTGTTTTTCGCCGAGGCGGTGTTGCTATCCGGTATCGGTAGCTTGGCCGGGTTGGCACTGGGCTACGCGGGCAGCATGATCATCGGGCAAATCTATCCGAGTCTGCCGGTCAGTCCACCGTGGTGGGCAGTGCTCGCCGCCTGTGGCACGGCCCTGGGTACGGGCATCCTGTTCAGTGTGTGGCCCGCGCGACGTGCGGCAAGGCTTGATCCGGTAACTGCTTTGTCGGGGAGGTAGCGCGATGTTATTCCGCGACATGGTTGCCCTGACTTCCTCCAGTTTTCTGACCTACCGGATGCGCAGTTTTCTTACCGGCCTCGGCATCGCCATCGGCATCGCCGCCGTGATTTTGCTCACCTCGATTGGTGAAGGCCTACACCAATTCATGCTGTCCGAATTCTCGCAGTTTGGCACCAACATCATCAGCGTGCAGCCGGGAAAAACGCAGACGCAGGGTGGCAATGTCGGCATCTTCGGTTCGGTGCGCCCGATCACGTTGGAAGATGCGGATAGCTTGCGCCGTCTACCCTACGTGGAGTATGTCATCCCCGGTATTGCGGGCAATGCCGAAGTGCGCGCCAACGGCAGAATCCGGCGCACCATGGTGTTGGGTGAAGGGCGCGACTTCAGCAAGGCCTTCACCATGAGGGTGCAGAGCGGCAGCTTTTGGACGGATGAGGACAATGAACAGGCACGCGCGCAGGTGGTGATCGGTGCCAAGATACAACAGGAAATTTTTGCAGGAGAAAATCCGCTGGGGCAATATCTGCGTGTCAGCGGACAACGCTACCGTGTCATTGGTGTGATGGAATCCAAAGGCCAGATTCTGGGCATGGATATGGACGATGCCGTGTTCATTCCCGCCGCGCGCGCGCTGGAGCTATTCAACCGCCCCGGCCTGATGGAAGTCAATGTCAGTTACCGCGCCGATGTCGATGCCAATACCGTCATTCGCATCCTCACCGCGCAACTCAAAGAGCGCCACGGACGCGAAGACTTCACTCTCATTTCGCAGGAAAAGGCATTGGAAGTATTGAGTTCTGTACTCGATATTCTCACCTTCGCCGTCGGCGCGTTGGGCGGTATCTCGCTTTTGGTCGGCGCCGTCGGCATCCTTACTATCATGACTATGGCGGTCACCGAACGCACGGCAGAGATCGGCTTGTTGCGCGCACTGGGTGCGCAGGAAAAACAGGTGCTCATGCTGTTCCTCGGTGAAGCCATGATGCTCTCCGCGCTGGGCGGCATCATGGGCTTGGCCGTCGGTATGGGCATCGCACAAACCGTACACTTCTTCGTCCCCGCATTTCCCGTTCATACGCCGTGGTTGTATGTCTTTCTGGCCGAACTCACTGCAATCAGCATCGGTCTCGCGGCGGGCGTTGCGCCGGCCATGCGCGCCGCACGGCTTGATCCGGTGGAAGCGTTGCATGCGGAGTGATAGAAAATGAAAAAACATATCTATGAGAAAACACAAAAAAAGAATCCGCACAAGCTGACCGTTAAACAGCATGTGTTTTCTTCGGCTAGCATTGCTCGCTTTTGCAATATAGATGGTCGTGTTTCGCTCCATGATAAATTGCGAAATAAAGTCCGTTTCGCAAAACAGCATGATGATATTTTCTGTGCTATGCGTGCTTGGGATCAACGTGCTGAATCAGGGTATATGAAGAGTATCGAAGATGAATTTCAAGCTCTGGCTTTGAAGATTATTGACGGTACTGTCTTTGAGATTAGGAATGTAGAGTTAAATACAATTAACTATTTTTATGCGCTTTGGTATATGAGGGCACGATACAAAATACTTGCGGTAAATGAAGTCCAGATGAATGGTGTCACCGGAGATAATCTCTCCCAAGATCAAGAAGAGGTTTTTGAAAGGAATTACGTCGGTTATATCCGTGCTGATGGAAAAGTTCCTGCCCGCCAAATAAATGGACTTCAGTTACAGTCTAGAATTGATGGATTCGCTTATGACTTGTCCTCTGCGCAGTGGGGCGTTATTCAAGCACAGGAGGGAGAATTTATCGTGCCTGATATTCCTACACATACTATTGTTCCGCTCACGCCTACACTTTGTCTTATTTCTCCATCTGGACACGGAACGATCATCAAGGGTGATGTGGCGGAGATAAACGATGCTGTCGTGAATTCAAGTTGTGAATACTTCTTTGCAAGAGACTTATCGAACTGTCCTCGCAAAGATGGAGGTTTAGTTCTGGCTTAGATTTTTATAACGGAGGTCGTAGTGATGTCGAAAAAATCATTTCCCCTATTCCGTGTTTACCAACTGCTGGAACCCGGCCCAGTCGTGCTGGTAACCACCTCGCACAAAGGCCAAGCCAATATCATGACGCAGTCGTGGCACACGATGATGGAATTTGTGCCGCCGCTGGTGGGGTGTGATGTCTCTTCCGACGGGGCGCTTGACGTGAGCTGGTGGCTTGCGTAGGCTTCGCGCCCATTCAGGAGGTATTCATTATGTCCATCATTACGGTTGCCGAGGCGGGAGCAAGTTTGCCGCGCTTGATCGACGAAGCAGCGCTGACGCATGAGCCGGTGGTTATTACCGGCAAGCAGAATAGTGCGGTGTTGCTGTCTACCGAAGATTGGGCATCCATTCAGGAAACGATGTATCTGCTTTCTGTTCCCGGTATGCGCGAATCCATCAGAGAAGGTTTGGCTACCCCGGTTGATGCGTGCAGCAAGGAGCTGGGTTGGTGAGCTGGCAACTGGTTTATACCAAGCATGCCCAGAAAGATGCGCAGAAACTTGCTTCTGCCGGATTAAAAGAAAAAGCACAGGCGTTGTTGTCCGTCATTAGCGCTAACCCGTTTCAAAATCCTCCTCCATACGAAAAATTGATCGGTGATTTGGCCGGAGCCTATTCGCGCAGGATCAACATTCAACATCGCCTTGTGTATCAAGTGTTGGATGAACAGCATGTCATCAAAGTGCTCAGAATGTGGTCACATTACGAGTGATGCTTCCTGCACGTCCCCTTTCATAAATTCATGAACGAACTCGAAACCTGCGACATCTTCTGCTCCGTGGTGGACAACTACGGCGATATCGGCGTGAGCTGGCGCTTGGCGCGGCAGTTGGCGAACGAGCATGGCGTGCAAGTACGGTTGTGGGTAGATGATTTGCACAGCTTCGGCAAGCTGTGCCCGGAGGTGGATGCGGCGCTGGATGAGCAGCGTTGTCGCGGTGTGGATATATTCAGATGGGCATCTAACTCTTTCGCCCCTCACCCCCAACCCCTCTCCCGCTTGCGGGCGAGGGGAGTTGCGGATTTGGTGATCGAAGCCTTTGCCTGCAAGTTGCCGGAGTCGTACATCGAGGCGATGGCCGCGCAGGAACACAAGCCTGTCTGGTTGAATCTCGAATATCTTTCTGCAGAAGACTGGGTGGAGGGCGCGCACAAGTTGCCTTCGCCGCATCCGCGTTTGCCGCTGACCAAGCATTTTTTCTTCCCCGGGTTTACAGCAAAGACCGGCGGCCTGTTGCTGGAGCGCGATTTGTTGGCGCGGCGCGATGTCTTTCAGGCCGACTTTACCGCGCAGAAGGCATATTGGCGCAGTGTAGGGGTGCCCGAGCGGGCTGCGGGCGAGTTGCGCGTTTCGCTGTTCAGTTACGAGAATGCCAATGTTGAGGCGTTGCTGCGGGCATGGGAAGAGGGCGCAACGCCCGTGCTGTGTTGCGTGCCGGAGGGGCGGGTGTTGCCACAGGTGGCGGCCTGTTTTGCTCAGGCTGCTGGCAAGGCCGGTGATACATGGCAGCGTGGCAATCTGCACGTGCACGTGCTGCCCTTTGTCGAGCAGGAGCGCTACGATGAATTGCTGTGGGCGTGCGATGTGAACTTCGTGCGTGGCGAGGATTCCTGCGTGCGGGCGCAGTGGGCGGGCAAGCCGTTTATCTGGCATATCTACGAGCAGCACGACGGTGTGCACATTCAAAAGCTGCGCGCGTTGAGCGGTTTGTACGGCACGGGTGTGCCCGCCGCCACACATCAGGCGAACGAGGCTTTATGGTTGGCTTGGAACGGGGAGGGTGACATTGCCGAGGCATGGCGGGCATTTGCCGCGCAACGGGTTGAGCTGGAATGCCATGCGCGGGCGTGGTCGGCCAAATTGGCTGCAAACAACCTTGCTTTGAATTTGCTGGATTTTTCCCGTGAAGTTGGTAGAATCCGCGCCTTCGAAATTTAGCTTTTAGGCAGACTCCAATGAAAATCGCTCAAGAACTCCGCGCAGGTAACGTTGTCATGGTCAAAGACCAACCGCTGGTCGTGCAAAAGGCCGAATACAGCCGCTCCGGTCGTAGCGGTTCGGTGGTGAAATTCAAGTTCAAGAACTTGCTGACCGACGCGCCAAGCGAAGCAATCTTTGCGGCCGACGACAAGTTCGACCAGATCATTCTGGACAAGAAGGAATGCACTTACTCTTATTACGCCGATCCGATGTATGTGTTCATGGATGAGGAATATAACCAGTACGAAGTGGAAAAAGAAAACCTCGGCGACGCGGTGAACTATCTGGCCGACGGCATTGAAGACAAGTGCGAAGTAGTGTTCTACAACGACAAGGCCATCTCGGTTGAGTTGCCCAACAC
>JAGVIV010000139.1 GCA_020055845.1 Betaproteobacteria bacterium
AGCGCAGATTGCCCTGCCAGCTTCCAGCCTGCAGCCCGAAGGTGCGCAACAATTTGTCGTTCGACAGCACCGAATTCATCGGGCGCACTGCCGGTGTCGGATACTCATGCGAAGGAATGGGAACCAGCTTCGGCGCGGGCTGGATCTCTGCCTGACGGATGATCTCCTCCGCGAAGCCGCACCAGGAGACACTCTCTGCCGATGTCAGATGATAAGTACCCGACACCCGCGCCATGTCTGCTTGAGTAGTCCCCGGTGCATGAAGCTGCGCCAATATCTGCGCGGTGATCTCCGCGAGTGAACGGCACCAGGTCGGCGCGCCAATCTGATCGTCCACTATACGCAACTCGCTGCGCTCTTTTGCCAGGCGCAACATAGTCAGCAGAAAATTCTTTCCGCGCGCACCGTACACCCAGCTCGTGCGCAAGATGAGGTGATTGCAACCGGCAGCGCGGATAGCCTGCTCTCCCGCCAACTTGCTCTTGCCGTACACACCCAAAGGGTTGGGCGCATCATCTTCCATATATGCGCCTTTCTTTGTCCCGTCAAAAACATAGTCAGTGGAATAGTGAATCAGAAATGAGTCCAGCCTCTTCGCCTCTTCTGCCAACACCCCCGGTGCGACACCGTTGATCGCCATCGCGAGTTCCGGCTCCGACTCTGCCTTGTCCACTGCCGTATATGCGGCAGGATTAACGATGATATGCGGCCGTATCTCTCTCACCTTGCGCCGGATAGCATCGGCATCGGCCAAATCAAGCTCACCGGAATCCAGTGCGATTACCTGCCCCAACGGTGCCAAAGTGCGCTGCAACTCCCAGCCAACCTGCCCATTTTTACCGGTAAGCAAAATCCGCTTCACGCAAACACCTCAGCTTCACGCAATGATTTTCCTGCCTGATCCTTGGCCGAAAGCTGAGGCAACGCACCGTTCAGATTCCAATCTATCGCCAAATCCGCATCATTCCAGCTTATACAGCGCTCAAACTCCGGTGCGTAGTAATCCGTAGTTTTGTAGAGAAACTCGGCCGTCTCGCTCAACACCACAAAGCCGTGCGCAAAGCCCGGCGGCACCCATAACATGCGCTTGTTGTCGGCGGAGAGTTCAGCCCCCGCCCACTGGCCGAACGTAGGCGAACTCTTACGTATATCCACCGCCACATCAAATACTTTGCCCTGCGCAACCCGCACCAACTTACCTTGAGCTTGTCGTATCTGATAATGCAAACCACGCAGAACATGCTGAGCCGACTTGGAATGATTGTCCTGTACAAACTCGGCATCGATGCCGGTCAATTCGGCAAAGCACCGTTTATTGAAACTCTCATAAAAAAATCCGCGCTCGTCGCCGAACACTTTGGGTTCAATAATGAGCAGATCGGGAATACCGGTAGCCACGACCTCCATTTTCAAGATACACCATCGGCAAGCAGACTCAACAAATAACGGCCGTAGGCATTTTTTGCCAGCGGTTGTGCAAGCCGCGCCACTTGCTCTGCCGTGATATAGCCTTTGCGGAATGCAATCTCTTCGGGACAGGCAATCTTCAAGCCCTGGCGTTTTTCCAGCGTCTGCACGAACGAGCCGGCCTCCAGCAACGACTCATGGGTGCCGGTATCCAGCCACGCATAACCGCGCCCCATCACCTGCACATCCAAATCGCCGCGCTCCAAATAAATTTGATTGACCGTGGTGATTTCCAACTCGCCGCGCGCGGAGGGTTTAATCGATTTAGCAATCCCAACCACATCATTGTCGTAGAAATACAAACCGGTCACTGCATAGTTCGATTTGGGTTTGAGCGGTTTTTCTTCGATACTCAGTGCCCGCCCCCCCGCGTCGAAATCGACCACGCCATACCGCTCCGGATCCTGAACGTGATAAGCGAATACCGTCCCGCCACTGGTTTTGCTCGCGGCAGCGTTGAGTAAACGGTCAAAACCGTGCCCGTAAAAGATGTTGTCACCTAGCACCAATGAGCAAGCGTCATTGCCAATAAACGACTCACCGATGATGAAAGCCTGCGCCAGTCCATCCGGCGATGGCTGCACCGCATAGGAAAAATTCATACCCCATTGCGCGCCATCGCTCAACAGGTTGCGGAACAGCGGCGTGTCCTGCGGTGTGGAGATGATGAGCACATCGCGTATACCCGCCAACATCAGCGTGGTCAGCGGGTGGTAAACCATGGGCTTGTCATAGACGGGCAGGAGTTGCTTCGAGATCGCCTGTGTCACCGGATACAAACGTGTGCCGGAACCTCCAGCGAGGATGATTCCTTTCATGCGCCACTCCTATTTGAATAATTTTTTTCCACCCAATGCTGATACTCACCACTGGTCACGCCCTGCACCCAAGCGGTGTTCGCCAGATACCATTCGACTGTCTTACGCAAACCGCTCTCAAAAGTCTCCTGTGGCTTCCAGCCCAAGTCCCGCGCGATCTTGCTGGCATCAATCGCGTAACGGCGATCATGCCCCGGCCTATCCTGCACATAGGTTATAAGCTTGCTGTGCGGCGCATTTTGCGGGCGCAATTCGTCTAAAATAATGCAGATGGATTGCACCACTTCCAGATTAGTCTTTTCGTTCCAACCGCCAATGTTGTAAGTCTCACCCAATTTGCCTTTTTCCAACACCAGACGCAAAGCGCGCGCATGGTCATCGACAAACAGCCAATCACGGATGTTGTCGCCCTTGCCATAGATAGGTAGCGGCTTGCCGTTCAGCGCGTTCAATATCACCAACGGAATAAGCTTCTCGGGAAAATGATAGGGGCCGTAGTTATTCGAACAGTTGGTGGTAACGACAGGCATACCGTAGGTGTGATGCCATGCGCGCACAAGATGATCGGAAGAGGCTTTGCTGGCCGAATACGGCGAGTTTGGCTCGTAAGCAGTGTCTTCGGTGAAGAAACCGGACTCGCCCAAAGAGCCATATACCTCATCCGTGGAGATGTGATGGAAGCGGAACGCCGCTTTGCGCTGCGCATCCAGCCCGTTCCAGTAATTGCGCGCCGCTTCCAACAAGGTATAGGTGCCGACGATATTGGTCTGGATGAAATCCGCCGGGCCGGAGATGGAGCGATCCACATGCGACTCGGCGGCCAAGTGCATCACCGCATCCGGCTGATGCTCGCGGAACACGCGAGCCACCTCGACGGCATCGCAGATATCGACCTGTTCGAAAGCGTAACGTGGACTATGTGCAACGGACGTCAGCGATTGCAGATTGCCCGCATAAGTCAGCTTGTCGACATTGACGACCTTGCATTGTGTTTCGTTGATGAATTGACGCACGACCGCAGACCCGATAAACCCGGCTCCGCCAGTAACAAGGATTGTATACATATAGAAAAATTTACAAGGTGATGTACGGATTCTACAACATGACAACATCCATGCGGCGGCATATGAACGAATGAAAAACGGCCACTGCATAAGCAATGGCCGTTTTATCTATTGGTGCCGCTTATCGGATTCGAACTGATGACCTACCGCTTACAAGGCGGTTGCTCTACCAACTGAGCTAAAGCGGCGAAAAAAAGCTGAAGTGAATCCTAAAAAACTCAAGGCATCTGGAACGATGCAGTGACAGGTTCATCGAAAAGCGCCGCCATTATACCTATGCGCCCGAATTTCTCAATGCGTAACATCATCGGGCGACAAATATATCGCGGCCATTACTTCACGCCACACAAAATACAAGGCTGCCGAGTCGCAATTTTCCTTTGTCACGGCACGGAACACTGGCAGAATGCCCCTAGACCAACCCACAGGAGCAACGCCATGAAAGCACCCATCCGAGTCGCAATCACCGGTGCCGCCGGACAAATCGGTTACAGCTTACTGTTCCGCATCGCCAACGGCGACATGCTGGGACGCGAACAACCCATCATCCTGCAACTCCTCGACATCACACCTGCCCAGCAAGCCTTGCGCGGCGTGGCAATGGAACTGGAAGATTGCGCCTTCCCCAACCTGCAACAAGTCATCATCACCGACGACCCACGCGTGGCTTTCCGCGATGCCGAAGTCGTGCTGATGGTTGGCGCACGCCCGCGCAGCAAAGGCATGGAACGCAAAGACCTGCTCGAAGCCAACGGTGCGATATTCTCCGAACAGGGGCGCATCCTCAACGAGGTCGCGGCACGCCATGTCAAAGTGCTGGTGGTGGGCAACCCGGCCAACACCAACGCGCTCATTGCCATGAAGAACGCGCCCGATCTAGACCAGCGCAACTTCAGCGCCATGATGCGCCTCGACCACAACCGCGCCATCACCCAAGTTTCACTCAAACTGTTCCAACCTATCCAGGACATCAAGAAGATGGTCATCTGGGGCAACCATTCCGGCACGCAATATCCAGATCTGTCGCATGCAGAGATACGCGGCCGCAAAGTAAGCGACATCCTGCGCCAGAACGGCTGGGAAGATTGGGCGGAAAAAGAATTCATCCCCACCGTGCAAAAACGCGGCGCGGCGGTCATCGAAGCACGCGGCCTAAGCAGTGCCGCGAGTGCGGCGAATTCCGCCATCGCCCATGTCCACGATTGGCTACTACATTCTCACCACAACGACTGGGTCACCATGAGCGTGCCATCTGATGGTAGTTACGGCATCCCGGAAGGTGTCGTCTACGGCTTTCCCGTCACCTGCCGCAACGGCCATTACACCATCGTCAAAGACCTGCCCATCAGCGAAACCGGACACAAACACATGCTCGACAGCTATCAGGAATTACTCGACGAGCGCGAACATGTAAAACACCTGCTCGGCTGAAACAAGGGAAATCATCCCGTTCCAACCCTACTGAAAAAATAGATAAGGCCTAGATATTTCAGAACTATCTAGGCCGTCTATCGCATTGTTCATTACAGAAAGAATAGGCAAAATCACCGCCTTCTTGGCAATCTGGTAATGGCATTTTGCAATGTATTCCGTAACACGACTCACGAAGTGCCTCTTACTCTCTACCGGATTTTATTTTGGCAGCCCTGCCTGCGCTCTCGAAAACATCACCCTGCAACTCAACTCAGCTCACTCTTTTGAATATGCCGGTTACTATGCCGCACAAGAAAAGGGCTATTACCGCGACATAGGCTTGAACGTAAAGCTGAACGAGGCCGCGCCAGACTTCGATGTCGCAGAGCAAGTCCTCAACGGGCAAGCACAATTCGGCATCGGCACAAGTGCATTGCTTTTGGCTCGGGCCGCAGCGAAACCTGTCGTGACACTGGCGGTAATTTTTCAGCATTCACCTTATGTGATTTACACCGCGCAAAAGAATGGCATAGAAATGCCGCGCGACCTGAGCGGCAAACACATCATGCTTGAGCCTCAGGCCGATGAATTGGATGCCTATCTCATCCGCGAAGGCGCGCTATCCGATCACTTCAACCGCACCACACCGAATGCGCAGGAGCTCATCGACGGCAAGCTTGATGCCATATCCGGCTCTGTCGCCAAACACCCCTACTACTTCGACAGCGCCCACTTCAAATACCGCACCATCAGTCCGCGTATGACAGGTGTCGATTTCTACGGTGACAACCTGTTCACCTCGGAACGCGAACTCGCGGATCAGCCTCAGCGTGTACATAACTTTACCGAAGCCAGCCTGCGCGGCTGGCGCTATGCCAAAGAACATCCCGACGAAATAATCGATCTAATCCTGCGCAAATACGCCCCCAACGGCAACCGCGAACTACTGCAGTTTGAAGCCGCACAGACCATTCCCCTGCTGCAACCCGAGCTGATCGACATCGGCTACTCCAATCCAAGACGCTGGCAACATATCGCCGAAATTTACGCCGATGCAGGCATGCTGCCGCGCGACTTCCCTCTGGACGACTTCATCTATGACCCGCATTTGGGCGACCATACATGGCTGTACCGCAGCATGGCAATCGTCCTGCTACTGCTCGCCCTGATTACGGCAATCGCGGTATTTTTCTACCGCATCAACCACAAGCGCGGCATAAGCTTCAAAGTATTGGAACAGATCAATCAGCGCGAACGGACGCACAACCACATTCTGCAGCTGATGGCCACAGGCGCATCGCTGAGCGAAATACTCGATGCCATCATCAAAAGTGTAGAGGCCGAAGACAAGACCTGCTTATGTTCCATTCTGCTCATGGACAAAGATGGCCGGCATCTGCGTGTGGGCGCAGCTCCCAACCTGCCCGACTTCTATAGAACAGCCATAGACGGCATCGAGATCGGCCCGAATGTGGGCTCCTGCGGAGCAACCGCCCATTTCGGCAAACGCACTATCGTGGCCGACATATTGACTCACCCCAGCTGGAGAAACTACAAAGGATTAGCGGCAGAGGCGGGACTTGGCTCATGCTGGTCGGAGCCCATCCTCGACTCAAATAAAAAAGTGCTGGGTACATTCGCCATTTACCACCATGCGGCGCACCAGCCGTCGAAAACGGAGATTGGGCTGGTCGAACACGCGGCGCATCTGGCCGAGATTGCGATTGAGAAAACGCTGGCCAAACAGGCATTGCAACAAAACAACCTGTTACTCAGCAAAATATCCGCCGAGGTTCCCGGCATCATCTTTCAATTCCGCCTGTATCCTGACGGACACAGCTGCTTCCCGTTCATCAGCGAAGCCGTGCGCAAAATGTACGGAATCGCTCCGGAAGATCTGCGCGAAGATGCCACGGCTTTCTTCGCTTTTCGCCATCCGGAAGATGCGGAGCGACTGGCCGAGTCCGTACATGAATCCGCACGCAACCTCACCCGCTGGCATATCGAATACCGCTTGGTCCTTCCGAGTCAAGGAATACGCTGGCGCCTAGGAGATGCGCAGCCGGAAAAACTTGATGACGGCAGCATCCTGTGGCACGGTTTTATCACCGACATCACCGACCGCAAGAATGCCGAAATGCGCATTCGTCATATGGCGCAATACGACACCCTGACCGACCTGCCCAATCGCGCCCTGTTCAGCGACCGCCTGCAACAGACGTTCGCAAGCGCCAAACGCGAACAAACGCATCTCGCCCTGCTGTTTATGGACTTCGACAAATTCAAACCGATCAATGACGCGCTCGGCCATGCCATCGGCGATGTGTTGCTGAAACGCGCCGCCGCGCGCATGCAGGGCTGCATGCGCGAATCCGACACCATCGCCCGCATCGGGGGCGATGAGTTCGTCGTTCTGCTGCCCAACACCGCAACAGCGCACGATGCCATGCACGTCGCCGAGAAGCTGCGTGCCGCCATTGAAAAACCTTTTGAAATAGAGGGACACGTACTCAACGTATCCACCAGCATAGGTATCGCCATGTACCCCCAGCATGGTGAAGACGAAATCGAGCTATCCAAGAATGCAGACCTTGCCATGTACTACGCCAAACAGAAGGGCGGAAACACGGCGATGGTCTACCACAACGAAATGCAGGTCGCCGGACAGTAAGCGACTCGCCGGATCAAACACCGCCTTCCGGACTAGAGCACCCGCACCACCGCGAAACCGCCGCCCGGCGTTCTGAAATTCGTGGTCTGCCCCTGATACATACGCGCACACACCAGCTGTATCCGTCCGTCATAGACATAACAGCGCACATCATATTTGAACAGCGACTCCGTGCCGTCTACCGATACTGCAAGTTCGCCCGGCGGCGCAAGCTTTTGCGCCACATAATCACCCACCATGATCTCCCCGAACACACGCTTGGTGAGCTTGTCTCCGCGATACGCGCCTTTCGCGCCGTAACCGCTTACCGGTTTGAAGAACCATTGCTTGCGCACGTCCCACCAAGCTTCAGCATCATCGCCGTGGGAAATCACCCGCGTCTGCGGAATGCCTTTTTGCAATACCTCGATGATGTCCGTGGCGACGCCCGCCGCCAGCAGCGCGCCCCCGTCCGTTAGACGCGCAAGGTTGCGCTTATCCGCATAGCGCATATAGGCCTCGGGAGACGGAGTAAGCACAACGTGTCTGTCCGCGTACGCACCCAACAATGCCGGATAAGCTGCCAGTGAAAAATCAGTGAGGCGGTTATAGATCAAATCGATTCTGCATCCGTCCAGATACACACCATTGCTGCGCACCTCCACATCGCCCGGATCGGCAATAAAGGCCTTGATTCCGGCGCGCGCGAACATCTGCTGCGCCAGGATAAATTCGGGATACAGGTATTGTCCGTCCGGCCGCTCATCGACAATGAGCACGGTCTGCAAGGCAGCCTCCCCGCGCTCTATCCGCCACTCGTTGCGAAACATCGCGATGAGGTCCTGCTCCAGCGCGACTCCGGCGCTGGCGCTACCGGGCCAAGCTTGTCCGGCCTGACTGCGCAGCAACAGTTCATTCAAGAAAGCGCCGCCCGCATTGCTGTTGATCTCAATGAGATGCGCGCCGCTGTCATTCAAATGGAAGTCATAACCGAAGAACACACCCTTGCAGCGGTCACCGTGCTGCAAGGCAGACCACGCGGGCAAGCTCACCACCTGCTCCACCGCCGCGATGACCTCACGCATCTGCGCAAAATCTGCTGCCGAGATGAACAGCGGCACGGCGGCAAACAGATGCGCGTGACGCTCGGTGATACTGTTCTGGAATGCCGCGCCCTGTTGGTGCAGAGCCTCCTCCAGCGCATCCCGCCCGATCAAAATGGCTTTGCCTTGCTCACTCATGGGCAAACAGCTAGCGCGTTGCGCCCAACAAATATTTTTTCAAATCATCCTGCACCGGATGATCCCCCAGCCACACTTTTAGAAAAGCGCGCATGAACGCGGTGTCGCTGAGATGCCCGATTTCTTTACCGTTCATCTCCACCCGCATCCCTTGGACGGGCAGAAAATCCACAGAAAGCTTATCTTCTTTTTTGAACTCTTTG
>JAGVIV010000172.1 GCA_020055845.1 Betaproteobacteria bacterium
CCACGCCACCGTCCGGTGACAGTTCGAAATGCAGACCTGTGTACGCACACAATAGTATGGCAAGCGCCTGTTGTCAAGGTGAAAATTTGAATTCCGGCGATTATGTTATAATCCCGATATGCCCCGTTAGAAGTTCGGCTTTAACTTCCATCTTTCACATTCCATCTTCTAACTTCTACGAACATGATCATCGGCATTGAGGCTTCGCGCGCCAACAAAACCATTAAAACCGGCGTGGAGTGGTACGCGTGGCAAGTCATTCAAGAATTAAAAAAATTAACCACCGAGGATAAAAATTCCTGGCTTTTATATACCAACAAAGTTTTGGAAGGCGGTTTGGAGATGTTGCCGCCCAATTGGCATGAGGTGCGCGCGGAGTGGCCGCTCAAATACGGCTGGACGCAGTTCCGTTTATCTTGGGAATTATGGCGTCGACCCGCGGATGTTTTATTTTTGCCGGGCAGTACTTTGCCGCGCCATCTGCCGGCTAAGACCGTGGTCACGGTGCATGACGTGGGATTCCATCGCTATCCGCAATTGTATAAAAAACGCCAAGTCCGCGTGCATGAGTTTGCCATGAAGGAAATCGCCAAACGCGTGCCGCGCATTTTAACGGTTTCAGAATTCAGCCGGCAGGAAATTTCGCAAACCTATGGCATCAGCGCGGATCGTATCAGCGTAACGCCCAATGGCGTGAACCACCACATGTATCGGCCGCTGGCTGATTCCACGCTGTTGGAAAATACTTTGCGGCGTTTGCGCTTGGCTAAACCGTTTTTTATTTGCATCGGGCGTTTGGAAGCCAAGAAAAATATTTTGACGTTAATCCGCGCGTTTGATGGTTTTAAATCGCGGCATGGAGTGGGGGATCCGCACAAATTGGTTTTAGTGGGCGCGCCGGGTTATGGGTATGAAGATATTCAACGCGCCATCAAAGCTTCGCCGTATCGCGCGGATATTTTTGAACTGGGTTATGTGGCGGAGTTGGATTTGCCCGCGCTTTTGAATTCAGCCGAGGCGCTGATTCATCCCTCTTGGTATGAAGGTTTTGGCATTCCGCCGCTTATGGCTCTGGCGTGCGGTTGTCCGGTAATTTCATCTGATGCGGCCAGTTTGCCCGAAGCTATCGGACCTGATGCGGCGCTATATTTTCCACCGAGCGAAGTTGAAGCGTTGGTCTCGGCCATGTCGCGCTTGGTGGCGGAACGCGGTTTAGCCGAACGCTTGAAGGTTGCCGGAGTTACGCGTGCGGCCAAATTCACTTGGGAGAATACAGCGAAACAAACTCTGCCGGTTTTGGTTAATTGGTAGTCGCAGGCTTTAGCCTGCGCGATTTAAGTGATAATCGTCTCGCGATTCGGCGGAGCGTGGCGCACCCTAAAGGGTGCGGCTACACATTGATTACACATTACAAATTTTATGGATGATTTAAAAAAAAGATTGATTGAATTTGGCATGTCGGATAAAGAGGCTAGCGTGTATCTGGCTATGCTTGAGCTTGGGCCATCCAGTGCGTTGGACATCGCTAAAAAAGCTGATGTGAATCGCGCCACCACTTATATTTTGATTGAAGCCCTAAAGCGGCGCGGGCTCATGAGCAGTGTGGAGCGCGGGAAGAAAACGCTGTTCGTAGCTGAATCGCCCGAGCATCTCTTATCTATCGTGGGCGAAAAATTAGTGGAAGCGGAAAAACAAAAGAATGGTTTGCGCGATGTGATGCCCGAATTCATGGCGCTGTTTAATCTAGCCGAAGAAAAGCCGCGCGTTAGATTTTTTGAAAGCATGGAGGGGATTCGCAATTGTCGCGAAGCTTTTTTGCAGATGATGGGCGCCGAGCAATTGATTCGAATTTTCATTCATTACGATGAAGAAATGGTGCGCTTGGCCAAGTTTGAGGAGGGGCAGAGGTTGGGGCTGAATCGTCGAGCCGCTAAATTTCGTCTTTTATATTCCATGGAGCCGGGTTTGGATTTACCGGCGTTTGGCAAGAATATTGAAATCAGGCGCGCGCCGCCTGACATGCCGCTGTTTCATGGTGAATTGAATATTGCGGATCGATTTATTTTAGCGGCCAGCGCCACGCCAAAGCCCATTGTGGTGATTATTGAAAGCGGTCAGATGGCTGAATTGTTTCGGGGTTTGTTTGATTTGGCTTGGCAGGCGCCGACACCCCAGCACTAAAGCCCGAAGATAGTTCGTATCAAGAGTAATTTTAACGCACGGAAACGCCTGTGGCTCCCGTTGTGTTAGAAGCATCATCCTGCATGGGCTTAGTGCGGGGTTGTTACTGCTAGCTAAATTTTCTGCGTCTGCGACTTGAAAATTTAGAGCCAGTAACAAAAACACGCGCGCCTAAGTTTGCAGGACGCGCGGTTGAGGGGAGAGAGAAGGAGGGAAGTGAAGGTGCGGACAGATGAATGGGAGCATGTTCCTCGCGTGAGCTGGAACCGGAAAAAACGGACAGAACGGTCAGGTGCCAAACAGGACGCGGTATCTGCGTCTAGTTGAGCAGGCACGCTGCCGAGAATTGCGCATGATTTGGGCAGTACAGAGTGTAGCGCGTCATGAAACGCGGACTTGCACCACCACAGCCACAGAAAATGGTCGGAATTTGTCCGACGAGTGTCGGAGCTCCGCTGTCTTGAAAAAACCGTCCGAGAGCAAAAAGGCTACACGGACTAACAGACGATGCGGCCTTGCCTTTGCGGCTTACAATATGATTGGCTTGAAGTCCAACCATGGATTACCACCTTCCTCTCAGCAGAGAACAGGTGGTTATACAATAAACGATCTATACTTTCTGTTCTCTTGCTGAGCTGGGCGTACGCAATCGAGGGATGAAAGGTACGAGCGTTGAAGTTTTCGGCTGACCGAAGAAGCTTCATTTATAGTATAGCGTGATTTGAGGCAAGAGTGGGTGTGGATAAAATAAGGCTAAAATTAGCCGGTTTTTGGGTAGGGGCACGGCATGCCGTGCCCGTAGGTTGCGGAGTGGGCAAGCGGGCTTGACAAAAATCCAGTTTCGTGCTATATTTAGCGCGCAATCATGGGCTCAGAAAAGGGGTCCATTTGGTTCGGCCGAACCGGAGATTGGCATTTCAAGACAACAACCCCCTAGGAGGGTAGTTCGATGAGAAAGATGAATCCGATGTTCTGGTACGCGGTGGTTACTTCGTTGGTGGTGGCGGTCGCGTCGTGTGTGTCGGCGCCCGAAGAGGAGACCGAGTCGCCGGCCACCCAGACCCCGACGGGTGTCGGGGGCGGCGAGGTCGCACAGGGCGGCCACGCTGGTGACGTCGGCCAGGCTGGTCAGGGAGGCGAGCCGAGCGGCTGCGCCTTCAAGTCTGGCGACAGCTGCAAGGGCTTCGGCCTTTGCGTGACCTGCGGCGATCTGATCTGCTTCGGGGATCCGGACAAGCCGGACGCCCAGATCTGGCTCGCCTCGGAAGAGGTGAGCGAGTGCAACGGAGCGGGCGGTGCCGGAGGTTCGGGCGGCGAGGCAGGTGCAGGCGGTGCCGGAGGTTCGGGGAGCGTGAGCTGCCCGTTCAAGAACGGCGACTCGTGCAACATGCCCAACTGCACGACCATCTGCAAGGAGAAGAAGGAGGAGACGGTCACCTGCTACGGTGGCAAGTGGGTCGCGGCCTCGCTGGTGGCGGACGCGTGCAAGGCGGATGGCGGGTCGAGCTCCTCGAGCTCGAGCAGTAGCACGAGCAGCTCATCCAGCACCAGCGCGTCGAGCAGTTCGTCGAGTTCGGGTGGCAGCGTGAGCTGTCCGTTCAAGAGCGGCGAGCAGTGCGACAAGGTGTTCGAGTGCAAGACCATCTGCAAGGAGGTGCCGAAGGAGATGGTTACGTGCTTCGCCGGCAAGTGGTTCACCACCTCACTGGTGGCGGACGCGTGCCAGCCGGACGGCGGGTCGAGCTCCTCGAGCTCGAGCACCAGCTCGTCCAGCTCCTCGAGCAGCACCACGAGTGCGAGCTCGTCGAGCACGACCAGCGCGTCGAGCTCGTCGAGCACCTCGAGCACGACCAGCGCGTCGAGCTCGTCGAGCACCTCGAGCAGCACCAGCAGCAGCTCGAGCTCGTCGAGCGGCCAGCCGGTGTGCGATCAGGTGATCGAGTACACGCCGGACAGCACGGTCAAGAGCGTGCAGGTCATCGAGGCCAGCGGCGGCGGCTTCGGGTGGCAGGAGCTGTCCTGTACCACGACCAACGGGGTCGTGACCTGCAAGCTCCCCGGTAGCCCGGGCGAGTCGCTCATCGCGAGCGCTTCGCTCACGCGTGCGGATGGTCAGCCCGGCTGGTCGTGTGTCGCATACAACAAGTGCGACTACGTCATCCGGGGAACCATGAAGCTCGTGAAGGGTGACTGCTCCAAGGTGGAGCTCAAGCCGTCCAACAACGGTTCGGGCTGCTACGGATGCAATGCGGGCCTGAGCTCGGACAAGAAGTGCGATCCGGCCAAGCCGAACTGCACGCCGTAGCCACCACATCTCGTCCTGACGATCGCTCAATCGTCGGGACAACCTAACTTCTGAAACCCAACTCGCCGGCCATCTACTAGTTCACAGGAACTACAGATGGCCGGTTTTTCTTTTTGGGCGGGCGAACGCCGTTCGCCCCTACGATGGTGGGTTTTATTTTATGCGGGCATCCACAAGGGACGCCCCTACGATGGCCGGTTTCGTTTTTGTCCGAAAGAAAAAGTCTCCCCCTTGGGTCAAGGGGGAGGACGAGGGGGGTTAGCCGAAATGATTTTATGATGCAGACTCTAACTCCTCCAGCCCCGTCATCCGACGGGGCTGGCCTCCCCTTAATCTAAGGGGAGGAATATATAGTGAACATGGGGACGAGAAAGTTAATTATTTTTATGCTATCCTATAAGCACGTATGCCTCTTTTTTCTTGGGGTCTTTTTGTGGCATTGGCCGCCAGCGCAATTTTTATTGTGCTGGGATTGCCGCTCGGACCGGTTATTGCGTTAGCCTTGCTCATTGCGCTGATCGTGGCTTTTCGATTTCCTTATGCAACTTTTTATGCGGTTTTATTTTTTATTCCTTTTCTGGGTTTGACCATTTCCATTCCCACCGGAGAATTGGCTATTGGCAAACGCGCGTTCGGCGGTTCCATTGATATCAGCGTGGCTGAAGCGTTAATCCTGATTTTGCTTTTGGCCTGGGGTTTAAAAATTCTTTTCCTTTGGATCAAACGGCGCGATCGCAACTGGCGGCCGAATTTGCCGCTGGCCAAATCTTACGCCGCATTATTTGCCGCTCATTTGTTATCGGCTTTTTCACCGCTTAGTCCTGATCCGGTAATGGTGATTAAGTTTGCACTGCGTCCGGCGCTGTTTTGCTATTTGGCTTTCATCGCGTTGCCGGTCAATTTTTTGCGCTCCAAACGCAGATTGGTGGCCGCGCTGTCAGCCGTGGCTCTGGCCGGTACTATCGCGGCAATGAATGGCGCCATCTCATTATTTTTTGTGGGAGCGAGCAGTCAGTACATTCGCCGCGCTCATCCATTACCCATGTTCGGCGTGCCCATGCTGGGCGAGAATCATAATTTGCTGGCCGAGCTTTTGGCGGTTACGGTCATGGTCACTTTGGCGCTAACTTTTTTATCCAAGAAAAATCGCACGCGGCAAATTTTATACGCTTCAGCCCTATTCCAATTCGTAATTGCGCTCCTGACTTTTAGCCGCACAGTGTGGATTGTGTTTGTTTTGCAGGCCGTGTTTATCGGTTTAGTGGAATTCCGTCATCACCTCAAGCAATACGCGGGCACCATCATTGCCGGTTTGCTGTTGCTCGTTCCGGTGACGATTTTAATGATGCAGATTGGATTATCTAATGTGGCGCAGAGCAGTAATTCCACGCGCTGGGCTTTGACGGAAATTGCCACGGATGTTTTTTTAACCAGCCCGATTTTGGGCAGCGGCGCCGGCACGTTTGTGGAACGCGTGGGTTCAGCGCGGGTGTTCAAATTGGAATACGGCGAGCCGTTGGATTCGCACGGCTTCATCCAAAAGCTGGCGGCTGAAACGGGCGTGGTCGGCCTGGCTAGTTTTGCGCTCGTGGCTTTGGAATTGTTTTGGATCATGCGGCGCAATTTGCGCGCGTTGGCGCGGGGAGCTGAACGCAGCGCAGTGTTTTATTTGACCACCGGAGCCGGGGGCGCCGTGGCGTATCAACTTTTTAATACGAATTATTGGACCGGCAAAATGTGGCTGCCCATTGGTTTAGCTTTGGCCGCCGGATATATTTTTGAGCGACACGGAAAATCGGCGGCGAATATCGAATGTCGAATTTCGAATATCGAAGTTTAGGATTTAATATTTGATATTATGAAAAAAATAAAAGTCTTTCAAATCACCCATGGGTTGGGCGCTGGCGGCGCCGAGCGTTTGATATATGAGCTGGCCGCGCGTTTGCCCGAGCGAGGATTTGAAGTGACCACGGTGACTGTGCTGGAAGGCGGTTTACTGGAAAAAGATTTTGAGCGCGCCGGATTGAAAGTGATTAAATTGCGCAAGCGCGGATTGTTTGGCCGCGGTACGGTTGAAGATCTAACAGAGTTATTCAAGCGGAAAAAGCCGGACATTGTGCACACGCATTTATTTTTGGCTGATATGTGGGCGCGCCTGGCAGCTAAACGAGCGGGCGTGCCGGTGATTGTAACCACGGAACACAACGTGAATGTGGAATATAAATGGAAGC
>JAGVIV010000080.1 GCA_020055845.1 Betaproteobacteria bacterium
AAGGTGTGCCGCGCAGTTTCACCATCTCCAGCAACGAAATCCTTGAAGCCCTGACCGACCCGCTCAACAGCATCGTGAGTGCGGTAAAGACCGCGCTGGAACAAACCCCGCCGGAACTCGGCGCGGACATCGCCAGCAAGGGCATGGTACTCACCGGCGGCGGTGCATTGCTGCGCGACATCGACCGCCTGCTCATGGAAGAGACCGGTTTGCCCGTGGTGATTGCCGACGATCCTCTGACTTGTGTGGTGCGCGGTTCGGGCAAAGCTTTGGACAGAATGGACAAGTTTAGCGGCATCTTTGCAAGCGATTAATTCCTCTTTACCCCTTGGATAGCACTCGTTCCTTTCGTTTTTTTAAGCGCGGCCCAAGCGCGGCCGTGCGCTTGCTCTTCTTCGTCGTACTTTCCCTGATCTTGCTGTTCGTGGATGCCCGCTTCAAGTATCTGGAGTCGGCGCGTGCCGTCATTTCCGTTATCGTTTATCCGTTTCAGCGTTTGACCACTTTGCCCGGCGTGGTGTGGCAAGAAGTGGGTGTCTATTTCGATACCCAGAGCCGCCTCATTCAGGAAAACGCGCAGTTGCGCCAACAGCACAGCGTGGATATGGCGCAATTGAATCTGCTGCAAGTGCTGCAGGGCGAAAATACGCAGCTGCACAATCTGCTCGCGGTGCCGCAGCGGGTGAACTATCCGATGCAGATGGCCGAGATCCTCTATGTGGAGCGCGATATATTCAAGCGCAAACTGGTGCTGAACAAAGGTGCGCAGGCCAGTGTGCAGGCGGGGCAGGTAGTGATGGATGACATCGGCATTGTCGGGCAGGTCACGCGTGTCTATCCCTGGCTGTCCGAGGTGACTTTGCTTACCGACAAGGATCATGCCGTGCCGGTGCAGATACTGCGCAATGGTATCCGTTCGGTGGTGTTCGGTTCCGGGGATATCGGCGAGCTGGTGCTGCGTTATATGCCGGTGAGTTCGGACATACAGAACGGCGATGTGCTGGTGACATCCGGTATCGACGGTACGTATCCCGCGGGTCTGCCGGTGGCCAAAGTCATCAAGATCGAGCGTGATCCCGTCTATCCGTTTGCACGCATCACCTGTGCGCCCATGGCCGGCGTAGACAGACATCGTTATTTGATGATTGTGTCCGGTTTGCCGGAACTGCCGCCGCGTCCCGAAGATGAAGTGAGTGCCGCCGATCAGGTGAAGGGCCAAAATAAGCGGAAGAGCCCATGAATAACGATTTCCCCAAAGATCAGGAATTTTTATTGCCCGCCAATGGCTGGTTCATGGCGCTCAGTCTGTTCGTGGCGATTCTGCTGAACTGGTTGCCATGGAGCGGCTGGGCTTTGGTGCTGCGTCCTGATTTTGTGGCCTTGGTGTTGCTCTACTGGTGCGCGCACAAACCTTACCGTGTGGGCATCGGCATCGCATGGACAGTGGGTATCTTCGCCGATGTGGCCGATGCCAGTTTGTTTGGCCAGCATGCCCTGGCTTACGCGGTGCTGGCGTTCGGCGGCACGGTGCTGCACCGCCGCATCCAGATGTTCGATTTGCGCCAGCAGACCATGCAGATATTCCCGCTATTGCTGATCAGTTATGCCACGTATGCGGCGGTGCACTGGCAGGTGCGCGGCATCATCATGTGGGAATACTTTCTCGGTTGTGTCGTGTCCGCGGCATTGTGGATACCCTTGACCATTCTGTTGCAAACCCTGCGGCGCCCGCGGTCTGACCCCAACGAGTTATGAAAGGCCGTGTCGAGCTAAAGAATCACCAGCGCGAGATATTTTATTTCCGCCTGCGTCTGATGCTCAGCCTCGGTTTCGTGCTGTTCATGCTGCTCGTGCTGCTGCTGCGTTTCGTTTATCTGCAAGTGATAAAACACGATTATTTCCAGACGATGGCGGAGAGCAACCGTATCGCGGTCGTGCCCATCGTGCCCAATCGCGGCCTCATTCTGGATCGCAACGGCGTGGTGCTGGCGCGCAACTATTCCGGTTACACGCTGGAAATCGCCTCGCGCAAAGTGGCCGATCTGGAAGCGACCATCAACGAGCTATCCACGCTGGTGGATATTCAACCTAAAGACCGCAAGCGCTTCAAAAAGCTGCTGGCGGAGAGCCGCAATTTCGACACGCTACCGATACGTAACCGTCTGAGCGACGAGGAAGTGGCGCGCTTTGCTGCACAGCGTTATCGCTTTCCCGGTGTGGAAATCAAGGCGCGGCTGTTCCGTGAATATCCCTACGGTCAGGGTACTTCGCATCTGATTGGGTATATCGGCCGCATCAACGAGAAAGATGTCGATCAGTTGGAAGAGGACGACATCGCATCCAACTATCTGGGCTCGGACTATATCGGCAAGACCGGTCTGGAGCAGAGCTATGAGAAGGAGCTGCACGGCACGACCGGTTTCGAGCAGGTCGAAGTGGATGCGGGCGGACGCGCGGTGCGCGCCTTGTCGCGCAGCGCGCCAAAATCCGGCAACACACTGGTGCTGACGCTGGATGCGAAATTGCAGGAAGTGGCGGAGCAGGCGTTTGGCAATTACCGCGGCGCGCTGGTCGCAATCGATCCGAGCAACGGCGACATTCTGGCTTTCGTGAGCAAGCCGGGTTACGACCCCAATCTGTTCATCGACGGCATCGATACTGAAAATTGGGAAGCGCTGAATAGTTCGTTGGATGTGCCGCTCAACAACCGCGCCTTGCGTGGCCAATATCCTATGGGTTCGACCATCAAACCGTTCATGGCGCTGGCCGGTCTGTATAACAAACGCTCGCCGAGTTACACCATCAGTGATCCCGGTTATTACACCCTGCCCGGCAACCGCCACCAGTATCGCGACTGGAAGGCGGGAGGGCACGGCAGCGTGGATATGTTCAAGTCCATCGTGATCTCCTGCGATACCTATTATTACGGCCTAGCCACCGAGTTGGGCATAGACAAGATGCACAGCTATCTTTCGCAATTCGGTTTCGGCAAGAAGACCGGGGTGGATATGGAGGGCGAGGTATCCGGTCTGCTGCCTTCGTCGGAATGGAAAATGAAGCGCCACAACCAGATATGGTATCCCGGCGATACCGTGTCGGCCGGTATCGGACAGGGTTACAACCTGACCACGCCGCTGCAGCTGGCTGCCGCCACCGCGACGCTGGCCAATGACGGGGTTGCGTATAAACCGCATTTTGTGAAACAGATACAGCGCAGCTCCGGGAATGCGCCCTTGCCCGCGCCGGTGCCCACGCTGGATATGCATATCGACCCGTCGCATATCGATCTGGTGAAACGCGCCATGGAGGCAGTCACCAAGCCGGGCGGGACGGCGGCGGGTGCCAGTGCCGGCGCGCCTTATCGCATGGCCGGCAAGACCGGTACGGCGCAGGTGATCGGCATGAAACAGGGTGAGAAATACGACGAGAAGAAAGTCTCCGAATACAATCGCGACCACGCGTGGTTCATCGCGTTTGCCCCGGCCGACAAGCCGACCATTGCATTGGCGGTGCTGGCGGAGAACGGCGGGCACGGCGGCTCCACTGCCGCGCCGATTGCGCGCAAGGTGCTGGATTATTATCTGCTCGGCAAGTTGCCCAAGCCGCTGGAAACCGTGGAGCAGAAAGAGGGTAGCGAGAATGACTAACAGCCGCAGTGTAAACCTGCTGATGCCAAGCCCTGTACCGTGTCCCGGTGTTGAGGCGGAGGGAAGGTTCGCATGATGAACAAAAAAGAACTGCAGCGCCGTTTCATGGCGCACCTCGATCCGGTGTTGTTGCTGGCCATCGGCTTGCTCATGCTGGTGAGTCTGGTGCTGTTGTTCAGCGCGAGCGACGGAAATTGGATGCGCGTGCTGGGGCAGTTCATCAATATTCTGGTGGCCTTTGCCGCCATGTGGATGGTGGCGAATATGCCGCTGCATTACCTCATGCGCAGCGCTGTGCCCATTTATATTTTGGGGATGGTGTTGCTGGTGTGCGTGGCGCTGTTCGGCGATATCAGCCACGGCGCGCGGCGCTGGTTGAACATCGGGGTAGCGACCATACAGCCTTCCGAGCTGATGAAGATCGCCGTGCCTTTGATGATGGCCTGGTATTTCGAGAAACACGAAGCCACGCTCACGCTGAAAAATTATTTTGTCGCGGCCCTGCTGCTGTTATTGCCTGTGGCACTGATTGCACGCCAGCCCGATTTGGGCACGTCGGTGCTCATAGGCGCTAGCGGATTCTATGTGCTGTTCCTCGCCGGATTGAGCTGGCGCATCATGCTGGGCATGGTGGTGGTGGCTGCGGCCAGCGCGCCCTTCCTGTGGTCTATGCTGCACGACTATCAGCGCCACCGCATCCTGATGCTGCTCGATCCCTCGCAGGATGCTTTGGGCAAGGGTTACCACACCATACAGGGCATGATCGCGGTCGGTTCAGGCGGCATATTGGGCAAGGGATATATGGACGGGACACAGACCCACCTCGACTTTTTGCCGGAACGCACCACCGATTTTATTTTCGCCGTCTGGTCGGAAGAATTCGGCTTTATCGGCAATGTCATTTTGCTGGGATTATTTATCTTCGTCATCGGGCGCGGTTTTGTCATCACCGCGAATGCCTCGACTTATTTCACGCGGCTCATGGCCGGCAGCATCACGCTCACTTTCTTCACCTATGCCTTCGTCAATATGGGCATGGTCAGCGGCATCCTGCCCGTGGTCGGTGTACCGCTGCCGCTGGTGAGTTACGGCGGCACGTCGATGCTTACGCTGCTGCTGGGATTTGGTATGCTGATGAGTATTCACACGCACAAGCAATTGGTTAAAACTTAAGGAGTACAACGATGAACAGGCAGCTTGCTTTGCTGGTACTTGCAACCGTCACTTTGACGGCGTGCGCGTTTTCACCCAAACAACAGAACGGCAAGCATGCGCCTATTGTGGAGCTGGAATCGGGTCCGAGTGCCGCTATCGCCAAAGCCGAACCTGTTGTCGAGCCCAAGCTGGAATCCAAGGTTGAATCCGGCGCGGCGGTTGCTCCCGCACAAGCCGGCAGTGGCGGATATCTGGCGGGCGACGGCCCTGGCGCGGATGCGCCGGCCAACCTGGACGACATCCCCGATGCGGTGCCCAAGGCGGAACCCTTGCATCGCTATGCCAACCGCGAGTACACCGCATTGGGCAAAACCTATAAACCGCTTACCGTCACTGGCGCTTACAAAGAAACCGGAATCGCATCCTGGTACGGAAAAAAATTCCACGGCCAGCGCACGTCCATCGGCGAGACCTATGACATGTATGGCATGACCGCGGCCCATCCCACTTTGCCCATTCCGAGTTATGCGCGCGTCACTAACGTGGCGACCAAGAAATCGGTCATCGTGCGCGTGAATGACCGCGGTCCGTTCCTGCATGACCGCATCATCGATCTGTCCTATACGGCGGCGTACAAGTTGCGCATCATCAACAATGGTAGCGCCGA
>JAGVIV010000146.1 GCA_020055845.1 Betaproteobacteria bacterium
GATGCCGCCAGAGCAGAAAAAAACACGTGCCATTCGCGGCAAGTGCCAGTAAGCCGATTGCCCCGATAGTCTCGAACACGGGAAGCTGCGGATAAGCAATCCGGTAAATCGCTTGCCCGAGGACGAAGAAGCCAAAGGCCGCCATGATGATTCCTTTGAGCAGTGCCGCCCTGGCTTTCATGGTGGCGCTGCGCGCGACCACGTAAAGGCTGAATCCGTACACCATGGCATCGCCCAGCATATCTAGCGAATCCGCCACCAGCGAGATCGAGTTGCCGAGCAGTCCCGCCGTGAGTTCTACGACGAACATGACGGCATTGATGCCCAGCACTATTTTGAGTGTCGAGCTTTGGCGTCCACGTAGCGCATCAATCTCGCATGCTTTGTCATTGCAACAATCAGCCATCATTTTTCTCCTATTGAATTATCTGATTTCTCTGTGCTTGATCAGGGCGTAGATTACCGGGATGACCAGCAGTGTCAGCACCGCCGAGGAGATCATGCCGCCCACCATCGGGGCGGCGATGCGGCGCATCACTTCCGAGCCGGTACCCGTACTCCACAGGATGGGCAACAGGCCGGCCATGATCGCCACCACCGTCATCATTTTCGGACGCACGCGCTCCACCGCGCCTTCCATGATGGCGGCATGTAGGTCACGTGATGTGGGTTGCCTACCTTCATCATTGCAACGCGACTGCACTTCCTGCCATGCCTTTTCCAGATAGATCAGCATCACCACGCCGGTCTCCGCTGCCACACCCGACAGCGCGATGAAGCCCACCGCCACCGCCACGCTCAAGTTGTAATCGAGCGCCCACAGCAGCCACACGCCGCCGACCAGCGCGAACGGCACGGACAGCATCACCACCAGCGATTCCGTGATGCGTCTGAAATTCAGATACAGCAACAGGAAGATAATCAGCAGCGTGATCGGGATCACGATCTTCATTTTCGCGGCGGCGCGTTCCATGTATTCAAACTGCCCGCTCCATGTCGCGTAATAGCCGGGCGGGAACTTCACCTGATCGGCCACAGCTTTGCGCGCATCGTCCACATACGAGCCGATGTCGCGGTCGCGGATGTCCACGTAGATGTAGGCGGAGAGCAGCGCGTTCTCGGTGCGGATGGACGGCGCGCCCTTGCTGAGACTTACCGTGGCGAGTTGCCCTAGCGGGATCATCGCCCCTTCCATTGTCGGCACCAGCACCTCGCGGGCGATTTGCTCCGGTGTGCCGCGCAACTCGCGCGGATAACGCACGATGACGCCGAAGCGTTCGCGCCCTTCCACCGTCGTCGTCACCATCTCGCCGCCCAGCGCGGTGGCAATGACATCCTGCAACTCGCCGACCGCCATGCCATAGCGCGCCAGCGCAAGGCGATCCGGCTCGATGTTGAGGTAAAAACCACCGGTGATGCGTTCGGCGAAAGCGCTGCTGGTGCCCGGAACTTTCTTCACCGCGGTTTCGATTTCTTTGGCGAGGCGTTCCATCTCATCCAGATTTTTGCCGAATACTTTGATGCCGATGGGGGTGCGGATGCCGGTGGAGAGCATGTCGATGCGCGCCTTGATGGGCATCGTCCACGAGTTCGCCACGCCGGGAAATTGCAGCGCTTTATTCATCTCGGCGATCAGCTTGTCGGTGGTCATGCCCGCGCGCCATTCTTTTTGCGGTTTGAGATTGATCACCGTCTCGAACATCTCCAGCGGAGCCGGATCAGTAGCGGTTTGCGCGCGTCCGGCTTTGCCGTACACCGAGGCGACTTCGGGGAAACTCTTGATGATTTTGTTTTGAGTTTGCAACAATTCTGCCGCCTTGGTTACCGACATGCCGGGCAGTGATGCAGGCATGTAAAACAACGAGCCTTCATTCAGCGTCGGCATGAACTCGCTGCCCAAGCGCATGGCGGGATAGGCGGATAACACTAATGCCAGCACAGCCACGGTAAGTGTCGTTTTCTTGCGCTGTAGTACCGCGGTGATAAACGGGCGATAGCCTGCAATCAACCAACGGTTAAGCGGATTTTCCGCTTCCGGTTTGATGCGGCCGCGTATGAATAACAGCATCAGCACCGGCACCAGCGTGAGGGACAGCAGCGCCGCGCCCGCCATAGAAAAAGTCTTGGTGAATGCCAGCGGTGAAAACAGCCGCCCCTCCTGCGCTTCCAAGGTGAATACCGGCAGGAACGAGACGGTGATGATGAGCAGCGAAAAGAACAACGCCGGACCGACTTCTTTGCACGCGGCGATCATTGCTTCGGTGCGCGAGCCTCCCGCGCCGAGCCGTTCCAGATGTTTGTGCGCGTTCTCGATCATCACGATAGCGGCGTCCACCATTGCGCCGATGGCGATGGCGATGCCGCCCAGGCTCATGATGTTGGAGTTCATCCCCAGCAAGCGCATGGCGATGAAGGCGATCAGCACGCCGATGGGCAGCATCACGATGGCGACCAGCGCACTGCGGGCGTGCATCAGAAACACCATGCACACCAATGCGACGATTACACTTTCTTCCAGCAGCGTACCCTTTAAGGTTTCGATGGCGCGGTGGATTAGCTCGGAGCGGTCATATACCGACGCTATCGTCACCCCTTCCGGCAAGCCCGGTGTAATTTCCGCGATCTTGGCTTTAATGTTTTCGATCACCTCCAGCGCGTTCTGCCCGTAGCGCGCCATCACGATGCCGGACACCACTTCGCCCTCGCCGTTGAGTTCGGAGAGGCCGCGCCGCTCGTCCGGTCCCAGCTCAACGTGGCCGATGTCGCGCAGCAGCACCGGTGTGCCGCGTTCGGTTTTCACGACCAGATTTTCGATGTCGCTTTTGCCGCGCAGATAGCCGCGACCGCGCACCATGTATTCGGTCTCGGCCATCTCCACCACGCGCCCGCCGACATCGCGGTTCGAGTCGCGGATCGCCTGCGAGACTTTGCTCAAGGGTATGCCGTAAGCGCGCAGCTTAACCGGATCGACCGTCACCTGATATTGCTGCACAAAGCCGCCGATGGAGGCGACCTCGGCGACGCCATGCGCTTTGGTGAGCTGATAGCGCAGATACCAATCCTGTATGGTGCGCAGTTCGGCGAGGTTGTGTTTTTTGCTGAGTACCGCGTACTGGTACACCCAGCCCACACTGGTCGCATCCGGCCCCAGTTGCGGCGAGACGCCCTTGGGCATACGCCCCGCGATGCTGTTGAGATATTCCAGCACGCGTGAACGTGCCCAGTAGATGTCGGTTCCGTCCTCGAAAATCACATACACGAACGATGCGCCGAAGAATGAGAAGCCGCGCACCACTTTGGATTTCGGCACGGCCAGCATGGCGGTGGTGAGCGGGTACGTCACTTGATCTTCCACCACTTGCGGTGCTTGGCCGGGATACTCGGTATAGACGATCACCTGCACATCGGACAAATCCGGCAACGCATCCAGCGGCGTTTTAACCACCGCGTAAATACCTGCCAGCGTGACGAATAAGGCGGCGAGAAGCACCAGAAAACGGTTGCGCGCCGACCAGTCGATTATGGCGTTCAGCATGTCAGTGCCCCTCGTGTTGTGGCTGGGCTTGCAGCTTGGTAATCACCCACTCGTCCGGTTTGCGCTCTACGAGCTCAAAGCGGATGGCGCTGCCCGCCGGGATGCCAGTCACCAGCGACGAATTGGCGAGCGCAAAATCCATGGTCATCCCCGGCCAGCCTAGTGTTTTTATCGGCTCATGCGCGATGCTGACCGTGCCATCCGCATTGATGGCTTTCAGCACACCTTGCGCCTGATGCCCCACTGCGGTTGGCTTTGCTCCCTGTTCGTGTCCCGCATGTTCTGCGGCGGGCGGCGCGGCTTCCTTTGCGGTGCCTTGAGGTGCGCCGCCACCGTGCGCATGCCCGAAACCGCCGAGTGCCGCTTTGAGATTGCTTTCCGCGTCGATCAGAAAATTGGCGCTAATCACCACGGTCTCGCCTTCTTGCAAACCATTCAGCACGACCGCGAGGTCTTCGCCGCGCGCACCCAGTTGCACGGCGCGCGGCTGGAAGCGCCCTTCCGCCACTTGCACGATGGCGACCTGCTGCGTACCACTGTCGATCACGGCAGAGAGCGGTATGGTCAGCGCGGGCGGCATGGTTTCGGCGATCACCACGCTGGCATACATGCCGGGACGCAGCCGCGCTTCTTTGTTCGGCAACTCAACACGCACCCGCACGGTGCGGGTTTTTTCGTTCAGTACGGGGGCGATAAAGCTGACCTTGCCGGAGAATTTTTCCTGCGCGTAGGCATCGACTTTAACGTCTACGGTTTGCCCGAGATGCAACGCCCCCTGATCCTGTTCGGCCACTTCGGCTTGCAGCCACAGGCTGGAAAGATCGGCCAATTTGAACAGCACTTCGCCGGGCGCAAAGCGCGCACCGGCCACCGCCATTTTCTCAATCACTACGCCATCAATGGGCGAGCGCAGCACCAGATGCACCATGCCGTGTTGCAGATGCTCCAAGTCTTGCGGGGCGATCTGCCAGTTATCCAGACGACTGCGCGCGCTTTTTTCCACTTCGGCCAAACCGGACTCGTGCGCCAGTTGCACTTCGCGCGCGGCGCTTTCCAGCTCGGGGCTGTACACGGTGAGCAGCGGTTGTCCGCGTGTGACGCGCTGTCCGGTCGCGTTCACTTGCAGTTGTTGCACCCAGCCCTCGAAGCGCGGCGCGATCCATTGCTGCTTGCGCTCGTCCACTTCAAGCAAGCCGGTAGCGCGCACGTTACGCGTCAAAGCGCGGCGCTGTACGGCTTCGGTGCGCACACCTAATAGTTGCACCTTCTCCGGCGAAATGGCTACGCTGCCGCTGCCTGTATCTTCGCCTTCATAGACCGCCACATAGTCCATGCCCATGCTGTCTTTCTTGGGCACGGGCGAGGTGTCGGGTAGTCCCATCGGGTTGCGGTAGTACAAGATTTTGCGTTCGGTTTGCGCTTTGCTTGCCGATGCTTCAGGGGCGGTCTGCTGTTTGCCCAGATAGAAACTGCCCGCGCCGACAAGTGCCAGCGCCAACAGCGACAAAATGAATTGGGCAATTGATAATTTAATCCAGCCTCCCTGTCCCTTCCCCCATGCAGGGGGAAGGTTAGGATGGGGGTAGACTCTGTGGGAATTCAACGTTTCTAGTGGAATAATATTTTTCATAGCGGCTCTCCTAACAGGCGCTCGATTTCGGCGAGGTGAATTTGTTGGTTGGCGAGGGCATCGAGTTCGTCCAGTTTGTTGCGCTGCACTTCACGGCGCGCCTGCCATAAGGTGGCGTAATCCAGACGGCCATTCTGGTAAGCCGCGAGCGCGCTCTTGAATGCCATCTCGACCAGCGGTAGGGTTTGCTGGCGGATCAATTGCAATTGCTCGATGCTCGCCGCGAGAGCGGCTGTGTGCTCGCCCAGTTCGGCGCTCAGGTTTTGCGCCAGAGCTTGTTCGCGCGCCTGACTGGCGCTCAAGCGCGCATCCGCTTCGTGGCGGTGGGCGCTGTGCGAACTCTGTTGCAAGGGAATAGTGAATTCCAGCATGGTATCCCAACTGCTCACACCGTTACCGCGCTGTATGGGGGCTATAGCCAGAATGAAATCAGGCGTCTGGTTTTTGCGCGCCATCTCGACTTCGCCTTGCGCCGCTGCGCTCAATGCCGTCTGCTTGCCCAGTTGCGGGCTGGAAGCCAAGCGTTGCTGCAACTGCGCCTCATCCAACGCGCTCGCGGCAGGCAATTCCGACAACACCTGCGGCTCGGCTAAAAGTGCAGTAGAGGGACGACTCAGCAAAGCATTCAAGCGCGCCTGTGCTTTGCGGTACTCCGCCAACAAATTAAAACCTTCGGAGCGCAGCGCGGCTTCGTCGAGTTGCGCTTTCACCCATTCCTGCTGATTGCCCAACCCGCGCTCATAGCGCGACTGCGCCAGTTTGCTGGCGCTGGCAGCGAAAGTTTTTAGTTCTTCGTTCAACTGCAAGGCGTGAAATGCCCGGTAATACTGGGCGAAGGTGAGCTTCACCTGCGCGCGCAAATCCGCGCCGACCGACTGCTGTTGCGCCTTCGCCCAATTGGCATTGGCCTGCGCGGTTTGCTTTTGCACATCGCGCTTGCCCCAGCCGGGGATGGGTTGCAGTACGGTGTATTTCACCGCGCCAACCTGACTGGGATTGAGCGTTGCGCCGCCTGGCTGATTAACATCCTGCCACTCGATACGCAGGCTGGGGTCGGGCAATGCGCCAGTCGCATCGGCGCGCTGTTCCGCCGCATTGCTTTCCATGCGCGCGGCGTTCAGCTCGGCGCTGTTCTGTTCGAGGTATTGCCACAACCCCGCCACATCCGCGCCCGGCAGCTCGGCGGCCACGGCGGGCGTGATGCAAAAAATGCTTAGAAGAATGAAAAGTCTTCCCATGATATTTCTCCGGTTGCGCCGTGCGAACACGGCAAAACGAAACGAAAAATCAGCGCGCGACAAATACTCCGCAACGGGAGTCAGTCACACGCGAGGGAAGCTTAGATTTGGAAGGAGCAGAAACGGATAGAAACCGGCGGACCGGTATCAAGAGCTACGCGCGCAGCAGAATAGGAGGGCGTAATTTCAACTGTAGCCGGAACGTCAACCACCAGGGTCACAATACTCGGCGCAACAAAGCTCGGAACAAGTTGATCGATGCCGACTTGATCGCCCTGTGTGCAATGCGCAAGACAGGCATTGGCATTTGAGCTTGCTTCGTCATGACAATGCATCCCGGCCATGTCCTCGGACTGGGCCGCAAAAGCCTGCGTCACATTGCCGCCCAGCACATCACAGGCATTGGCCGCGACCACCCCCTGCGCAAACAGCATCAGCCCCAGCACCAGGCGGGCAATCCAGCGGTTCGTGTGCGATGAAAGTTTCATGGGAGGTCGGGTAGTTTTACTGGCTTGGACTATATACGATTGTGGCCCGTTTGGGAATACTTGCGCCATGCGCTTGTCTTGCCGCACAAAATGCGGTGAAATACCCGAATGGAAAATTTGACGCACTATCGCATCCAGGTCAGCGTACGGGTCAGGTACTTGCCGGAACAGTCCGAGGAAGCCGACAACCGTTTCGTCTTCGCCTACACCATCACCGTGAGCAACGAAGGTGAACAGATGGTAAAACTGATCAGTCGCCACTGGATCATCACCGATGCCAATCACCATGTGCAGGAAGTCAAAGGCAAAGGCGTGGTGGGCGAACAGCCCGCCATCAATCCGGGACAAAGTTTCGAGTACACCAGCGGCACGGTGCTCGCCACCCAGGTGGGCACCATGTCCGGCAGTTACCAGATGGCGCTGGAAGACGGTGTGGAATTTTCCGTCCCCATCCCTGAATTTGTATTGAGCATACCGCGGGTCCTGCACTGACCCGCGACCTTCCGTCCGCCCCTGCCTGACCAAGCCCCGAAAGACCGTACATGAAGTTTAAAAAAATCCGCAGCCGGATATTCCTTGCAGCACTCCTGCTGAGCGCATGCCAGACACCGCAGCAAACCGCGTCTATTCCCGCCCGGACTCTTGTAGAAAAGCCGCCCACTGCGCCAATCTTCATGGCCAGCAAATGGGCAATGCTGCCCGACTGGGAAACGATGAATCTCAGCCCCTCATGGCCGGCATTGCAGCAGAGCTGCCGCGCGCTCAAGCTAAAGAGCAACTGGCAGGAGATTTGCGCGGCATCCGCACTGGTCGATGCGAACGATATCGCCGCGCAGCGCAGCTTCTACGAAACCTGGTTCACGCCTTTTCAGATTCTCAATCCGGACGGCAGCGAGCAAGGCCTGATTACCGGCTACTACGAACCCCTGCTCCTCGGCAGCCGCCACAAGAGCGAACGCTTCCGCTACCCCATCTATGCCGCACCGGAAGACCTGCTCGAAATCGACCTGAGCGAGGTCTATCCCCAGCTCAAAGGCATGCGCTTACGCGGCCGCTTGCAGGGAAAAAAGATTGTGCCGTATTTCAACCGCGCCGAGATTGACCGCGGTGTGCCCGTGTTACGCGGCCGCGAGTTGTTCTGGGTGGAAAATGCCGTCGAGCTGTTTTTCCTGCAGATACAGGGATCGGGGCGCATCGAACTGGAGAGCGGCCAGCGCGTCAAAATCGGCTACGCCGAACAGAACGGGCACCCCTATGTTTCCATCGGCAAAAAGCTGATTGAGATGGGAGAGTTGAAACTGGAAGAGGCCTCCATGCAGGGCATCAAAAATTGGGCGGAGAACAATCCCGCGCGCCTGGCAGCGTTACTGGAACAGAACCCAAGCTATGTGTTCTTCCGCGAACTGCCCGACACCCTCTCCGCTCCATTGGGCGCACTCGGGGTTCCCCTCACCAGCGAATACAGTCTTGCGGTCGACCCGCGCACCGTGCCACTCGGTGTCCCGGTCTTTCTTTCCACCACCCAGCCGAACAGCAACGACCCGCTCAATCGCCTGATGTACGCGCAGGACACCGGCGGGGCCATCAAAGGTGCGGTACGCGCCGATCTGTTCTGGGGGTTTGGCGAGTCGGCCGCGGCGCAAGCGGGGCGCATGAAACAGGCCGGGCGCATGTGGGTATTCTTTCCCAAGGGCAACGAGCCAGTGTTGAATTAACTTGCCCCCCAATGCCATGACACAAGACGCCGAAAACAAACTTCGCATCGACAAATGGCTGTGGGCGGCGCGCTTTTTTAAAACACGCGCGCTTGCCGTCGATGCCATCGAGTGCGGCAAGGTGCTGGTAAACGAAACTCGCGTTAAGCCCGCAAAAGCCATCGCGGTCGGTGACACACTCGGCATCCGTCTCGGCCCTTACACCTTCATAGTGGAAGTGCTCGCCTTATCGGACAGGCGCGGCCCCGCACCGCAGGCACAGAAGCTCTACCGTGAAACCGAAGCCGGACGCATCAAACGCGAAGCCCTAGCCGCGGAGATTAAAGCGCAGCCCCAGGCATCCGAACTCAAAGGCCGCCCGACTAAACGCGACCGGCGCGAGATCGAGCGTTTCAAAGTCGGCGCTTGGTAACACACGAAACGGCTGGCAGCTTTTCCCAAGATGCTATAATTGTTCACAGCAAAAACCAATGCCCAACCAATCATGACCTCCAGCCCGATCAAATCCGTACTCGTGGTAGACGATAGCCGACTTGCGCGCATGCTGATCAGCAAATATATTCTGGGCCTGCACCCGCACTGGCTGATTCTTGAAGCAAGCAACGGCCTGGAAGCGGTAGAAAAAGCCAAGGTAGAAAGTCCCAACTACATCACCATGGACTACAACATGGAAGGGATGACGGGCGTGGAGGCTGCACAGCAGATAATGCAATACGCTCCGCAAACAAGCATCGTGCTATTTACCGCGAACATCCAATCCAGCACCCAAGCCCAAGCACAGAAACTCGGCATCTATTTCGTCGGCAAGCCCGTCACTCAGAACTCCGTTCAACAAGCGCTCGACTATTTCACGAATCGCCCATGAACAAGCTGACCGACCTTCAGCGTGACGCGCTGCTAGAAATCTTCAATATCGGCGTGGGCAACGCGGCCAACAGCATGAGCAAGCTGATCGATGAAGAGATCAGCCTCTCTGTTCCAAAACTGCAGATCGTGCTTCAGGACCATGCCGCGGTGATCAGCGCCTTTGTTCAGAGTCAGCGCATCTGCGCCGTCTCCCAAAACTTCACCGGGCCGCTCAATGCCCGCGCCTTTCTGGTCTTTCCGGAAGGCAGGACGCACGACATCGTGCGCCGCATGCTGGGCGAGATGGTCAGCGCCGACGAGCTCAACACTATGGAAGAGGAGGCGCTCAGCGAAATCGGCAATATCATCCTGAATGCCTGCATCAGCTCCATGTCCGAACTGCTGCAATCCGAATTCAAAAGCTCCCTGCCCCACTATCATCTGGGGAAGACATCCGATGTTCTCTCGTCCAATGACACGGACGACAATCAATTCATGTTGCTTTTGCACATCGACTTTTCCATGCCCAAAGAAAAAATCGACGGCTATCTGGTTTTTCTACTGAGCCTGCAATCGTTCAACGAACTCATCCGTAAAATTGATTTATTTCTGGCGCAGATATGACCATGGACACCTGCCTGCCTTTTACCCCCACAGAACGACAACTCAACGTTTGCACCGCCACCGCCGACAAGATCAACACCGGCATCGCCATCGTGGACAGCAACGGTCTCATCGTATTTTGGAACCAGTGGCTCAAAGAAAAATCCGGGCTGTGCTGTGAAGCATCGATAGGCTGCGATTTTTTAGAGGTATTTCCAGAGTTGCGGGATAGCCGTCTCGCTCTGGCGATAGATGCTGCGATTCAGCACGGCCTGCCGTCGCTGCTCTCACAATCTCTCAACAAGTCCCCGCTACCGCTGTTCGAAAACCTCGCCGACCGCAACCAGCGCATCCAGCAAGCCATACACGTCACACCGCTGGATTATCCGCATGAGAAACGACTCTGCCTGATTCAAGTCAATGACGTGAGTATCGCGGTGAAAAAAGAGCGCCTATTGCGCGAACAGGCGGAGATCTTGCGCGGACTCGCCTTCATCGACGGCCTGACCGGCATCGCCAACCGCAGGCGACTGGATGAATACCTTGCCGATGAATTTAAACGCGCCTCCAGAAGCAATTCACCGCTGTCGGTGATTATGCTGGATGTCGATTATTTCAAACAGTTCAACGACACCTACGGACACCAGAACGGGGACTTTTGCCTGAAGCGCATTGCCAACGCGATCAAAGCCACGCTGAACAGACCGGCCGATCTGGTAGCCAGATACGGCGGCGAAGAATTCGCCATCATCCTTCCCGACACCGCCTTCGGTGGTGCCAAAGCGCTTGCCGAAGAGATACGCAGACACATCGAAAGTCTGGCCATTCCGCACGAATCATCGCTGGTGTCCTCCCATATCACCCTGAGTCTCGGCATCAGCAATGTCCAGTCGTATGCAAATATGACTGACACCACCCTGCTGACACAGGCAGACCACGCGCTGTATCAGGCCAAAACGAACGGACGCAACCAGGTTGTAGTATTTCAGGAATAAAGCGCTGCCGCGAAGCCGCGCTTCATTGAGTGATGCTCTTTAGTTCAAGCGGCTTGCCAAACAACCAACCCTGACCGAAATTGCACTTCAGCTCCAGCAACTTTAGGCGCACATCCTCGGTCTCCACGCCTTCTGCCACGACATCCATACCCAAAGAATGCGCCAGCATGATTGACGAATTGACGATCTCGCCGCTTTGCGCGGACTCCACTATCCCGCTGGTGAAAGAACGGTCCACTTTCATCGTTCCAATCGGGTAACGGTTCAAGGTCTCCAATGATGAATGCCCCGTACCAAAGTCATCCAGCGCCAGCGTGCTACCCAATGCGGTCAACTGTTTCAGCAGCTGCAGGGCAATCTCCGGATTGTTGATGATAACGGTCTCGGTAAGCTCCAGCTTCAGTTCGGTTGCCGGCATCTCGTAACGCTTGGTGATGAATTTAACATCCTCGACAAAGCTCTCGCCTATGAGTTGCGAAGGCGACATATTCACACTGACGAAGGGCGTGGCGTAATCGGTGGTCTTGCGCAAAGCCGCCCAATCGCGGCAAGAACGCTCCAAGGTCCACAGACCAAGATCGCGTATCTGTCCCGTCTGTTCCGCCAACCACAAAAAATCGAGCGGGGGAATCAGGCCGTCAGTCGGATGCCGCCAGCGGATCAGCGCCTCATACCCGGCCACTTGCCCTGTCGCCAGCACACAGATAGGCTGATAGAACATCTCGAATTCATCGCGCACCAGCGCGCGTCGGATATCGCTCGCCATCGTGAGTTTCTGCGTCGCCTCGCCGCGGATGACATCGCGCCGTTTAACACTGTCCACCTGTGCCGATTCCTGTAGCGGCACCTTGGCTGCCGAACTCCCGTGTTTGTTGCGGTAACGATCCAGAATTACCAGCAACAAATGGCGCACGATAGGGTCGGTCTTCTCCAGCAACTCGTTCACCAACACCCGGTGTATCGGCACCAGCACCACTTTGTCCAAAGCGCGCGCCGTAGCCGTCCGCGACTGGTGGTCAATCAATGCCACCTCGCCAAACAGTTCGCCTTTCACCAAGCGGTTGACCACCCGCTCCTGACCGTCAATCATCATGGCAATTTCAACGATGCCATCTTCAATCAAATAAGCGCAGTCGCCCGTATCGCCTTCTTTAAAGATGACATCGCCCTGCGTATAGATTTTCCGATTGAGATTATTCAGCATGATTCGCAATTCCTAAAACTTTCGATGCACATAGCTTGCCATTTTTGGCCTAGAAAGCAAACCCGCGCAAAGGTCTAGATATTTCTTGCGGGCAATACCCTGATAACCAGCACAATGCCCAGCAAACTTTGTATCAGATACAGCACACTCGCCACGCCGTGCAATGTCCTGAACTGCCCTGCGAACGCACTGTGCATAACGTCCAACGGCAAGGCCTGCGACTTCAGTTCTGCCATGAGCGGCTGGATACCGAACTGCCCGAGTAGCAGCGCTGCCAACATCGCCACGATTACCCAGAATGTCATCTGTTTGAATACTGCGCGGCGGAACCCGCGCAACTGATACAGCAACAGATACGCCGCGCACACCATGCCAACATAGGCCATTGAGGTAAACATCTTCCCCGCCAACATTCCCGCAAGTTGGCGGTCACTCAAAGCTTGAAACAGAACCGGTACGGCGAGATACCCGATAGCCCACAGTCCGCCCACCCACAATACGGCAGAGACAATGGCAAGACGAAGAGGAATGTCGCGCAATATCATTACTTATTCCCCAGCGCCTTTTCTAATTCCGCCGCAGGCATATAGCCAAAACTAACTTCGCCATCCGCAAAAATCAGCGAGGGAGTCCCGTTCACGCCGAAACGTTTACCCAAGGCCAAGACTTTGGCCGTGGGCGTCTCGCACTTATTTGCTGCAGCCAGCTCTTCGCCCGCCATCAGGTCATCCCAAGCCTTTGCCCTATCCTTGCTGCACCATACCCTTGCCACCTTCTCAGCCGACCCGGGAAACAGGGGATAAAGAAACAGATACAAAGTGACATCGTTCACCTTGAGCAATTCACGCTCCAGCTTCTTGCAGTAACTGCAATTCGGATCGGTGAAATACGCCATCTTGCGCCGCCCCTGTCCCTTGACCTTTTTCACGGCCAGCTCCAGCGGCAGCTTGTTAAAATCGATTGCAAACAATTTGCGCGAACGCATTTCCGTGAGATTACTGCGCGAACTCAACTCGAACATACTGCCGTCAATCAGATAGCGCCCGCCTTCATCGGCATAATAGATATGTCCAGGTGTCACCACCTCATACAAGCCCGCAATCGGCGATTTGTTGACCTGCGTGACCTCGCCCAGATGTTTACTCAAAGCGTCTTTAAGCTTTGCGTTGTTATCCGTCTCCGCGGCATGGGCATAGGAAAGCGACAGGAATACCAGCAATAGTGTTTTAAACATGGATTATTTAGTTAGTTGAGCGCATGACGTGCCAGCAGCTTTTTCAGCGGCAGCAATCTATTGGTCGCCGACAGTCCAAAATTACGCAATGTGCGCAACAGGGGATTGGCGTTCACGAACAGATGCTTCAATGCGTCGGTGGTGAGCTGCATGGAAAGAATATCTTCGCGGCGGGCTTTTTCATAACGCAGCAACAGATGCGAATCGCCGCAATCATGCACGCCCGCATCCTGCCGCAGTATCTCGGCCAACTGCCGCGCATCGCGAAAGCCCAAATTCACTCCCTGCCCGGCCAAGGGATGTACGTTATGGGCCGCATCGCCGACCAAGGCCAAGCGCGGCCTGGTGATATGCGCCAGATTCAGCACACGCAAAGCGAACGCCGACGGCGGTGTGATCACCTGTAGCGGGCCCAAGGTATCGTGCGAAGCGACCGCAAGCTGCGCGCACAACTCTTCATGCGACAAAGCCAGCAGCGCCTCCGCGCGCTCAGGGCTGACCGACCACACGATAGAGACGCGCTTATCCGGCAAAGGCAGCAAGGCCAGAATGCCTTCCGGCGTAAACCATTGGTAGGCTGTGGCGTGATGCGCTTTACCCGTACTGAAGTTAGCCACCACTCCGTGCTGATGATAGGGTGTCGGCGTCTCCGCCATACCCGCCTGCTGACGCACCCAAGAGTCGCGCCCGTCCGCCCCGACAATCAGCTTCGCTTTAATCTCCCGCCCGTCGGCCAGCTTCAAATGAGCCGCATCGAAATGCCAGGACAACTCGGCGCAGCGCGCAGGATTAAGCAAAGTCAGATTGGATTGATCGCGCAAGCCATCCCACAACGCTTGCTGCAACAGGCGGCTTTCCAGAATAAAGGTCAGCTCTGGGGCGCCTATTTGGTACGCGCTGAAATCGAGCTCCGCGCCTTTGTCGCCGAACACACGCATTTCTTCCACTTGCTGCACGCGGGACATGTCCAACTTTTGCCAGGCACCGCATTCGCGCAAAAATTCGGCATTGCCGGGAGTGACCGCATAGATACGGCTATCCCAGTCGTCGCAGGCAATCCCGCGAAGCGGTGCGTTTGCCCCCTCGCCCGCTTGCGGGAGAGGGTTGGGGTGAGGGAAACGGGCTTGCCCGTTAGAATCCGAGGGCGATGTTGGTAAGGACTGACCTTCCACCAAAGCCAAGCGTAGACCGCTATCCTTGAGCGCGGCGGCCAGACTTGCCCCGACTAGGCCGCCGCCGATGATGACGACATCAAATTCCATCGCATTTCCACCGATAAAAACTTGGCGGCATCATAGCATGCCGGGGTTGATTAATTTATAATCGCCGCCCCCTTCGGAAATGACTATGCAAATCGGCCCCTACTCTCTCAAGAACAACCTCATCGTTGCGCCAATGGCCGGCGTGACAGACAGGCCGTTCCGCATGTTATGCAAACGCATGGGGGCAGGTATGGCGGTATCCGAAATGGTGGCGTCCAACTCACTGCTGTACGGTTCCGAAAAGACCAAGCGCCGCGCCAACCACGAGGGCGAGGCCGACCCCATCTCGGTGCAGATTGTCGGTGCCGATCCCAAAATGCTGGCACAGGCCGCGCGCTACAACGTCGATCACGGTGCCCAGATCATCGACATCAACATGGGCTGCCCCGCCAAAAAGATATGCAATGTGATGGCGGGTTCCGCCCTCATGCAAAATGAAAAACTGGTGGCTAAAATATTGGAAGCGGTGGTTACCGAAGTGGATGTGCCGGTAACATTAAAGATTCGCACAGGCTGGGATAAGAGCAACCGCAACGCACTCAACATCGCGCGTATCGCCGAGAGCTGCGGTATTCAGGCACTCGCCATCCACGGCCGCACCCGCGCCTGCGCCTACACCGGCGATGCAGAATACGACACCATCCGCGCGGTCAAAGCGGGGGTAAACATACCCGTAATCGCCAACGGCGACATCACCACCCCGGAAAAAGCCAAATTCGTACTGGAGCATACCGGCGCAGACGCGGTGATGATAGGCCGTGCCGCGCAGGGTCGCCCGTGGCTGTTCCGCGAAATTGCCCATTTTCTGGAAACCGGCACCCACTTGTTATCACCGCAAGTGAGCGAGATACAACAGATACTGCTTGCTCACGTGCACGAGCTGTACGATTTCTACGGCGAACACAGCGGGCTGCGCGTGGCGCGCAAACACATCTCCTGGTACACCCGGGGTTTGGCGGGTTCAGCGAACTTCCGCCATCACATGAACCAGCTGGAAAGCAGCACAGAACAATTACAAGCGGTGAGCGATTTTTTTGAAGGGCAATTACAGGCCGGGGAGAGCCTGCAATATACCGAGGGATTGGCGGCATGAAAAAAGGGGGATGCAGTATGTTGGATGAAAATGATGTGGCGCGCTACGTACGCCAGGCGGTGGGAGACTACTTTACCGATCTCGACGGCGAGGAACCGTCCTGCGCGGTGTACGACATGGTCATCAATTGCGTGGAAAAGCCGCTCATCGAAACCGTTCTGCACCACGCCGGAGGCAACCAAACTCGCGCGGCCGAACTGCTGGGACTGAACCGCAACACGCTGCGCAAAAAAATACAGGCACACAAAATAAAGTCCTGAAAAACCAGAATTCAAAACTCGGAAATTAACCATGGCAACCATCACACAAGCACTCATCAGCGTCTCCGACAAATCCGGCGTACTCGAATTCGCGCAAGGTCTGCACGCCCTCGGCGTAAAGATTCTGTCCACCGGCGGCACCGCCAAGCTGCTCGCTGACAACAAGATTCCCTGCACCGAAGTCGCCGACTACACCGGCTTCCCCGAAATGCTGGACGGCCGCGTGAAGACGCTGCAACCCAAAGTGCATGCCGGCATTCTGGCGCGCCGCGATTTGCCCGAGCACGTCGCCACCTTGAAAAAGCATGACATCCCGACCATTGATCTGGTGGTGGTGAATCTGTATCCGTTCGCGGCCACTATCGCCAAGCCCGGCTGCACGCTGGAAGATGCCATCGAGAACATCGACATCGGCGGGCCCACCATGGTGCGCTCGGCTGCAAAAAATCACGCGCACGTTGCCATCGTCACCGACCCGACCGACTACGCCGACGTGCTGGCTGAGATGCAAACTAACAAGGGTGCCGTGAGCGAAGCAACCCGTTTCGACCTGGCCAAGAAAGCGTTCTCGCACACCGCCGCCTACGACAGCATGATCAGCAACTACCTCACCACGATCAGCAGCGACGGCACAAAGAGCGAATTTCCCGCACAGATCAATTTCAACTTCGCCAAGGTGCAGGACATGCGCTACGGCGAAAACCCGCACCAGCACGCGGCGTTTTATCGCGACCTCAATCCGGTGGAGGGCGGCATCTCCGGCTACACCCAGTTGCAGGGCAAAGAGCTTAGCTACAACAATATCGGCGATGCCGATGCGGCCTGGGAACTGGTCAAGACTTTCGACCAGCCCGCCTGCGTCATCGTCAAACACGCCAATCCCTGCGGTGTGGCGATTGCCGACAGCGCATTGAGCGCCTACAAACTGGCCTACGCCACCGACACCACTTCCGCGTTCGGCGGCATCATCGCCTTCAACCGTGAATTGGACGAAGCCTCCGCAGCGCAGATCACCGCCAACCAATTCGTCGAACTCATCATCGCGCCTTCCGCTTCGGATGCCGCATTGAAAGTGACCGCCGCCAAACAAAACGTGCGCGTACTCACCGTGCCGCTATCCAACGCGCACAACCAATACGATGTGAAACGCGTGAGCGGCGGCCTGCTGGTGCAAACACCGGACGCGCTCAACGTACAACTCGCGCAACTTAAAGTGGTGAGCAAAGTGCAGCCAAGCAAAGCGCAACTGACCGACCTGCTGTTCGCATGGCGCGTGGCAAAGTACGTGAAGTCCAACGCGATTGTATTCTGCAAAAACGGCCAGACTTTGGGCGTGGGCGCAGGCCAGATGAGCCGCGTGGACTCGACCCGCATCGCCAGCATTAAGGCGCAAAACGCCGGACTGAGCTTGGTGGATTCCGTGGTGTCCTCGGATGCCTTCTTCCCGTTCCGCGACGGCATCGACGTACTGGCAGAAGCCGGTGCCAAAGCGGTGATTCAACCGGGTGGATCGATGCGCGACGAAGAAGTCATCGCGGCGGCAGATGAACATGGCTTGGCAATGGTGTTTACCGGCTTCCGTCATTTCAGACATTAAAAGCTTTAACCACAGAGACACCGAGACACCGAGAAAACCTAAAGCAACTCAAAAAGACAAGTATCTCGTCTATTTGGTTTTGCACTTCTCTATGTCTCTGTGTCTCTGTGGTGAATAGGGGGTTAAAGCATGAAAATTCTAGTCATCGGTAACGGCGGTCGCGAGCACGCATTGGCGTGGCGTTTGGCGCAGGGCGCGAAAGTGCAGAAGGTGTACGTCGCCCCCGGCAATGCGGGCACGGCACTGGAAGACGGAGTGGAGAATGTCGCCCTCACCGCGATTCCCGACCTCATCGAATTCGTAAAGAAGGAACACATCGAACTCACCGTGGTCGGCCCCGAGGCACCGCTGGCGGCGGGTGTGGTGGATGCCTTCCGCGCTGAAGGACTAAAGATATTCGGCCCCACCAAAGCCGCGGCACAACTGGAATCCTCCAAAGATTTCGCCAAGCGTTTCATGACGCGCCACAACATCCCCACTGCATTCTTCGAGACCTTCAGCGACATCGCGGCAGCCAAAGCCTATGTCGAAAAACACGGCGCACCCATCGTCGTCAAAGCAGACGGACTCGCAGCAGGCAAGGGCGTGGTCGTTGCGATGTCGAAACAGGAAGCGTTCGATGCCATAGACATGATGCTCTCCGACAACAAGCTCGGCGATGCGGGTGCGCGTGTGGTGGTCGAAGAATTCCTCGCGGGCGAGGAAGCCAGCTTCATCGTGATGGCCGACGGCAAACACGTGCTGGCCATGGCAACCAGCCAGGACCACAAGCGCCTGCTCGACAACGACCAAGGCCCCAACACCGGCGGCATGGGTGCGTATTCTCCCGCGCCAGTCGTCACGCCAACCATACACGCCAAGGTGCTGCGCGAAGTTATCCAGCCCGTGATGCGCGGCATGGAAAGCGAAGGCATCACCTATACCGGTTTTCTGTACGCGGGACTGATGATTTCGCCGGACGGCGGCATCAAGGTACTGGAGTTCAACTGCCGCATGGGCGACCCCGAGACGCAGCCCATCATGCTGCGTTTGAAAAGCGATTTCGCCGCCATCGTCGAACACGCGGTCAACGGCACGCTGGACAAAGTTGAAGCCGAATGGGATAGACGCACCGCGCTGGGCGTGGTGATGGCCGCCGCGAATTATCCAGACACACCACGCAAGGGCGATGTCATCACCGGCTTGCCGAAAAAATTGGAAGACGCGCATGTGTTTCATGCCGGCACAAGTATGCAGGACGGCAATGTGGTCACCAGCGGCGGCCGTGTACTGTGTGCCGTTGCAATGGGTGACATGGTGAGACACGCGCAAAAAAACGCCTACGAAGTCGCCGCCACCATTCATTTTGACGGTTACCAGATGCGCCGGGATATCGGATGGCGCGCAATGCAACACAAAAAATAATCCGTGCTGCGCATCGCGTATTCCCCGCGCGCCCTCGCCGCGCACCTAAAGCGCGGAGGCCTCATCGCCTACCCCACCGAATCCTGTTACGGGATCGGCTGCGACCCGGATAATCGCAAGGCGGTGCAGCGCATTCTTAAACTCAAGCAACGCCCGCAACACAAAGGGCTGATCATCATCGCATCGCACTACCGGCAGGTCGCGCCTTACTTGCAAACGCTCACGCCGGATGAACAGATGCAATTGCAAAACAACAAAGCTCAGGCCGTCACCTATCTGCTGGCAACGCGCGCTTCCGCGCCGCGTTGGCTGCGCGGCGCACA
>JAGVIV010000200.1 GCA_020055845.1 Betaproteobacteria bacterium
GGTTCCCGCGCTGCTGTTCAACGCCATTGACGGCAACCATTACGCCGGGCCGCTGGTGCATCTGTTGAGCGGCGGTTTGATGTTGGGCGCGTTTTTCATCGTCACCGATCCGGTGACTTCGCCCAATACGGCGCTGGGGCAATTCATCTTCGGGCTGGGCTGTGGTCTGCTCACTTGGCTGATCCGCACGTGGGGCGGTTATCCTGAGGGCGTGGCATTTGCTGTGATGCTGATGAACGCTGCCACGCCGCTGATCGACCAATACGTCAAACCGCGCATCTATGGCCGCGACCGCAAGGGTGTGGCGCTACCCGTGAATAAAGGATGATGAAATGAATCTGGAAGAGTTACGCGGGAAATTGAGTTATCAGGGGTTGTTGCTGGGCGGCGTGGCTTTGTTGACCAGCGGCGCGCTGGCACTCGCCGCGCGCGCGACCGAGGCCGATATTCGCGCCGCCGAAATGCGCGACTTGAAACAGTCACTGGCCATCGTGTTGCCCGGCCAGTACGACAACGACATCACCCAAGACACGCTGGTGTTGTCCGGCCCCGAGGGGGATGTGACGGTTTACCGCGCGCGCCACGGCAATCAGGTGGATGCGGTGGTGTACCGCGTGGTTGGTCACGGTTACGCCGGAGCGATTGTGTGTGTGATGGGTGTGTCGCGCGAGGGGAAAATATTGGGTGTGCGTGTGCTCAAACACAGCGAGACACCGGGCCTGGGCGACAAGATTGAGCCGGGAAAATCGAAATGGATATACGATTTTGACGGCAAATATTTGGGTGATCCCGCAGCGGAAAAGTGGGCGGTGAAAAAAGACGGCGGTGTGTTCGACCAGTTCGCCGGCGCGACCATCACGCCGCGCGGTGTGGTCAAAGCGGTAAAAGGCGGACTGGAATTTTTTGACAAAGAGCGTGCCAAATTGCTGGATGAAACGGGAGGCAAATCATGAACGAAAATTTTTCCCGCATCACGCGCAACGGCTTGTGGGACAACAATGTCGTGTTCGTGCAGATGTTGGCGCTGTGCCCGACGCTGGCCGTGACCAGTTCGATCACCAACGGTCTTGGCATGGGGCTGGCCACCACGGCGGTGCTGCTGTTTTCCAATGTCATTATTTCTGCCGTGCGCCATCTGGTCAGCGCGGAAGTGCGCATCCCGGTATACATCGTGCTCATCGCCACGCTGGTGACGCTGGTTGATATGGTTCTGAGCGCTTGGGCACACGAGCTGTATAAAGTGCTGGGGCTGTTCATCGCGCTGATTGTGGTGAACTGCGCCATTCTCGGACGCGCCGAAGCGTTCGCCTCCAAATCCGGTGTGGCCGAATCCGCGCTGGACGGGTTGATGATGGGCTTGGGCTTTACTGCGGCGTTGATGCTGATTGGCGGCGTGCGCGAGGTGTTGGGCAGCGGTACTTTGTTTGCCAACGCCCACTTGCTGTTGGGACCCGCATTCGCCTTTCTGGAAACCACCATCGTGCCAGACTACAAAGGTTTTTTGCTGATGATTCTGCCGCCTGGCGGTTTTATGGTGGTGGGGCTGCTGCTGGCCGCAAAACGTGTGATGGATCAGCGCCGCGCCGCGCGTGCTGAACTTGTGGCTGCTGCAGCCAGTAACGATTAGGAGTACACCATGCAGATTGGCGTCGCTTATTCCGAACCCGCGCAGCAACTCTGGCTGCGCATCGAAGTGCCTGAAGATGCCACAGTGCAGGCGGCTATCGATCAATCCGGCATCCTGCGAAAATTTTCCGGCATTGATATTGCGACCTGTAGCGTCGGCATTTTTGGTAAAGTCGCACAACTGGATGCGGTGCTCAAACCCGGTGACCGGGTTGAGATATACCGCGCCATTACCGCCGATCCTGCCACCGTGCCACGCCGCGTGATTGCTGGCGATGACGACGATTAAACACAATACCGATTAAGGAATATTATGTAATCCTCCGCAGCACTCGAACTCGCCAAACATACTCTCCTCATTTTCGGCATCATTCTCGGCATCGGTACTTTTTCAGGGCTTCTGGCGCGTCTCGCGCGAGTGCCGGACGTGGCGGTATTTCTCGTGGTCGGCATGCTCATCGGGCCGGGGATGCTGGGTCTGGTAGACATCAAAGCCGACTCGACCATCAACCAATTGATCCTCATCTTCGGTTCCAGCTACATCCTGTTTGACGGTGGCGCATCGATCAAGCTCAAGGTTTTGAAAGAAGTGTGGATCACTATTGTGGTGATTGCCACCGTCGGTGTGCTCATCACCGCCGCGATCACCGGTGCGGCTGCCTATTATTTCCTGGGGGTTCCCGTCATCGTTGCTTTGCTCTTGGGTGCAACACTGGCTTCCACCGATCCCGCGACCTTGGTGCCGGTGTTTAAACAGGTCAAGATTAAAGAGCGTGTCGCGCAGACGGTGATGAGCGAATCGGCCTTCAATGACGCGATGGGAGCTATTGTCACTTTCACTGTGCTCGGTGTGGCAATGGGGGCGGGTGAATTTTCCGTTGCGGATGCGCTCACTGACTTGCTCAAGCAATCGTTGTTAGGAATTGTGATCGGCGGTGTTCTGGGCTATTTGGCGGCCGTGTTGATCTCCCATGTCAGATTCGGCTTTCTGGAGGAGTTTGCGCCGGTGGTCACGTTGATGGCGGTGATCGGGGCTTACATGAGCGCGGACGGTCTGCACTCCAGCGGTTTTATGGCGGTGTTTGTATTCGGCATCATGCTGGGCAATGTGGACTCGCTCGGCTTTAAACGCTCTGCAAAAGAAACTCATCAGCTGGAAGATTTCGTGATGACCACGGCGCTCATCATGCGCATGTTCATCTTCATTTTGCTCGGTACCCAGGTGGACTTCGCGCTGATGAATCAATATCTGTTCGCCGGAGTGGCCGTGGTGGTGGTGTTCATGCTGGTGGCAAGACCGGTCACCGTGTTTCTGTGCGCGCTACCGGATCGCCGCGCCAAGTGGAGTTTCAAAGAGATGCTGTTTATGTGCTGGACACGCGAGACTGGGGTCATACCGGGTGCGCTGGCCGGCATGCTGGTCGGCATGAAAGCGCCGGGGGCGCAGATCATCGCTTCGGTCACTTTCATCGCCATTCTCATGACTATCCTGATCCAGGCCACCACCACCAAGTGGCTGGCAAAGAAACTTGATCTGCTGGTTGAGGAATAGCGCAGGATAAGCGCCGCTTATCCTTTCCCCAGCATGCTGATCGAACTCTTCATCCTTGTGGTGGTGGTTGCCGTGGTGGTCTGGGCGCTGCGACCACCCAAGCCGTGATTACGTCTGTGCCGCACGCCTGAACATCGCCTTCTCCACTTCGACTGCCGCGAATAACAACACCCCGAAACTCAAGATGCGCACCCAGGCAGCCGCATCCAGCGCCACTACGCCGAACATCTTCTGCATGAAGGGAAGATAGGTGAAGAGGATTTGGAGCGCGAGCAGGATAGCGCTGGTAATCAGTATGTAGACATTGCCACCGAAGTCCTGTCGTGTGCGCACGGGAGCGAGCAGATAGCGGCAGTTGAATAGATACGCTATCTCACCCATCACCAGCGCATTGATTGCGACCGTGCGCGCCATTTCGATGCTGCCCCCGCGTGCGCTTTCCCACAGGAACAGGGCGATTGTTCCCAGCGCGAGCAATGCGGAGACGAAGCTGATACGCCAAATCATGAAGCCGGACAGGATGGGTTCGCCCGCGGCGCGCGGCTTGCGTCGCATCACATCCGCTTCGGATTTTTCGAATGACAGTGCCAATGCGAGCGTGACGGCGGAGACCATATTCACCCACAGTATCTGTACCGGCGTGATCGGCAATGCCATGCCGAACAGAATAGCGATGAGCACGACACCCGCCTCACCGCCATTGGTGGGCATGATGAACACGATGGCTTTCTTGATATTGTCGTAGACCGTGCGGCCTTCTTTCACCGCGTGCGCGATGGTGGCGAAGTTGTCGTCGGCGAGCACCATTCCGGCCGCTTCTTTGGCAACCTCCGTGCCTTTTTTGCCCATCGCAACACCGATGTCGGCCCGTTTTAATGCGGGTGCGTCATTCACGCCGTCGCCGGTCATGGCGACGATCTCGCCGTTGGCCTGCAGCGCGGCGACCAGGCGCAGCTTGTGTTCCGGGCTGGCGCGCGCGAACACATCCACCTCTTGCACGGCTTTGCGCAAAGCCGCTTCATCCAGCGCATCGAGTTCATGGCCGCTGAGCACCTGGATTGGAGAAATCTCGCGTAGCGAGGGCTGTCCGTACCCTTCGCCCTCTGGGATAACCAGCGACTTGCCCGCTTGCGGGCTTAGTCGATTGGCTAGTTGTTTCACCAGAGGGGGGACGGGGGTGAGGGTTTGGTTGCCGATGCCGATCTGGGCAGCGATAGCGCGTGCCGTTTCGGCATGGTCGCCGGTGATCATCTTGACGCGAATGCCGGCCGCTTTGCAGTCGCGCACGGCCGCGATGGCTTCTTCGCGCGGCGGATCGGTGATGCCGACCATGCCGAGCAAAGTGTAGCCTCCCGCCATATCGGTGAAATTCAATTCGCGCTGGGCACTGTCGACCGTCTTCATCGCCAATGCAAGTACACGCTGACCCAGCGCGCCCGTCGCGGCTATTTTGTCGTGCCACTGTGCCAGATCGAGCGGGGTTTCCCCGTCTGTAGCAAGCTGCCGCTCGCACATTGCGAGCACTTGCTCCGCCGCGCCTTTCACATAGATAAACGCATGTCCGGCATGGTCGTGATGCAGGGTCGCCATGAAGCGATGTTCTGATTCAAACGGGATGAGGTCGGTGCGCGGCAAGGACTCGTGTTCGAATACGGGATCGAGTCCGGCTTTTTGGGCCAGCGTGAGCAGTGCACCCTCGGTGGGGTCGCCGGTGATGCTCCATGCGCCCGCGGTTTCGCGCAGCGTGGCATCGTTGCACAGCAGTCCGGCGCGCAGCAAATTCAAAGCGGTCGTCTGCTCAAGGATGGGAAGCTCATTCCCTTCGATTGAAAAACCGCCATGCGGTGCATAGCCACCGCCGCTCACCGTGAACGTTTGCGCGGCGGTGAGTACCCGCTGCACGGTCATTTCGTTGCGTGTGAGTGTGCCGGTCTTGTCGGTGCAGATCACCGTCACTGAACCCAGTGCTTCAACCGCAGGTAAGCGCCGGATGATTGCGCTGTGTTTCGCCATGCGTTGTACGCCGAGTGCCAGTGTGATGGTGAGCACGGCGGGCAGCCCCTCCGGGATCGCAGCCACTGCCATGCTTACGGCGGCGATGAACATATCGCCGATGTTGAATTGATAGACCAGCCAGCCGAATAAAAAGGTAAGTGCCGCCAAGCCCATGATGACGACGGTGAGCCAGCGCCCGAATACTTCCATCTGGCGCAACAGCGGTGTGGTGATAGTCTGCACTTCGTCCAGCATGGCGCTGATACGTCCGATTTCGGTGGCATCCGCCGTGCTTACCACCACGCCGCTGCCCTGCCCGTACACCACCAGCGTGCTTGAATACGCCATGCAGTAGCGTTCGCCGAGCACGGTGTGAGCATCCACTGCGGAGATATTTTTTTCAACGGCGGTGGATTCGCCGGTGAGTGCCGCTTCCTCGATGCGCAGATTCTTCACGCTCAATAAGCGCAAATCGGCGGGGACTTTGTCGCCGGATTGGAGAAGCGCGATGTCGCCCGGCACCAGTGTATGCGCCGCAACCACCTCGCGTTTGCCGTCGCGCATGACCGTCGCCTCGGGTGACAACATCTGGCGGATGGCATCCATTGCCTTTTCCGCTTTGCCTTCCTGAATGAAGCCGATGATGGCGTTGATGACGACCACGCCGATAATCACACTGGTGTCCACCCAGTGCGCAAGCAAGGCGGTGACACAGGCGGCGGCCAGCAACACGTAGATCAGCACGTTGTGGAATTGCAGCAGAAAGCGCAGCAATAGGCCGCGGCGGTGGGGCGGTGTCAATCGATTCGCACCATGCTGAACAAGGCGCTGCGCGGCCTCGGCGTGATTGAGGCCGTGCGCGCTCGATGCGACCTCGGTTAGTACCTCTTGCGCGGAGAGAGAGTGACTATCTTTCATGGTTTGCGCCCCAAGAGCCACAACCAGAAAAAGCCGATGATGCCTGCCAACAGCGATGCTGCCAGCACCCCTGTCTTCGCCATCAGCAGATATTCTGCTTGTGCGGAAAAACCGAGTTCTGCGATGAAGATGGACATGGTGAAGCCGATGCCGCCAAGCACTGAGACGGCTGCAATCTGGCTGAAGCGTGTGCCCCCGGGCAATTGCCCAATACCCAGACGCAATGCCAACCAGCATGCGCCGGTAATGCCGATGAATTTGCCCAGTACCAGCCCGAACATCACGCCCAGCATCACCGGATGTGTCAGCGTTTCGCCCAATGTGCCCAACTGCAAGGGAATGCAGGCATTGACGAGCGAAAAAACGGGAATCACCAGGAAGGCAACCGGCAAGTGCCAGCTGTGCTCCAATCGCTGCAACGGTGTCTGCACACCGCGCACGCCTTTTTCCAAGGTTTGCACGGCGGCATACAAGCCCTCGTTGGTCATGATATTGCCGCCATACTGATGGCTGGCATCGAAGCGTTGCAGGGTTTCTTTGATGCGGGCGCTGAATAACTCGGGATTATATTTCGGGCGCGCGGGAATGGCGAAAGCGCACAACACACCCGCCAACGTGGCATGCACACCGGATTGCAACAGGGCATACCACAGCAAGGTCGCCACGCCGAAATACGGCAGTACTTTGCGGATGCCGGCATAGTTCAATACAAACAACAACGCCACCAGCACGACTGCGATCAACAACCAATCCAGCGCCAATTGCTGGGTATAGAACAAGGCGATCACTACTACCGCGCCCAAGTCGTCCGCAATCGCCAGTGCCACCAGAAAGGTAATGAGCGCCTTGGGCACGCGGCTGGCCAACAACACCAGCGCACCCACGGCGAACGCGATGTCGGTCGCCATCGGAATGCCCCAGCCGCGAACAGCATCGGTGCCGTGATTGATCGCGAAGAAGATCAATGCGGGCATCACCATACCGCCAATGGCGGCGATGATCGGCAGTGCCGCTTGGCGCATATCGGCCAGCTCGCCCACCAGCATCTCACGTTTTAACTCCATGCCCACAACAAAGAAGAACAGCGTCATCAGGCCATCGTTCACCCAATGGTGCAAACTCATGTCGATACCCCACGCGCCGATGCGGATGCCCAGCGGGGTATGCAACAGGTGAAAATAAGCCTCTGCCAAAAAACTATTTGCCAGCACAAGCGCGAGGATGGCAGAAGCCATCAACAACAAACCGCTGGTGGTTTGGCGATGGATAAATTCATCGAACGGTGTCAGCACGCGGTTGAAAGTTTGCTCCCACGGCGCATAGATGATGCCTTTTTCGGTGGCGATGGACGGTCTTTCTTGATTGGACATGCTCATTCTCCGTCTTGTGTATTGTCTGGTTTGGCAGTCTCTAACAATTCGGAGCGCATTAAATTCAACAGCAGATCGTCAAAAGTGTAGAAGCCGTTTTTACAATCGGCCAATTGTGTCAATGCAAAGGCTGCTCCGGTACCAAAGGCTTCGCGCCGTATCGATTCGTGCGTGAGACGGACGGTCTGGTGCGGAAAGCCGAAGATTACTTCATGGTGTCCGACGATGCCGCCCAGCCGCAGCGAGGTGATGCGCTCGCCGTTCACTTCAAGTGTCTCGGCGATTTTGCGTGCCGTGCCGGAGACTTCCGGCTTGTCTTTAAAATGCTGCTCCAGAATTTCAATATCGGCAAACGGTGCAATCTTGCGCAGCAGCTTGGCTGCCACAATGAGGAAGTTGATGCCGAGCGTGATGTTGGGGGAGCACAGCACACGGGTGTCACCTCCTAGGCTGCGCGCATAGTTCAGATCGTCTTCTGTATACGCTGAAATTGCGCTAATCAGAATGATGCCGCGTCGGCGTATTTCTTCGCCGTAGAGACGTATGCTTTCCGGCGAAGAAAAATCTACAAGGGCATCGACGGGATCGCTCTCAAATAACGCTGCAAACGGACAACTTTCCAGACCGATAATCGGGATGTCGGTTCCGGGATGTGTTTGGGGGTTGCCGCTTGAGGTGCGTCGCGCGATCCAGCGCAATTCAAAACGCGCGTCGCTGCTCAATACATTGGCGACCGCGCTACCCGCTTTGCCATAGCCGACGAGGCCAACTCGTAATTTTTGTTGCATGATTTTCTCCTTGGTTGCATAGACCATAGCCGCGTAAACGCCACTCGGGAGTGGCCGATTGTAACACCGGAAAAATCACCCCCAATCCATGTGTCGGATACGCGAAGACTGGCATGTATAATCCGTGCCAATCAAACAGGAGGAAGCTAATGTCCACAACAATCCTCGTCATCGGTCTGATGGTGTTTCTGGCGCATTTTCTATCGCTGCAATTTCGTAAAACGAATATTCCAGATGTATTGGTGCTGATGCTGGTCGGTATTCTGATGGGACCCGTGCTGGGCATTGTCACGCCGGATGATTTCGGAAAAATCGGTTCGCTTATCGCCACCATTGCGTTGGTGGTGATCCTGTTCGAGAGCGGCACCTCGCTCGATTTGAATGTGCTTGGGCGCTCAGCCGGAACGACTGGGGTACTTACGATATGGTGTTTTGCGTTGACTACGTTCATCGTGACGACGCTGGGCTTCTATTTGCTCGATCTGGAATGGCTCCCTGCTGCCATGCTGGGGGTGACGCTGGGCGGCACTTCATCCGCAGTGGTGATTCCTATGGTCGGTGCGCTGCAATTATCTGAAAAACCCGCAACGGTGCTGGTATTGGAGTCAGCCTTGACCGATGTGTTGTGCATTGTCGGTGTGTTTGCCTTGTTACAGATTTACACGCAAGGTGGGGTTGAGCCGGGGCGGCTGATTGGCAGCGTGTTGTCGGCGCTGATTTTTGCCGCCGTAATCGGTGTGTTGGGCGGTATCGGTTGGCTGCTGGTATTGGGCAAGGTGCGCGATTTTCCGAATACCATCTCGTCCACATTAGCCTACGTTTTCATTGTGTATGGTGCAACCGAATTCCTTGGTTTCTCCGGCGCGATTGCGGCACTCGCACTGGGTATCACGCTGACAAATTTTGAAAAATTCGGCTTGCATCGGATTCCGAATATTGATCGCAAAATCGAGCCTCTGAACGAGATGGACTTGGGCTTTTACCGCGAAGCGGTGTTTCTGCTGAAAACCTATTTCTTTGTTTATCTCGGCATCTCAATTCATTTCGGCGCGGCCGAACTGGCGCTGATTGCCCTGCTCATGGTGGCGCTGGTGTATTTGATGCGCCTAGTACTTACACGCATGGTGTTTCGCAACGAGAGTTACGGTTTGCGGGATGCGGCAATCACCTCCATGCTCGCCCCGAAGGGACTGGCTGCTGCGGTACTGGCTGCATTGCCGCTGCAATACGGCGTGGCGGGCGGTGAGCTGATTCGCGATACGACTTATATGGTGGTGCTGGTCAGCATCAGTGTCACTGCGCTACTGGTGATGCTTTATCCCGTGCCACAGGTGCGCCGTTTCTATTCGCTCGCGCTGGGCAAGCCACCCGGAGACACCCAGAAAGTTCCCGTTTACACTCCCCCGCAAGAATGATCTTTCAGTAATTGAGATATGCACGTCCAGTAAATAGGTGCGTAGTGGAGTAGTAAGATTTTGTCTGATGTAAAAGGTCCATGCATCCAATTTTTAGACTTGGGCAGATTGTCATTCTGTTCCTAAGCCGCTAGAATCGGGCTATGCGGTAACAGCGCAGTGATTTAAAGCTATGGAGGCTTTTGCAGTACGGGGCAAGTCGAGTCTGTCTTGCCCCTCCTCATGTTCTAGCGCAGACAACACTCTGCCATTCATTAAAATTACCGCTTCTTCAGAAATGCCACCAGCGCGCCATCCATCATGGACAGATGGGTGTCGAACCACTCCGGCAAGCCTTCCCTTACGTAAGCGCGCACCAATGGCAGATGGCCGCGTTTGAGTGTGCGATTGAGTTGCTGCAACTCGCCCAACACGCGGTGATGTTCGCCCTCGTGCACGCCCAGTCCCTGATACTTCGCTTCGCGCATCAGCTTGCCTTCGGCGATAAAGTGCTCGCGTGTATGGGCGACCAGTGTCTGAAACAGCGCGGGGAACTCCGCATCGCTGGCGGCAATGAGTGTGCCCACCAGGGTGATGAAATCGCGGTGTGCTGTGTCGATTTCATCCACGCCCAGTGTGTGGCGGCTGCCGTCCCATTGCGCGGGATGTTTGCTCATGCCGCGACCAGACTGCCCTTCCATGCCTGTGCGGCAGAAAGGAAATCCGCCACATCCGCATTTACGATCTCGACATTGAGACGTTCCAGATAGCGTTTTTCTTTCTCGGTCGGATGCGGGATGAATGCCCAGCCGCCGTTCGCCCCGAAGATGACATCCGAGAACACCATGCGGTCTGTGTCGCGGTTGAGACGCATGCCGAGCAGCAGATAGCGTTTGTTTTGGCGCGAGCGTTTGATGAATGAAGGGATGGCGAACCCGCCCATGAGCTCGGTGATGTAATCAACGAAGTCGGCATCCGATGCGATGTAGTTGGACTCCGGCAGTGGCGTGCCCAGCGGTTTGAATAGGATAGGCAGACTGCTGTCCACGGCTTCCTGTTCGATGGATGAATAACTCGTGCCGTCGTATTTGAACAGGCGGAAACGAAAATCTTTACCGGACATACGGGCGATGCCGACAATCAGTGTGTGCGGTGTGTTCGCATATTGTTTCTGGAATTGCGTGTCGCGGTTGGCATCGATGACATAAGGCAGTTTTTGCTGCGCCAGCCAAGTGTGCAGGGCGGAAGTGCTCCACTGTGTGTCGCGATAAGTCGCGTCCAGAAATTTGTTCACCGCCGAGCGTCCGCGCTTCAGCTCGACGTTCATGGCCGCACGCGGGAATTCAAACATCAGCTTGGGTGCCATCGGCTGACCGTTGTTCATAGCGATGATCAGACTGTCGCTGTCGGCGGGGATGGCTTTGCCTGTGGCCGGATCGATCACGCCATTCAGCGCGCCTGGGCCAAGATAGGGAACGACGCTGCCGTCGGACAGGCCGGCAAAGATGTTTTCAAATGCAGTGCTCATTGGGATAGCTCCTCGTGGTGATGATGGATATCTATCCGCAATAAACGCGCCAGCGTGCCACTTCAATACTGGCGCGGGTTGCAGCGGTTTCGGGCTTGGAGTAAATGCGACAAAGTTGAAAAGCTTGTCGCACAAGGGTGCGGGGGTAGAGCGGAAACAAGGGGGGCGAGATCAACTCGTCCAGTGGAATAATGATTGAGAACCGCATGGGGTGTATCAACAATGTTGACACGTCTTGGGCGCATCCCTAAACTGTGAGCCATTGCATATATGGAGCAAATTTCATGGAAGTCATCGTAAAGAAATGGGGTAACAGCGCGGCGGTGCGCATCCCGGCGGCTATTTTGGCAGCGGCGGATGTGGCGCTGGAGCAGCTTGTCGAAGTGCGCGAAGAGCAGGGGCGCATCGTGATTGAGCCAGTGCGCCGCAAGACCTACAAATTGGATGAGTTGCTTGGCGGCATCACCAGCAGTAATCAGCACAAGCCCGTCGATACGGGCGCGCCAGTCGGCAAGGAGGTCTGGTAATGGCACCCCGCTTTGTGCCGGATGCGGGCGATATAGTCTGGCTCGAATTCTCGCCGCAGGCAGGACACGAACAAGCAGGGCACCGCCCGGCCTTAGTCCTCAGCCCAGCCGCCTACAACGGAAAAACCGGCACCATGCTGTGCTGCCCGATGACCACGCAGATCAAGGGCTACCCCTTCGAAGTCATCATCCATGAGAAGAGCGTGAACAGCGCAGTTCTTTCCGATCAGGTAAAGAACCTCGACTGGAAGGCGCGCAAAGCCACGCCGAAAGGCAAAGCGTCTGCGGAGGAGTTGGATGAGGTGCGAGCTAAGATTTCGGCGTTGCTTGGGGTGTAGGGAATCGCTTGGCGGCATCGGCTTCTGTGCCAATGCTGTTGGTGTGAACTTAAAACATTCGGCGCAATAACGATTGCGCCCTACGCGGGCTGAAGGAGGAAAAAATAAAAATTCAGAACGCGATTGAAATCGGGGAGGCAGAGCTTTCGCTTGTGTAGGGCGCAATAACCAACGGGCATTGCGCCGTATGACAAACCTCAAACATCCGGTGCAATGCGCTACGCTTATTGCACCCTACATGGTTGCAATTTTAATACGCCGCAATACTCACTTCATACAAGCCGCCGATCACGGTGTACTCATCCTCTCCCTGTAGCATCCCCGGCAGCAGACTTGTGTAGCAGAATATTTTAGCCAGCGGCACGTGTGCGGTGAGCAGGTAGTCGCCGAATTCGTCGGCGCGTTCGCGGTTGGTGGTGAAAGAATTAAGGCTGTTGAACAGCACGACGCGTTTGTTGTCGGGCAGGGTGGCGAGTGTCTCGTAATCGTTCATATGATTCACACCGCGATACAGGGTGAGATGCGTCGTGCCGGTTTGCTGGCGCGCGAGTTCGTATTGGCAATAGGTATAGAGCAGATCGAACTGCGCCTCCAGCGCGTTCGCGCCGTACAGCGCGGTTGCGCGCATCTCCAGATAGCGACGGTAGGGGACACCAGAAAAATCGCGAATCGGTCCGGCGTGGTGGCGCGGCAACAGGCCGAAGCGTGACTCCACCCATCCCTTTAGCGCCGCACCTTCTCTGCCGTCGGCATCGAAACTCCAGCCGCGCATCATGCGCAGATAGTCGGCCTTCTGGCGCTTATGCGGCGACAGCGGTGAGAAACCGGCCTGTTCGGGGTCGCCTAAATAGAAGGCGGCACTCATATGCATGATGAAGGCGTGGGCGCGTTCCTGCGCGTCATCGAGTCTGTCCAGCAACGCGAATAGGCCGCGATGGAACTGTATTACGCCGTCGAGTTCAAGCGTCACCGGGGCGCGCTGAAAAGTCATGCCGCCCAGAATGTCGGCGGGCAGATTGCAGCGGTTGATGGGAAGACGCGCGTAACGCGGAAGGGTAACGGCGGGGCTTGTCGCCACTCCTACAAAGCTGCCGGATTTGTTGTGTTCCACATCTGCCAAAGCATTCGGGCTCGGATTATTTTTTGTTTGCATTTCAGGTGCTTGGTGCTTTGTTTGGTGGGTGGCACGGAGCTTGCGATGCTAGAGGTGCGAGCGACAGTTTTCAATCGCGACTTAATTTTTGCAACCTCTAAGGAGATTAACATGGCACTGCGTCAATGCGCAATTTACGGGAAGGGTGGTATCGGTAAGTCCACTACAACCCAAAACCTGGTAGCAGCTCTGGCTGAATCCGGTAAGAAAGTGATGATCGTCGGCTGCGACCCTAAGGCTGACTCCACTCGCCTGATCTTGCACTCGAAGGCTCAGAACTCCGTGATGGAACTGGCTGCTGAAGCCGGTAGCGTTGAGGATCTGGAACTGGAAGACGTGTTGTCGGTTGGATACGGCGGCATCAAGTGCGTTGAGTCCGGTGGTCCAGAGCCAGGTGTTGGCTGTGCTGGCCGCGGCGTTATCACCGCCATCAACTTCCTGGAAGAAGAAGGCGCGTATGACGATGCACTCGACTTCGTGTTCTACGACGTTCTGGGTGACGTGGTGTGTGGTGGTTTCGCGATGCCAATTCGTGAAAACAAAGCGCAAGAAATCTACATCGTTTGCTCCGGCGAAATGATGGCGATGTACGCTGCTAACAACATCGCTAAGGGTATCGTGAAGTATGCGAACTCCGGTAGCGTGCGTTTGGCAGGTCTGATCTGCAACAGCCGTAACACCGACCGCGAAGATGAACTCATCATCGCGCTGGCTGAAAAGCTCGGCACACAGATGATTCACTTCATCCCACGTGCTAACGCTGTGCAACACGCTGAGATCCGTCGTATGACCGTGATCGAATACGATCCAACACACAAGCAAGCTGACGAATATCGTGCACTGGCTCGCAAGATCGTGGAAAACAAGAAGTTTGTTATCCCGACTCCGATCACCATGGACGAACTGGAAGCCCTGTTGATGGAATTCGGCATCATGGAAGCAGAAGACGAATCCATTATCGGTAAGACAGCAGTCGCAGCCTGATAGTCGCAAGAGCGGGCCGGGTAGTCCGGTTCGCTCAAACTCTCTAACCCTGATGGACTCCACATATTGGTGGGTCATTAAAGGAGAATGAAATGTCTGCATTAACACGCGAAGAGACCGAAGCCCTGATTCAAGAGGTGCTTGAGGTATATCCAGAGAAAGCCAAGAAAGACCGCGAGAAGCATTTGGCGGTTAACGATCAATCTATCGAGCAGTCCAAGAAGTGCATCACTTCCAACCGCAAATCTTTGCCGGGTGTGATGACCATTCGCGGTTGCGCATACGCCGGTTCCA
>JAGVIV010000335.1 GCA_020055845.1 Betaproteobacteria bacterium
GCCTTGGTGGCGGCTTGCGCTTGAACTGAAAATGCAATCAGGCTCAGCACAACAAACATAGCGCGCAATGAATATCTCATCTTTCTCCATCTACTAGGCATACCAATCGTCACTTATCACTTTGCCAGCACAACCGGATAATTCGGATGCTGCGGATTGGCAATCAACACTTGCTGGCGAGGATCAACAATCAAGTCCATCGCTTCCATCGGAATAACGCCTAGCAATGGCTCATTACCCAACACAACCGCCTCGGTGACATAGCTACGATTTCCAAACATAATCTCAATGGGCGCAATCTTCGGCACTTTGCATTGATGCCCATCCGCTAGGGTGACTACTTGCTGGCTAACTTCATTGATATCAAAGCCGAGTTGCAAAGCAACCTCTTCCGAGACACACATGAACGTCGCCCCTGTACCCACTAAAGCATTAACCTCAATACTTTGGCGAGTAAACAAATTGGTTAGTTTTAGTGAGGCGTAAGTTGGTTCCATGATTTCATCCCAAGTGTTACTACGCCGCCTTCAACTCTTTACTCAATTCCAATGGAAACAAACCTGCCGCCTTGGCATCAAGCACGACAATTTCGCCCACACCATTTTTCGTCATGCCGACATTCACATTCCAGCCCAAGGAAACATCACGAATAATTTTTTCATGGTTGAATTCAATCACGAGAATGTCATCGGCTTCATCGTATTGCATTTTCATGGCTGCGGCTCCTCTAGTATCCAATCCACCATCACTGTTTTAACAATCACGGCCTGCCCGACAACAACTGCCGCGCACACCATATTGTCAGCACGTTCAGTATACCGCTTGTAAATCCACAAATCGGTTTCCGACTTATGGCGGATATCGCCAGTCTCAATCAAATCAAGCAATAGCTCAATGGAAATATCACGCTTATCCATGCGTGCCCGGACATGGTGTGTAAGCCGGACATTTTTCTGGAAACGCTGACTGAACATTTACATCCCCATTTTTGCCATCTTTTGGAATGCGGTGACATGCCGCTATTTTTGTATGACACGCTTCGCTAATTTAAAGCGCGGTCATGCCCGCGCACTCCAAACTAAAGTGTGCGACCGATCGCGCCGGCGATCGCGCCCAGCGTGCCCATCAGCTTCTTCAACTCTTCAGGCGTCAGCGCCTGATCGGCATCGCACCACGCGTCGCACGGACTCGGGTGCATCTCGATCAGCAGTCCGTCGGCACCTGCAGCGATGGCCGCTTGCGACAATGCAGGAACCATCCACGCTTTGCCGCCAGCGTGCGATGGATCAACGATCACCGGCAGGTGGGTCTCTTTCTTCAGCACCGGAATGGCGGTCACATCCAACACGTTACGGTAAGCGGTTTCGAAAGTACGAATGCCGCGCTCACAGAAGATAATGTTGTGGTTGCCGCCCGCCGCGATGTATTCCGCCGACATCAGCCATTCGCTGATAGTCGCGGACATACCGCGCTTGAGGATGACCGGCTTGTTGAGACGCCCGACTTCTTTCAGCAGGTCGAAATTCTGCATATTGCGCGTGCCGATCTGAATCACGTCTACATCGTATTCAAGAAAGGCGTCGATCTGGCGCACGTCCATCAATTCGGTGACGATAGGCAGCTTGTAACGGCTCGCAGCTTTGCGGAACATATCCAGACCTTCCACTCCCTTGCCCTGAAAAGCGTAAGGACTGGTGCGCGGCTTGAATGCGCCGCCGCGCATTAAACGGCAGCCTGCCTCGTGCGTGAACTGCGCCGACAAATCCATCTGCTCCTGCGTCTCCACCGAACACGGGCCGCCAATGATCTGAATCTGATTGCCGCCCAACTGGATGCCGCCGATGTCGATAACGGTATTTTGTTTATGCGATTCGCGCGACACGATCTTGTATTGCTTGGCGATATGCATTGCCGATTCCACACCGGGTAGCGAGGTGAACATATCCGCGTCCAGCTTGCGTTCGTCGCCGATGGCGCCGATCACCGTGCGCTCAACACCGCGCGAGATATTAGCCTTCAAACCCGCCACTTCCAGCTTCTTAACCACGGCCCCGATTTGTTCGTCGGTGACTTCCCTGCCCATTACGATAATCATTTACTCTCTCCATTAACCTGCTGACTGATTGCCTTTTCCAGCGCACTCAAAAATTTTGCATTCTCACTTTCCAGACCGATGCTCACGCGCAACCAGTCCGGCATATCGTAATTGGCAATGGGTCGCACGATCACGCCCAGCTCCAGCAAACGGCGATAGACTGCCGTGGCATCGCTGATATGGAACGCGACAAAATTGCCGAACGACGGAATGTACTTCAACCCCAGCTTGGTCAGCCCTTCGGTGATCTGCGCCATGCCGCGCTGATTTAACTCAAACGTTTTTTTCACAAAGGATATATCGCGCAACGCAGCCACCGCCGCTGCCTGTGCCACGCTGTTCACGTTGAACGGTTGGCGCACACGATTCATCATGTCCGTCACTTGCTCGTGCGCCAGCGCATAACCCACGCGCAGACCGGCCAAGCCATAAGCCTTGGAAAAGGTGCGCGAGA
>JAGVIV010000299.1 GCA_020055845.1 Betaproteobacteria bacterium
ATCGTTAACCGGTAGCCCCATTTACATACGAACATGAGCAAGCGAACGCGCACCGAACTCATAAGTGATGAACGGCAAGTTATAGGCATGTCAGTGTGACCGCGTACGTGACTGTCTGTGTTTGCCACTATCCGTTCGCATCTGTTCAAGTTTGGCCGCGACGGACAATGACTGGGCCGGACCGAGTTTCCCGATGAAGCGAACATAGAGTAGTTCGCTGACCAGCTCGACAAGCGTCTGCGCTACAATGACGGCAGGCAATACCGGGACTGCGCCGGGTATTGCAAATGCAATTGGTAGCACCACGAGCGAATTCCGTGTAGCAGCACTGAAGGCAACTGATCGGCCGGCCGGCGCATCGAGACGGAACAGTCGCCCAATGCTCCAACCGATCAAGGGCGCGGAAATTGCGAACGCTACATAAATTGGGAGCACGTGCAACACAGCATTCATTGCCGACCCAAGCCGCGGCACCACGGCGGCGGTGACCACGAACAGGACAAGCGCTGTCGCCGGCACCGCCAGCATCCCCAACACCGTTGACACCCGAGTAATGGCGTTGCTGCTCGCAGCCCATAACTGCACGACGGCAGCGAGAACGAGAGGAACAGCAATCAACCACACGAATGCATGGACGAACGGCCCGAACTGCACGAGACCGGCGGCATCTTCTCCGAGCAACAGACCAAGATAAATCGGTAGCAGCAGCATTTGCAGAATAAGCAGGGCCGGTGTCGTCGCCAGCAACAAATGGGCATCGGCTCGGCCCAGATGTGAAAACGTCACGACGTAATCGATGCAAGGAGTGAGCAGCACCAAGAGCACACCAAGTCGCTCCATAGAGCCAGCAGGGAGGAGTTGAACAAGCGCCGCTACGAGAAGCGGAACGGCGATGAAGTTCGCGATGAGCAGAGCTGCGAGGAAATCGAGCCGAGCGAAATGTTGTCTGAGGTCTGCAAGCGGTACCTGTAGAAAGGTCACGAACAGCATCAGTGCGAGCGCAGGATTGACACTGGCCTCAAGAGTAGTCGTGCCAGGGAGAAGCAAGGCGCTTATGCCTGCCACCACGACGGTACCAAAATAAATACCGATTTGCCGGTTCTCCAGAATAACCTTGATACTTCGAGTGTCCATTCTCTCTCGCATTGGCTCGTTATGAAGCGGAATCGGAAACCTTCTTTGGCCAGCCGCCGCACTTTTCAGCGGCTTGAATTTTCACGCTCCTTAATGCCGTGCAGCTGACCGTGCTCGCTTCGCGACCTCCCCAAATTCCCATCTCAACGCTCGTAAAGTAATATGTTATTGGATTGGCATTTCTAGCGGCTCTCCCTTTAGCGCCTCCAGCCGACTGACCTCGGCGACGTTGAAGCTCGCATATGATGAGGGTGCCGCGTCCAATAAGCGCCGATAACTTTTGTGCATGTCTCCATCGAGATAAACGCGTTTGAATGCACCAGTACCGGCGCGCACGAGCTGAGCTACCTGTTGGGTGTCGTTGCGTTGCTTTTCCTCAACAAGTGCCGCTGTTTCTGGTTCATACACCAATTCCGGGCAGGGCCGAGAGGCGCGAAGCGGGCCCCGAGGCGCGCTCGCATTGAAAACGTAATTCCCGCCGCACGCGTCAACTGTGGGCTCGTGACGCACAACCTCGAAATGATCCGAACCTTCCTTCAGGTTCTTCCAAAACGCAAAATTCGGATCGGCACGGTATTTGGCCAGATTCTCAGCTGTCATGCGAAACGGTAATGCTTGAACTTGGATGCCCTTTTGGCCACCGGCGAACGCCTCCCGCGCAAGCGCATATATTTCAGCCATCCCGTCATTCGTCATCGCGTAGCATCCGCTCGAAGTGCATTCACCATGCACCATCAAATGACGTCCAGATCGACCGTGCGCCCGATCGACCTCGTTCGGAAATCCCAGATCGAATGAAAGAAAGAGCTCCGAGCGAGGGTTCATTTGCTTAGGCGTAACGAGATAAAATCCTTCGGGGGCCTGACGGTCTCCTTCCCGATTTTTCGGACCTAACTGGCCGGACCATCGACAAATGCCGTACGTCTTCAGCAAAGCGTAACGGCCGCTGCTCTCGCGTTTCCACACTTCAAGTTCATTTTCCTGTTTGAAGATGCGCACCAAGATCGGGTCTGACGAGGTCATTCCCTTGGCCTGCATGTCTGACAATAAGACCGTGGGTATCGACCGCAGATGCTTAGCAGCGTCAAATTGAGGCGTCGAACATCCCAGGAGAAGGACTGAAACCATAAGTGTGGCGATGATCTTCGACAATTCGAACTCCGAAGCGTTATAGAGTGCAAGCCGTGCTTACAAAGCATCAGCGTTCTTCTTGTGTGCTTGCCGTGTTGGCCCTGCCCGGTTGTGTGACGAAATGCAACATCAGCAGAGATGTTCCGCAGACGATCCCGACGTCGGCCATGTTGAAGGCCGGCCAGTGCCAATTCCCGAGATGAAAATCCAAAAAATCAGGTACGGCACCGCGCCGTAAGCGGTCCGTGGCATTCCCGAGCGCTCCACCGACGATCAAGCCGATGGCAACGCGCACGAATGGGACGTTAGCGCGACCCAGCCAGACCAAAAGGGCTGCGGACATCGCGATCGCGAATGCCACGAAAATCCACGCCGGAACGCCAAGGCCTCCAAACAGCCCGAAGCTGACTCCGGTATTCCAGCCCAGCACTACGTTAAAAAACGGCGTGAGGTCGATTACAGTTGGCGAATCCATGAGATGATTGAGTATCCACCATTTGGTGGCTTGGTCTATGATGTACCACGTTGCAGCCACCGCCAATGTTGCTCGCATTATCACACTCCACCTGCGCGCCTGCTCAGCCGATTTGACCCAGCATCGGAAACGTTTCGAAGAACCAGATCGCAACGTCAGTGAGATGACCGGTAATCATTGCAACCCCCATAGCGATCATCACGAATCCGGCAATCAACTGCAAAATGCGACCGGCGCGTCCAAATTTTCCCAAGCGTCCGACAAATCTGCTGGAAAAAAGCGCCGCCAGAACGAACGGCAACCCAAGGCCGAGAGAGTAAATGGCAAGCAGCGCCACACCGCTCGCGCCGGAGGAAGACGAAGCCGCGACTGCAAGGATTGCGCCAAGGACCGGACCAATGCAGGGCGTCCATCCAAACGCAAATGCAGTACCGAGGAGATAGGCAGAGACCGGCCCTGTTCCCGGCCGTGCGATTTGCACGCGCGTGTCGCGCTCGATCCAAGCAGGACGCCAGAGGCTTGTCGTAAAGATACCAAACAGAATTACCAGTAGACCGCTAAGTATATTGATTTCGTATCGGTAAACTGCGAGCACCAAGCTCAAGGCGTTGGCGCCGGCACCAAGTGCTACAAAGATCGTCGTAAATCCGAGGACAAAGCATACACTCAAAAACAGTACGCGAAGCTGCTGCCGAGCCGGGACCGATTGATCGCCGTCCGCCGGTGGGAGGCTTTGACCTGCGACATATGAGATGTATGCCGGCACCAGGGGAAGGACACACGGCGATAGGAACGAGACCGCTCCGGCCGCGAACGCCGTAACAATGCCGACGACGGAAAGGTCAAGCGTCATCGGTGTATGCCCAACAAATAACTCATCAACTCAAGAACTTTCATCCGCCAGCTTATTTCAGTGAGAGCACACCGTTCCGCCTCTGCAGTCAGAGGCAATCGGCCACGGCTATTCGTCGATGGATTTACGTCTGAGCTGACTGATCGCGGCTTAATAGTCGGAGCCCGTTCAGCACGACCAGCAGCGAGGCTCCGACATCGGCTGCGATAGCACCCCATAGGGACGCCCATCCGACGATCGTCAGACCCGTGAACAGTAACTTGACGGCAAGCGAAAAGCCGATGTTTTGCCGGACGATCGCCAAGGTGGCCTTGGAATGACGAATGAGCCAAGGCAGCCGCGATAAATCGTCCTGCATGAGGGCAATATCTGCAGTCTCAATGGCGGCGTCAGACCCGATTGCTCCCATAGCGATGCCAACGTTTGCGCGTGCCATCGCGGGAGCATCGTTTACGCCATCTCCAATCATCCCGACATGGCCGTACCGCGCAACCAACCTTTCAACAGACTCGACCTTCTGTTCGGGCAAGAGCTCCGCGTGCACCTCATCGACGCCAGTTTCCCGCGCAATCATTTCGGCAGTGGCCTTGTTATCGCCAGTCAGCATCACGACGCGCTCGATACCTGCCGCGTGTAGGTCGGCCACAATACGCTTGGCCTCGGGTCTCACCGCGTCAGCGACGGCAATCAGGCCCCAGATCTCGCGGTCATCGCCAACGCCGATAACGGTGCGCCCAGCACTTGCAAGAGCATCGGCCGCTTGAAGCGCCTCGGCCGAATTCGAAAGCCTATCATGTTCTTCAATAAAGCGACGAGACCCTAACCAAGCTTCTTGCCGGCCGATGCGTCCTACGACACCTTTGCCGCGCACTGCCTGAACGCCATTGGCGGGGACCGCCGCAATGCCGGCTTCGGCCGCTTTTTCGAGTATCGCGTGGGCCAAAGGGTGCTCACTGCGAGCTTCAAGGGCAGCCGCCAACTTCAGCAGTTCGCCCTCGCTGTGATTGTTGAAGGTGACGAGTTCGACGACCTTGGGGCGTCCTTGCGTCAGCGTGCCGGTTTTGTCCATGGCTATTGCCTTGAGCTTCGACGGTGTCTCAAGGTGCACGCCGCCTTTTACCAGCACGCCTTGTTTTGCGGCACCAGCCAGAGCCGCCACGATGCTGACCGGAGTGGAGATGACGAGCGCGCAGGGGCACGCGATGACAAGAAGAACCAGGGCGCGATAAAACCATACGTCCCATGCTCCGCCGAATATAAGCGGCGGAATGACCAACACCGCCACCGCAAGCCCCATGACGCTCGGCGTATAGATTCGGGCAAAGCGTTCGACCCATTGCTCGGAAGGCGCGCGGCGGCTTTGCGCGGAGCCCACCATTTTGATG
>JAGVIV010000179.1 GCA_020055845.1 Betaproteobacteria bacterium
ACTCGCCGCTGCGGCTCAAGCAACTGCTGAAGCGCACAGTGCTCAGGCTGCCGCGACAGTCGCCGATGCTGCTGCAGTAACAGCCGCTGCCGATGCCGCGTCCACACTCGCCGCTGCCAATGCCGCTGCAACAACCGCTGCCACAGCAAACGCCGCGGATGTCGCTGCGCACACTGTACTTGCCGCCGCTCAACAAGCACTGACTGATGCCCAAGCAACGCTCGCGACCGACTCGTCCAGTGCTGCCGCTCAAGCCGCAGTCGATGCCGCTGCTAAATCAGTCGCGGTCGCTCAGGCTGCCGCGACTCAGTCGACTCTCGACAGTGCCAATGCGGATGCCGCCGCCGCTCACGCCGCTGCCGTCGCAGCGGATGCGAGTGCAGTCGCTACTGCTGCCACATCCCATGCAAACGCCGCCGATGCAACTGCTGCACATACCGCAGCGGATGCGGCAAGCGCACAAGCTGCCGCTGAAACAGCAAGCGCACAAGCCGCAGCCAATGCTGTAGAAACTGCAGCAAACGCACTACACTCGGCTCAAGATACCTTGGCTACACATCAAGCTACGCTCGATGGCAACACCGTGACTGCCAGCGAGCTGCATGCAGCCGCCAACAGTGCAATCACGACAGCACAAGATGTTGTGAATAACGACCATTTGGTTGATCTTGTACAAAGTGAAGCACATCTTGCGGTCGGCAGCGCAACGCATGACCTACAGCTTGCCGTAAATACCTTGGTACAAGACGGTGCAGGCTTGAATATCCATGATGTACTGTCTCCAGCAACTGTTGATCTCCTCGCCAATGTTGCTTCTCCCACATCAGCGGTAACGGTCGCGGCCAGCAATCCAGATGTATCAACTCCGACACCGGCAGAGCCTGATCTCGGCGCAATGACCGAACACTTGGCAGCGTTGGTACAAAATTTGAACAATGCCTCCAATACCGGCAATGTGTGATGCATAAAACAAGCAACTCACAGGGGAAATAAAATGAAACAAACTGCCCATAGTTTTATCCTGCTGGCTTGCTTCATGGGTATGTCCATTACTACAAGCACGACTTTCGCTGCCACCAGCGAGATTGGTATTGTCATGAATGTAGAAGGCTCACTCTCCGCAAAAGGAGGCGATGGGAAACTTCGCGTACTCGCCGGCAGAGACAAAGTCTTTACCGGAGATATGCTGTTCACCGGCAAAGATAGTTATGCACGGGTCAAGTTCTCCGATGGTGGACAAATTAGCCTGCGCCCAACCAGCCAATTCAAAATTGACAAATTCAGTTTCGACGAAAAACAACCGGGAAAAGATGCTGCCGAATTCAATCTGCTCAAAGGGGCAATGCGTTCCATCAGCGGAATGATTGGAAAACGCGGGGATCCGGACAGTTACAGCGTAAAAACCCGCGAGGCAACTGCTGGTATACGGGGGACAAAGTTCGGCGTTCGCCTCTGCCAAGGAGACTGTGACGATACCCCGCTTCCCGATGGCTCGCCTATCTCTGACGGCACGCACTTCGACGTACTGGAAGGCACTATTATCGTCAAAAACTCTTCCGGTTCGCAGCTGCTAAATCAGGGACAATTCGCGTATGTAGGTAACGCCAATGTAGCTCCAACTATCGTTCCGCCAGAGCGTGCCATACGTGTAGATATCCCAGCAAAAATTTCACTGGATATAATCAAAGCCGGATCGGAGAATCAAACTGGAAAAGGTAACAGTGCCGAGATAGTCAAGACCGAAGCCGTTAAAGCCCAGACATCTGAAGCAGGCAGTTCTGCCGCAAAAGCTCCCGAATCCAAACAATCTACGGGGGGCTCTGGTGAAAATGTAGAAGCAGCGCCCGGCAATGATTCAGGTGGTGGTGGCGGATCCAATGCACCGGCCGCTGTCTGTCCAATCTAATTACGATACTAAATTTGTAAAAAACGGGAAGGTCTGCCTTCCCGTTTTTTTTTGTCCCTTATTCGCGTGGAATCGCCGGCCCGGTAGCTCCATCGAATCCCAGTTTTGGCAACATCGACAACTCTTCAGGACGCTTGACTCCTTCTGCAATCACTAGCAGACCGATGTTGTGTGCTATCTGACACAGACCTTCAAGGAAGGCCTGATTTCCCGATTGTGTATCAATATCATTGATGAAACTACCGTCCACTTTTAAATAGTGCAGACCTAAATCATGCAAGATACCGATGCGGCTAAACTCGCGCCCAAAGTGCTCAATTCCGATATGGCAATCGAACCCCGTTAAATCTTTACGAAAGGCGCGGAAAGCATCGAGATGCGCAAACGCACTCGCCTCCGAAACTTCCAGCCACAAGCGCCCACTCAATGATGCATTCGCCTGTATTAACTCACGCATTTTCTTGCGAAAACCTTCTGACTGCAGGGACTCACCGGAAAGATTCACGGCCAGATCAGGTGAATTTGGTTCTGAGGCAAGCTGATTAATCGCCAACCTGGTAGCCGCAATATCTAGTTCCGCCGTCATTTGCAGACGTGTTGCCATAGGCAGAAACTTACCGGCAGTCTGCCACTCACCCTCTTCCAAAAATCGCATGCGTAACGGACATTCCTGATGCATCAATTTCTGTTGCCCAAAACCAATCACGGGCAAACCGACCAGGCGTAACCAACCATTCTCTATCGCAGCCCCCAGCTGCTCCGCCCACTGCACAGCCGTAGTACGCTGTTGCAATCCGCTACTGATTTGAGCACGACGGGGTTTATTTTCACCGGAGGCTTCCGCCTCGGCCAGTGCACCATCCAGCATACCCATTAAAGGCCCGGGCTCTTTACCTTGCTGGTAGTCACTGAAACCGATACGCACGACAGCAGCCCCCTCGGAAAGATGCGAGACCTCGTTGGCAATACGTTCGAATAATTCATTTGCCAATACCTCGGCATCATCCAATCCCGGCAATACCACCGCAAAATCAGCGCCATTCAAACGGCCTATCAAATGCCCGGGATGGGCTGCTACCGCAGCTTCAATCGTTTTAGCGAATATCTTCAGAAAACGGTCTGCATCTAAACGCCCGAGGCGCTGATTAATACCGCCCAGATCGATGATACGCAACAACAACAAACTTCCCGAATGCGCATGCTCTTCAGATTTCAATAATTCCGAAAACTGCGAAAAGAAAAACATGCGGTTGGCAAAACCAGAAATCGAATCATAGTTCACCTCACGTCGCACCGCGTCCAGACGGGCTGCCTCCTCTTCAAACATCGCCTTCAGACGCCCCACCATAGTGTTCATCGCGAATGCAAGTTGCTTCAGTTCCGGCACCTTAGGTTCTTCAATCACACTAAAACGCCGTTCGCATATTGCGCGCGCCTGCTCAACTACTCTGCCCAACGGCTCCCGCAAACGTTTCAAAATAAGTGCCGCAATCCAGCCGCTAATCGCGCTAGCCAACAATAGCCAACCGGCCATACTGCTAGCACCTTGCCACAACTCGCCGTAGGCGAACTTGCTCTGGCTTCGCAGCTCAATCATGCCGTACTGCCTCCATCCATCGCTGATTTGAGCTCTACCCGCTGTCGGTTTGATGGGTAACAAATGAGTAAACCAAGCCGGGGCTTCACCTGTCTCGGGAGGAGACTGTCGCTCAACGATGAGTCGCCCTTTCGGATCGAACACTTGTATCGACTCATAATGTCCGCTGTCAAACAAGGCCGCGACATATAGCTCGATGGTGACTGGGTCTTTACTCTGCTGTGTGATGAGCAGTGCTAGCGCACTCGCGTTATCCTCATTTTTGAGAATCAACTGCTGTTCCAGATAATGTCGGGAAGAGAGCAAACTAACGACTGCGCTGCCCATAAACGAGAGCAACGTTGAAAGAGCCACCGCCAACATCAATTGCCGAAATAAAGACATGATTACCCCGTTGCTTTCTGCAGGTGATGACACCCACAATCATTTAACCTATAAATCACTCGAATCCTTCCGCATGCGCACGAACCAAAAGATCTTCCCAACGTGAAAGGCGCTTGGAACCGGATGGACTGGATGAACTGCCGGCAGATACCCCTGCCCACATTCCCTGACCATTAAAGCTGAACACAGGGGTAAGGTCGGGCCGCCGCGAAGCGGGCCGAATCTCACCTAGCAGGTTATCCAAAATTTCCGGCTCGGCATCCGGATCGCTGTAAAACGCCAACACCATATGCGCTTGCGTAATATTGCTGGAGGAGCCACCCAATTTAGCCTTGACATAGATTAGCCTGAGCTGCCCCACATCCATTCCAGCCGAAAGCAGGGTGAAGTATTTCGCAATAGCAAAATCCTCACAATCTATCTTCCCCTGTCCCAGCGACTCCATCGGAGTTGCCCAATAGTCATCCTGCCCCCAAGCGTCCTTATCATCCATGAACTGCATACGCCGGTTCCAGAAATCATTGACCTTTTTTATCTGTGCCTCAGGATCATCCATTGCCGAGGTTTCTGCCACCAACTTCTGCCAATCACGCAATTTTGTCGCAGATGCCGCGCCAAAACGTTGAGTAATCGTCTTCAAAAGCTTATCCGCGTCAAAGCCAGCTGCGTATGTCCATGAAAAAAATGACAGCATCGCGATGAGCAGCAGGGGAAATTCACAACCTATTGATTTTATTTGCAAGATGGATGTACGGCATCAGCAAGATTAATGTCAAAAAAACCACGCAACACTCAATATAACGAGTTCAAACATCGACAGCATGATGATACTAAATCTTGCCAGCTTACGCAGAAAAACAAGAAAATATAAGAGCAGCAATGATTTACATGTTAATCCTAATGCTATTATAATCATGGAGAACATGGATATAGATCTAAAATCTATACATTTGGAAATGTATCTTTTGGGGCATTAATCATCAATAACATCGTGGATTAAACGGGGATGCGAATGAAACATATAAAATTTGAACATTCAAACCCTACTGCAACCCCACGAACGTCGATCAACTCTTATTCATCGCACTTTGAAATTGAATTCCTCTAGTCGCGACAAGCCCATATACAAATATTATTTAATATTAGTGCTCCTAACAGGAGTAGGGATGGGTGTTGCAACGGCAGCAGAAATAAAGAGCGAAATTAAAACAAAAACTGGAAAACCCAAAACTCCTCCGGTTGACATGCTGGTGGACTTTACTCAAAAAGCAGTACTCCAAAATCCGGATGTGCTTATTCGCTGGCATAATTTCCTGGCAGCCGGCAGTGAAAAGTCCGCTGCCATCAGCGGCTACTTCCCCAGACTCGATCTTTCGGTAGAAGCGGGGAAAGACAATACACAATCGCCAATCTCCACTTATAACAACAATACTAAAAGTGCCTCGCTCACCTTCACTCAAATGCTGTATGACGGTTTTGCCACCCGCAATGAAGTCCGCCGCCTGAGCAATGCACAACTGACCCGCTATTACGAATTACTGGATGGTTCCGAGACTGCCGCACTGGATGCTATCCGTGCCTATTATGATGTTTTGCGACAACGCAAACTTTTCGAGCTGACCGAAGACAATTATGTCCGCCATCGCACCGCATTCGAGCAGATCAGACTCAAGGTCGTGGCGGGTGTCGGACGACGCGTCGACCTCGAACAAGTATCAGGACGCCTCGCATTGAGCGAATCGAACCTGACGCTCGACAATGCCAATGTCCACGATGTGAGCGCTCGTTTCCAGCGTGTGATTGGCATTCCCCCTCCGGGTAAGTTACGCAGCACCAGCACCCAGGCAAAACTCGCCAAACAGATTCTCGAAAATGCCGCGTCCGCTCAACTCTCCATGGCAATCGACTATCATCCCGCCATATTGGCCGCGATCGAAAACGTACGCTCATCGCGCTATGACATGTATGCACGCTGGGGAAAATATCAACCGACGGTCAATCTGGTGCTCTCCAAATCACAAACCAGCAATATCAGCAATATCATCGGGGATACCAACAACACCACAGCCAAAGTAACGCTCAACTGGAACCTGTTCAACAGCGGCGCAGACAATGCCCGTTCAAACCAGTATGCCAGCCGTTTTGAATCGGCCCGTGCTTCACGCGACAAAACCTGCCGCGACGTACGCATGACTTTCGCTATCGCCTATAACGACATCGCGAAACTAAAAGAACAGCTGCACTTTCTGGACGAACATCAGCTCGCGATAGAAAAAGCCCGCACCGCCTACCAGCGACAGTTCGATATAGGCCAACGCAGCCTGCTCGATCTACTCGACACGGAAAATGAACTCTATCAAGCGAAACGCAGTTATGTGAATGCCGAATACGACCTTGCCATCGCCGAAGCGCGCACACTTGCCGGCATGGGTAAATTAGTCAGCACTCTGGGTATTTCCCATCTGGAAACCGAAGACCTGCCGGAACTTCTTGGCTCCTCCACAGATGCAGCTGAAAATTGCCCGCCGGATCCCGCATCCGCCAACGAGATTGACAAGCCCAAGCTGAATGATCGAGCAGCCGAAGAAGCGAAAATCGCGCTGGAAGCCGCCCGTCAAAGAGTCATCGAAGAAAATGCAATCGAGATGAGCAAGATCGGCTCCGAGGACAAGTCATTCCTGATGACGCCGGGCGAAGCAGCGCAAGCGGCAAAAGATCAAACCGGCGCGGAAAGCAGCACCGTTGCAGCCGCATCGGGCATACCCGCTGTCAGTCCGGCAGGTCCGTCCGCAAACAAAGCCAATCCATTAAAATCAGGACAGGCAAAAACGGCTCCCGAAGTTGATACGGAAAAACTAAAAGCCGCCAAAGAAAAAGCCCGCAGCGGCGCCCTCCGAGCGGAAAAACTTCGTGCTCAGCAAGCCGCAAAAGCCGCCGAGGAAACAGCTCGTCAACTGGCACAGCAGGACGCTGAAATGCAATTACTCGTGGCAAAACAAGCTGCAGAGACAGAAGCCATTCGCCAACGAGCAGCGCAAGCACGCGCAAGAGCAGAAGCGGCCCGTTTAAAAGCACTGCAGGACGAAGAAGACAGCAAACCGCTCAACCAAGTACAGCATATGATTTCGACTGCAATCGAATATTTATTCAACTGACACACGAGCTAACAGCATCCCTATAATCACAGTATTATTTCGATTGATACAGAATAGCGAGTACACAAATGGCATTGCAATCCGCTCCCGTCACACTCTCATCCGCACATCTGAACTTGCTGGCAACAGTACCCTTGTTTCAAGGGGTCCCACAGGAGATTCTTATCCGTGTCTTAACATCCCCGCTCGAAATACGGATTGCCAAAGATGACACCCTGCTCGTTCCGGGACAAGCGACGAGATATGTCTACGTGATACTGTCCGGACGCCTGCACCTGCAACTGACCGATACGAATACCGTCCCCGTCGCCATGTATGGTGAAGGGGACAGCCTCGGAGAGATGTCGATACTGAGCGACAAACACAACAGCGGCATTGTGATTGCCACAACCGACTGCAAGCTGCTCGCTATCGAGCTGTCATCCGTCTGGGCATTAATCGAAGAGTCACACAAAACGGCACTCAACCTGTTGCACATTTTGAGCCAGCACATTGAGATCAACTCGCAGATGAACTCCGAGTCGCTTGAGCAACACAACGGCTACGAGGGATTTAATATGACGGACCGTATAACCGGTCTGTATAACCGCCACTGGATGCATAAAGAACTGGGACGCTATCTCAAACGCTGCCTGGTCGACAACCGGTTCAGTTGCCTGATCATGCTGGAAATAGACAACTTCAGGGACTACGCTAAAAAATATGGCGAGTTAGGTGGCGATCAGGCGCTCAGAACTTTTGCCCAAACCATCATCTCCTGCCAGCGTCCAGAGGATCAGGCTGGACATTATTTGGACAGCAAACTTATTATCTTCCTGCCCTATACCACCTCATTGGAGGCAGCCGGTGTCGCCGCAGAACGATTGCGTGAAGCCATCTGCGCGGCAGAAATCGTATTACCCAGCGGTGACACACTACCCCGCATCACCACATCGATTGGTGTCGCCCAGCTCCATAACGACGGACTCGGCGGCCTACTCAGCCGAGCTGAAAAAGCCTTGTCCGATGCGCAAAAAAATGGCGGCAACAGCGTCAGCTCCATTGCCTGAACAGCCCGTAGCTGGACGATGCTGACACTGTGCCGCGTTGCACGGTCAAAATTTAGGCCATACGGAACATCCATTTACAACACCCAGCATGTCCAGCCGAATCATTCGCTAAAAGCCATGTAACCTTTTTCAAGCATCCGTCGAATCAACGAGTACGTGAACAGAATATCGCCGGCAATGTGCAAAAAGGCCGTTCACGAATGCAGTACAGGTCTCTTCGATTTTTAAACCCAAAGGAGTTCAATATGGAAAAGCATCAAGTCTTGTCAGTTGCAATCGGTGGTCTGTTGGCGCTGGGTCTCGCAGGAAATGCCAATGCAGCGGACAAAAAAATGGAAATGGAAAAGTGCTACGGGGTCGCCAAAGCAGGCATGAATGACTGCGGCAGCAAAAAATCCGGCCACTCCTGCGCCGGGCAAGCCAGCAAAAACGGAGATATCAACGACTTCGTGGCCCTCCCCAAAGGCACTTGCAACAAGATCGCCGGCGGCAGTGTTTCCGAGGGCGGCGACATGATGATGAAGAAAGCCATGTAAACAAAAATGCCCGCAAACCACAATATCTTGCCGTGTACCGCAGGTATCGGTCTGCGGGCACCTCACTACCGTGAGGTTTTGGATACCCTGCCCGAGCTTGGCTGGGTAGAGGTACACAACGAAAATTTCTTTGGCGGCGGCGCGCCGCTGCGGACCTTACTCAAGGTGCGCGAACATTATCCGGTGAGCCTGCATGGCGTGGGCATGGGTCTGGCTTCGAGCACACCGCTGGACGAAGCCCATCTCTCCGCTTTGCAGCAACTCTGCCATACCGTGCAGCCTGCCCTGGTATCCGAACATCTGTGCTGGAACCGCGCCGGAGACTTGGTCGTCAACGATCTGCTGCCCTTCCCCTATACGCGCGAGGCGCTGGATCACGTGGTGTCGCGCGTGCAGCGGGTTCAGGAAAAATTAAATCGCCAATTGCTGGTGGAAAACCTTTCCAGCTATCTGTCTTTTTCACACAGCGAAATGAGCGAAGGGGAATTCCTTGCCGAACTGGTGCAGCGCAGCGGTTGCGGCATCCTATTCGACGTTGAGAACCTGTATGTAAACGTCCGCAATCTGGGCGTGGATGCCGATGAATTCATCCGAACCATCCCCGCCTCAGCCATGAAGGAATATCACCTGGCCGGCTACAGTATGCGCGACGGCTGCCTAGTGGACACCCATGACCATCCGGTTTATCCCGAAGTATGGGAACTGTATGAATCGGTGTTGCGCCAACTCGGCCCGCGCCCCACTTTGATCGAGTGGGACAGCGAGATACCGGCCTTGCCGGTATTGATGGAGGAAGCGGCAAAAGCGCGGCACCGAATAGAGGCCTGTCATGTCTGAACTAAACGACGAGCTCTACGGCTTTGCACAAGCTATCGTGCTTGGTGGGCCTCCCTCTGCGGATACAGATACACGTTATGCAAACTATTCTCTAGCGACCGCACTCGAGGTGTATCGCAACAATTATCGCGGCAATCTGCACGATGCCTTGGCCGGCGCTTATCCGGTCATCAAGCAACTGGTCGGCGACGATTTTTTTCGCATGATGGCGCTGCGATTTATCGAAAAACATCCTTCGCACAGTGCAAACCTGCATCACTACGGCGCTGAACTAGCCGACTTTCTGCAGCACTTCAAACCTGCGCAAGAGTTGTGCTATCTGC